>CAYWNO010000102.1:0-5848 GCA_964459665.1 uncultured Methanosarcinales archaeon
TATAGAAAAGGAGTATGGGGTCAAAAAAGCAGACATCATAGCCGTTATAGGATATGCTGCGAAATTTGTTATTGGCGAAGAAGTGAAGCCATTGAAGATAAAAGTATGAAATTTCTAATAGACGCGGATTCGCCGCACTCTTTAATGGCGATTTTCAGTAAACATGGGTATAAATCTGCCCACGTAAGGCAAGTTTTGGGTTCTGCCACAGACGACGAAATTTATGATTACGCCCAAAATAATGATTATGTAATTGTTAGCAGAGATTTGGGGTTTGCAGAAACATTCCTGAAAAACAAAGGGCTTGGATTAATTTTGATGAGATTGCCTTATTATTTTACAGTTGATAAAATCAGCAAAGTTTTTGATGAGTTACTAAAGGGGATAAATGCAAAAGAATTGACAAACTCTTTAACAGTACTCGAGTTAGGAAAATATAGAATTAAAAAACTTTGATAAAACAAAAAATATGATAATTCCCACAAAAGAAGAATGCCTGAAAATACTAAAAGAGAATGATGTCCCGCCTAATATTATCGCCCATGTGAGCGCTGTCTGCGATTTCTCGATGAAGCTGGCTGATTTGCTGGAGAAAAGGGGCATCAATGTTAACAGGGATCTGCTCGCGGCAGGCGCCTTATTGCACGACGTAAAGAAGCTCAGCCCGAATGACCATGTGATTGAAGGGTGCGAGTTAGCTAGGGATTTGGGCTTTGCGGAAGTTGCCCTGCTTATAAAAAAACACGGGCTTTATCATCTTGATGAGGAAGAGTTTCTTCCAAAGACGTGGGAGGAAAAGATAGTTTTTTATGCCGACAAAAGAGTCAAGAACGATAGAGTTGTAAGCGTGGACGAAAGGTTTGAATACATAAAGCAAAGGTATAAAAAAGACGACGTTGAAAAAGAGATTAATTTTACCAGAAAGATTGAGCGGGAGATATTATCAGATGAAACTCTTTAATAACATAAGAAAATCTTTAATTCCGCGAATTAAAGATTTTCCAGATACAGTACAATAAGAAAAAATTTCAAAAGCTTCGCTTTTGAAATTTTTTTAAATTATATGATTACCAAACAAACTCCGCTAAAAAATATTTTGAGTCTGGCAGCGCCGTGCAGGTGCAATGCGTGCAGCCACGGGTGCAAATACGGCTCGGGCTTTCTTGCCGAGGGCGACGAGAAGGGCATAGCCAAATTCCTGAAAATTTCTGTGGAAGAGCTGAAAACGGAATTTTTGGAAGAAAAAGACATGTTCAATAAAAAGATGCTTCGGCCAAAGCTTTTAAAAGAAGCGGGCAAGCCCTACGGGCAGTGCATCTTCTATGATGACAACAAAGGATGCACGATTCACAAGGTAAAGCCATTGGAATGCAAGACCTCGATAAGCTGCAAGGAGTATGGGGAAGAATTAAGCGTCTGGTTTATGGTAAACAACATTATAGACCCAAATGAGCCTGAAAGCATAAGGCAGTATGCGCAGTACATAAAAAGCGGAGGCAAAATAATTCCGGGCGCAGATTTGGAGAGCATGGTGCCTGATAAGGAAAAGCTAAAGAAAATCTTGAGCTATGAGCTTTTGAGATAAAAACGAAGAAGAAGAAAAATTTCGCTTCAGGCGAAATTTTTTTAGTTCAAAATGACAAAAGAAAAAGACTATTACAAAGTGCTAGGGGTTGGCAAGAGCGCCTCCAAGGAAGACATAAAGGAAGCTTACAAGAAGCTTGCAAAGCAGTACCATCCCGACCTTAACAAAAGCCCGGACGCATCAGAAAAGTTCAAGGAAATAAACGAGGCTGCTGCCGTTCTTAGCGACGAGCAGAAAAAGGCCCAATACGACCAGCATGGCGCGGCAGGAGAGCAAGCCGGCGGATTTTCAGGATTTGATTATTCTGACTTCATGTCTGACATAGGAGATTTTGGCTTTGATTTTGACAACATATTTGACAGCTTTTTCGGCGGCAGGCGGGGGGGGCATAAGGCTCGAAGACGCCAAAGGGGCTCTGACCTGAGGTACGATATGGAAATTGAGCTTGAGGACGCAGCCTTCGGCGCCGCAAAAGCCATAGAAATCCCGGGACTTGAAGAATGCGATAAATGCCGCGGAACCGGGGCTGAAAATAAATCCGACATTGTGGCATGCAATGAATGCGGCGGCAGGGGCGTAATGACAAGAAACCAGAGGACGCCTTTTGGAATTTTTTCAACCACTACAACCTGCAGGAAATGCAGCGGCGAAGGAAAATATGTAAAGAACGAATGCCTGCAATGCGACGGCAAGGGCTTTGTAAGAAAAACAAGAAAAATAGAGGTAAAGATTCCGCAGGGGGCAGTTGACGGCACGAATCTAAGGATACAAGGCGCAGGAGAAGCAGGCGATAAAGGAACATCGCCAGGCGATCTTTACATTGTGATGCATGTCAAGCCTCACGATGTTTTTGAGAGGAACAGCAACGACATATACATAAAAGCCAAGCTTCCCTTTACGACGGCTGCATTGGGCGGCGAGATTGAAGTGCAAACATTAAAGGGGAAAGCTAGCCTCAAAGTGCCTGCTTGCACCCAAAGCAACACGGTTTTTCGGATGAAAGGGCTTGGAATTCCGGACCTGCACAGCCACCATGCCGGCGACGAATACGTCGAGGTTATAATTTCAGTCCCAGAAAAATTAACCAAAGGGCAAAAGCAGCTTCTTGAAGAGTTTGAAAAAGAAGGCGGCAAAAAAGGATTTTTGAACGGGGTGTTTGGATAATTCAAGATTGGTATGGGAGCAAAGACCCTGCCAAAATGCGGCGCTGCCCCGCACAGTTTCGCAGAATATGCCTATTTTGAAAGATAAATTTAAATATAACCTTGCAATTCCATAAAGAATGGCCGATACAAAATCAAGAAAAAGTTCTATGTTGTTTTTATTAAATTTAAACCTACTTAGCCTGCTTCTGCTGCTGCTATAAGACCCGATGGATTGGTATATTCCTAAAAGGGTCTTGCATTGATTTTTTGTCTAAATTCTGGAATATGCTGAATGATAAATAAATTAAAAATAAGCTTTCGGAGGAAATAAAAATGAAAAGAGTGTATATTTTTGATACGACATTAAGGGATGGCGAGCAAAGCCCGGGCGCAAATCTTGCCCCAAATGAAAAGCTAATGATTGCAAAACAGCTTGAGAAGCTGAATGTGGATATAATTGAGGCGGGATTTCCCATAGCCTCAAAAGGCTCGCTTGAGGCGGTTAAGGCAATCGCCAAAGAAGTCAGGATTCCGCAAATATGCGCGCTTGCAAGAGCATCAAAGGAAGATATAGATGCGGCATGGAGTGCAATAAAAGATGCAGAGCATCCAAGGATACACGTGTTTGTTGCAACATCGCAGATTCACATGGAGCATAAATTAAAAAAAACAAAGGAGGAAATCCTTGGCATGGTAAAGGACATGGTAAAATATGCAAAATCATTTTGCGGCAATATTGAATTCTCTCCCGAGGATGCTTCAAGAACCGACATTGATTATATGTGTGAAGTCATCGAGGCAGCAGTTTGCGCCGGAGCTACGACTATAAACATTCCCGACACTGTCGGCTATGCCCAGCCGGAAGAATTCGGAGAGCGCTTTAGGCATGTTGCCGATAATGTTCCAAACATAAAGGGAATAATCCTTAGCGCCCATTGCCATAATGACCTCGGGCTTGCAACTTCAAACTCATTGGCTGCTATTCAAAACGGCGCTGCCCAAGTGGAGGGAACCATCAACGGAATCGGCGAAAGGGCGGGAAATGCTGCATTGGAAGAAGTGATCATGGCGCTAAAAACAAGAAAAGAATACTACAATGCGTACACAAATGTCAACACAAGGGAAATATTCAATACAAGCCAGCTTGTTTCAAAACTTACGGGAATGTACCTGCAAAGAAATAAGGCAATAGTTGGCAGGAACTCATTTTCTCACGAATCCGGCATACACCAGCACGGAGTTTTATCGCATAAAAGCACTTATGAAATAATGTCGCCGGAAGATATCGGGTGGATTGGCGAAAACATCGTCATAGGAAAGCTTTCAGGAAAGCATGCGGTAAGCACCGTCTTGGAAGAGGCTGGCTTTAAGCTCGATAAAAGCCAGCTCGATAAAATCACTGCAAAAATAAAGGAGCTTTCAGACAAGCAGAAGGAAATCGAAAAAGACGACATAATGGCGGTTGCCATGGATGTTGCCAACGAATTCGAGAAGGAAAACGAGCTGATAAGCCTCAATGAGCTGATTGTTGTTACAGGCATCAATATAACTCCAAGCTCAACAGTCGGCTTGATTATAAACGGGGAAAAAAAGACAGGCACCGGAATCGGAATCGGGCCCATTGATGCAGCGTCGAATGCCATAAAATCCGTCATAGGCCCGTTGATTAGCCTTAAAGAATACAATCTCAAGGCAGTTACAGGCGGCACAAATGCGCTTGCAAGCGTCTCGATAAAGTTTGAAGACGAAAATAAAAATATGTTCATATCGGAAGCAGTTGAATCCGATGTGGTGATGGCATCTGTAAGGGCAATGATAAAAGGCGCGAACAAGGCATTGATATTTAAGAACAAGCGCGGTGATCAAAAATGAAAGGAAGGGAAATTGCAAGCATAGACGGCGAGATTTTCGGCTTGAAAGAAGCAAAAATATCCGTCTTGGATCACTGCTTCCTGTACGGTGACGGAATATTCGAGGGAATAAGGCTTATTAACGGGAAAGTGCTCCTGCACGAGGAGCATATGGGCAGGCTTTATGATTCTGCTTTAATTGTAAGAATCCCGATGGTTCCAAAGGAAGAGTATGAAAGGCAGTTATTTGCTGCCGTTAAAGCGAGCAACCTTGGCCATGGATACATAAGAGTCGTAGTTACTCGCGGCATCGGGGATTTAGGAATCAATCCGGCAAAATGCTCAAACCCAAGATTGGTGATAATCGTTGCAAATCTGAGGCTTTATCCCGAAGAGCTGTATGAAAAAGGGATAAGATTAATAATTGCAAGGACGAGAAAAATACCCTATGCAAGCTTTGACTGCGGCGTAAAATCCTGCAACTACATAAACAATGTGATGGCGACATGGGAATTAATTGACAAGAGCGCAGATGAGGCGATCATGACGGATGAAAACGGCATTGTATCAGAAGCAACTGTTGACAATATTTTCGGAATAAGGTGCAATTCACTTTTCACGCCGAGCCTCGATACAAACTGCCTTGGGGGAGTTACAAGAGCCAAAATAATGCAGATAGCAAAGAAACAGGGAATGCAAGTTCTTGAAGGCAGGTTTACTCCAAGGGATTTCATGTTTGCAGACGAGGTATTCTTGAGCGGAACGGGGGCAGGAATCATTCCAGTCGCAAAGATTGAGCATTTGGCCATAGGCAATGGCAAGATTGGCGAAAAAACAAGAAGGCTAAGAGAAGAATACGAGGCAAGGATAGAGGAGTTTTGCACGCCTGTGGTATAAAAAATCTACTTTTTCATCAACAAATCATCTATAGATTTTAAGGTTTTATTTGGATTTGTAGCTAAAGTTACTAAATTCTGAATTGATTCACGTGTACTATCTATAGGTTTATCTATAAGAAGTATAGGTTGATCATATTTATCATATAGAGAGTTTTGAATAACCCTATTCCATTTATAAATAAACTGCATTTACTTTATAAATACAGGGGGTTATTCAAAGTCCTCTATACTTTAAAATGTTCTGTCATTCCATTAATTCGGTTACCTATAGCAATTATCGTATCACCATTTGAGGTATGAACCTTAACACTTAATTTTGGACTGACCCCCTAAAATAGACAAACAGTTAAGCTAATTCTATATTGCCAA
>CAYWNO010000103.1:0-5817 GCA_964459665.1 uncultured Methanosarcinales archaeon
TACTCTGGATTTCACTTCGCTACATCCAGAGTTTTCTATTTTTGTGCATAAGAAAGTAAAAACGTCATGGCAGAAGATAGTGAGATACAAATTGTCTTTAAAAAGTGGATTACTGAAAAATGCACCATAAAATATGCTTGAAAAGCGAATTTTTCAAAGTTCCCGATACCAGTCCACCATCTTCTTTATGCCTGAATCGAGGCTTACTTTCGGCTTCCATCCGAGCAGGCTGCCTGCCTTTGATATGTCGGCATAGGTTATCGGTACATCCCCCTGCTGCTCAGGCAGATTCTTGATTTTCGCCTTTTTTCCCGTATGCTTTTCTAGAATAGAGATGAATTTTTTCAGCTCAACGGGGCTTGAGTTCCCAAGGTTAATGATATCAAAGCCAATATCCTTTTCCATTGATAAGATTATTCCCATTACTATATCTTCGACATAAGTGTAGTCTCTTCTTGAAGTGCCGTTGCCGTAAACCGGCAGCTCTTTTTCTTCAAGCAGAAGCTTCATGAACTTATAAGGTGCCATGTCGGGCCTTCCTCTCGGGCCGTACACAGTAAAAAGCCTCAGGCAAACTGCGGGCAGGCCGTATAGGTTGCTATAATTTTTGCAGAGAAGCTCGCCGCTGATTTTTGTAGCCGCATAGGGTGACATCGGACTGTTTACGCTCATATCTTCGGAAAAAGGGACGTTGCTAAGGCCGTAAACTGACGAAGAAGACGCAAAAACAAATTTTCTAACTTCAAATTTTTTTGCCATCTCGAGGACATTCAATGTTCCCTCGATGTTTGCCTTGACGTAAATGAGCGGGTTTTCTATGGATGGCCTAACGCCCGCCCTTGCGGCTATGTGCAAAACGGCATCAATCCCGTTTTTTTTGAATATTGCCTCCAAAATTTTTAAATTGGTTATGTCGCCCCTGCATAGCCTGAAATTTTTATTTTCGTAAAAACCCTTTATGTTGCTTTCTTTTATTTTAGGGCTGTAATAGTCATTGAAATTATCAAAGGCTGTTACATTACATCCTTCTTCCAAAAGCGCCTCGCATAAATGGCTGCCTATAAAGCCTGCGCCGCCGGTCACCAGTACATTCTTGTACATACCAGAAAGCATGCTAAAGTCCTATAAATATTTTGCTTTGAACAACTTTAAAAAAATCAATTTTTTGTGACATGCGAGCGAATTTGCTTCGCTCGCACGCGTTCAACTAAAAATTGATTTTTTTAAAGTTCTCTATATCTTTTTCATCAGTATATCAACTATCCTTTGCGCGGATTTCCCGTCCCAAAGCTTTGGAACTTTTGCTTTGATGCCTGCGCCATTTAAAATAGAATCGCAGGCGCTTATTATCTTCTTTTTGTCGGTGCTGACAATAATGTTTGTGCCTTGCTCAACTGTTACAGGCCTTTCCGTGCTGTCCCTCAATGTTATGCAGGGCACTCCGAGTATTGTTGTCTCTTCCTGAATCCCTCCGGAATCAGTAATTACAAACTTTGAATTGGACATTAGGCACAAGAAGTCAAGGTAGCCCATAGGCTCCGTCAATATTAGGTTCTTTAATTTTTTAATTTTACCATCAATGTTGAATTTTTTCATGTTTTTTAATGTTCTGGGATGAACCGGAAAAATAACTTTTGTTTTTTTCTGAATTTTCCCCACTATGCCCAAAACATGGCTTAATGCCAAAGAGCTGTCAACATTGCTTGGCCTGTGCAGAGTCAAGACGCAATAGCTGCCTTTTTTTATTGCCAGCCTTCCAAGTATTTTTGATTTTTCCGCCTTTTCTTTGTGCTTTAGCAGGGTATCAATCATTATATTGCCGACGAAAAATATTTTGCCTTTGGCAATACCTTCATTCTTTAGGTTATTGTTGGCGCTTTCTTCTGTTGTGAACAAAAAATCAGATACATGGTCGGTTAAAATGCGGTTTATTTCTTCAGGCATTTGCGTATCGAAGCTTCTTAGCCCGGCTTCTATGTGCGCAACCTTAACTCCGCATTTTTTTGCCGTAATCGCTGCTGCAAATGTGGAATTGACATCACCCACTACGACAGCGAGGTTTGGATTTTCGCTCGCCAGCATTTTTTCGAATTCGAGCATTATTCTCGCTGTCTGCGCTGCATCAGAAGCGGAGCCGACACCAAGATTTATATCGGGCTTGGAAATTTCCAGCTCATCAAAAAAAGCCCCGGACATCGCCTTATCATAATGCTGGCCGGTATGAACTAGAATCTGCTTTATTTCTTTTTGCCTTTTCATTTCATCAATCAAAGGCGCTATTTTTATGAAATTCGGCCTTGTCCCGACAACATTCACTATCTTTATCATCCTTCCAAAAAACCAAAAGAGATATAAATAGTTATCTATAAAGGAAAATTTGAAAATGATTCAGGCGCTTGAGCTTTCGGTTATTGAAACAAGGCAGGAAACACATAGTATAAGGAGCGTAAAGCTTGGCTTGAACCATAAATTCGATTACAAGCCCGGGCAGTACGCCATGGTTGGGCTTGATATGGGCGACAATGACAACAGCAGGCCTTTATCCATTGCATCATCCCCTACGGAAGATTTTCTGCTTTTTTCCGTAAAAATTTCCGAAAGCGCTTTCAAGAAAAAGTACGCGTCCTTAAAGGCAGGCGATAAGATAAAGGTAAAAGCGCCCATGGGGGTTTTTGTCCTCGATGAGAATGCAAAGCAGATTGTATTTCTCGGCGGAGGAATAGGAATTACGCCATTTAGGAGCATGATTAAATATGCAGCCGACAAAAAATTGCCCATAAGGATGAGCCTTATTTATTCCAACAGCACCCCCAATGAAATCTGCTACAGGGATGAATGGCCCCTGCTTGAAAAACAAAACCCGAACCTGAAGGTTATAAACACAATAACAAATCCCGAGTTTGAAAGCTGGGGCGGAAGGTTCGGCAGAATCAGCGAGGGAATTATCGAAGAATTCGCGGGCGATTTGGACAGCGCGCTTTTTTACATTTGCGGCCCTCCCGGAATGGTTGATGCCTTATCGCAGCTTCTAAAATCAATGAATGCTCCGCAGAAAAACATAAGGATTGAGAAGTTTGTAGGATATTGAAGAACTTTGAAAAAATCAATTTTTTAATCGAACGCGTGCGAGCGAACCAGATTCGCTCGCATGTCCCAAAATTGATTTTTTCACTTATTGTAGATTAACAGCCACAATTTAAGTTGAAAAATTCACTTTTCAAGCGAATTTTTCAAAGTTCAATTCTTAACCAAATAATTCCTTATGGCCAGATAATCAAGACCGCCGTCCTTAAAGCCCCTTATGGCATCGTATGGGCTGCAAACGATGGGCTCTTCGTGCATGTTAAAGCTCGTATTTATCAGGCACGGAACTCCCGTGATTTTCCTGTACTCATCTAATATTTTGTAATAGCTCGGATTGTCCTCCTTATTTATTAACTGCGGCCTTGCGGTTCCGTCGACATGGACGACCCCAGGGCAGCTTTCCTTCATCCAGTCCGTGCAGTCAAAAGTTATCGTCATGAATTTTGCAGCATACTCTGCGCCCTTTATTCCCTTATAGCATTTATTGGCGTATTTTTCCAATGTCACGGGAGCAAAAGGCATGAACTCCGTTCTTTTCAGATGCTTGTTGAGCCAGTCATTAACGCTCTTGTCCTGAGTCTGGTAAAGTATAGTCCTGTTGCCAAGCGCCCTTGGCCCGTATTCCATCCTGCCGTTAAACCTTGCGACAACCTTTCCTCTTGCAAGAAGCTCTGCAGCCTGATACTCTATGTCTTTGAGATGCTCGTATTCAAGATTTTCCCGCTCAAGCTCTGCCTTTATCTCTTTGCCTGAAAATTCGGGGCCAAAATATACGTTTTTAAGCCGAACATTCATGTAGCCGACCTTTTCATTGTAAAGCTTAAGGGCGCTTCCAAGGCACAATCCGTCGTCTCCCATGTTGGGATGGATGAATATGCTCTTAACGCCGCTTATGTTTTTTATCACCTGGTTAAGCTTTACATTTGCGAATGTGCCCCCTGCCAGCACAAGATGGTTACTTCCCTGCCTGTCTATGAGGGCAGTCACATATTTTTCCGTCATTTCCTCGAGAAATTTCTGGGCGGCAGCCGCTACATCCTCCCTTTTGAATTTGGATATCTTATGAATGAATTTTTTTCCCACATCCAGCGTTGTAAAATAATCTTCGCCGAGGTTGAACTTGAAAGCCATTTCTTTTTCGTCAAAACGGCCCATGCGGTTCATTATATCCATCAGCTCTTTTGTAGGCTTCCCGTAGCCTGCAAGCCCTGTAATCTTTCCTTCGTGCCTGTGCGCCTTAAAGCCAAGGGCTACTGTTATCCTGCTGTAAAAATACCCAAGAGAGTCCAAATCGCATGAGCTATAGAGCCTTTCAATCTTATCCTTTTCGCCCATAAACGCGCCGTTTGAAATCTTATCTCCCCAGCCATCTATGGTGACTATAAGGTTCTTGTCATTGCCGCTTGTGAAATGAGCGGAAGATGCGTGCCCCACATGGTGCTCGATATTTTTCCATTTTTTATTTGGAAAATTATTTTTTATATAATGCTTATTTGCCTTTGCGCATTTGGACTGCATACGCCAGATGTGCTTTATCCTTCCGAGAATATAGCGGTGATATTTGGGAGATGTGACAAAAAGCCTTTTGAAATACTTGTCCAGGGAGGGAAGCCTGTAGCGAAGATCGCCCAATGCAATCAAATCCACGTCTTTGTTTTTTATGCCAGCCTCCCTTAGCACTTCTTTTATTGCTTTTTCGGGAAAAGCCTGGCTGTTCTTGACGCGATCCAGCCTTTCCTCGTTTACCGCAGAAACAATTTTTTTATCCCTTATCAATGCAGCGCCGGTTAAATTGTGGCTGTGAAAGCCAAGTACTATGGACATTTTGGTTTATGAACTCAAGGACACTATTTAAAGTTTTTCTTTGCTTGTAATACGGGGGAAGACTTAAATCAGAATTTTTATAAACCTGTGTTTATTCTTTTGGCTTCTGTGGCAATAAAAAACATAGGCAAAATAATCGGGTTGCTAAAAGAGGAAGTTCGGGATTTTGACAATCCTGTCGTCTCAAAAATAGGCGAGATACAAAAAGACCCGTTTAAAGTATTGATTTCGTGCATACTTAGCCTAAGAACGCAGGATAAAACCACAGGGCCAATTTCCCTTGAGCTTTTTAGGCAGGCGGACACGCCTGAAAAAATTTACAAAATGCCGCTCAAAAGGCTCCAGAAAATCATAATGCCCGTTAATTATTACATAACAAAATCCAAGGCGATAAAAGGTATATGTAAAGACATTCTTGAAAAATACGGCGGGAAGGTTCCTTGCGATTTTGACGAATTGATGAATCTAAAGGGCGTTGGAAAGAAAACTGCCGCAATAACTATGGTGTACGGCCACAGGAAAGCCGATTACATACCTGTTGATACCCACGTCCATGTTATTTCAAACAGGCTCGGCTGGATTAAGACGAAAAATGCAGAGCAGAGCATGGATGAATTAATGAAGGCTGTCCCAAAAAAATACTGGAGCGATTTGAATGACTTATTTGTGCTGCACGGGCAGAATGTGTGCCTTACGATGTCGCCTTTCTGCTCCAGATGCGCGATAAGCAAATGCTGCCCCAAAATCGGGGTTGGCAGGATCAGGTAAGAAAAGCAAATTTTTTTTCCCTTAAAATAAATATTTGATAATTTCTGTACCAGAAAGTCATCATTCCTAAAATTCTTCCATATTTTAACTGTAGTATACGGAAATTATTGCACCCCTATTTCTGCAAATATCAGGATTATC
>CAYWNO010000104.1:0-405 GCA_964459665.1 uncultured Methanosarcinales archaeon
TGCACAATCTTCTGATAATGCACAATCTTCTGATAATGCACAATCTTCTGATAATATTGATTTGCAGCATAATACTTTTGGGGGTGATTTTAAGGCGAGCATGGATGCTCATTCTGATATGGACCCTAAAGAGATTCAAATGATGGAACGCTTCATGAAATCAAATATGGCGATGGAGCCTCGCGAATCCATGGATGATCGAAAGAGCGATTTTCATTACGAAAGTGAGGGTTTTAGGCATCAATATGATGCCGGGCCATCTTACGAAGGCTATTCCAAAGAAAGCATGATGATGGGCATGCTATTTGAGCATATAGGGAGTGACATTGACCCCAGAGAGATAAAGCAGCACTGCAACGACACAAGCGCGATTGCCGATATTATAATTAAGAAGCTAAAGGAAAA
>CAYWNO010000104.1:415-5780 GCA_964459665.1 uncultured Methanosarcinales archaeon
CGGAAGGTATGTACAAGAATTGAAGAGCAGGAAGCAAAATGCAAGGATTATGCAAATACTGGCTGCTCTAGTTTAGGAACTCCCATGGCCAAGGAAGGCGCAAATGAAATGGAGAAAATGCAATCAGCTGCATATTCGTGCCCTGCAAACAAGGATGCCATTCTTGAGGCATGCAGGAAGAGAATATCCTTTTACATGGAGCAGAGGGCAAAAAATTCCGATGAATCGTGCATGGAAAGGTTTGATTCTGACGGAGAAAGAATGATGAAGGAATGCGAGAAGTTTAAGGCATCAAGCATTTGCGACAAGGGTAAGTTCATGGAAAATTGCATGGACGGTATTAAAAAATCTGATTCTGAATCTAAAGGCTCTTTTAAATGCGGACAATACATAATAAATGGCGAAATCAAAAAAGTTTGTGCCACATGTGGAAATAATGTTTGTGAGCCATATGAGACTTGCACTTCATCCAGTTGTACTGAAAATTCCTGCACGCAGGATTGCGGACAGCTATACTGTGAGCATGATTGCAGGGCAAGTTCAACTTACACAGAGCAATGCGGCGAATATTCCAAAAATTCTGATTGCACCTGCCCACCCGGCTACAACAAGGAGATAAATAAAGAAGCGCAATCCCCGATAACAATTTACAGGTGCGCAAAAGAAGCTCAAAATACACAATGCCCTCCATCCCCAACTTGCTCTGGTAATCTGATATACGGTGATCCTAAACCAGATGACCCAAATAAATGTCCTCAGTATCATTGTCAGGTACAAACCACAACACCTTGCAAACAGATTCCGCCGCCCGCTTGCGCTGATGGCGAAAAACTGCAAGCTTATTACGACGATGCAGGATGCGTAAGCGGATATAAATGCATAAAAAATACATCATGCCCAGAAGTCCAAAAGCCGCAGTGCAATGAAGGGCAAACCCTTACTGCAAAATATGATGATCAAAGATGCGTTATAGGATACGAATGCATTAATTATGTAACTCCTGCCCCATACCAGCCGGATAACTCGACACCCACTACGGGCAGCGTTATAGGAATGACGGGTAATCTAGTTTTAGACAGCCATGAAGGTGCTTCAAGGCATTGCGAAAATTCCTGGCTGCATCAGCAGAGAACATGCTCTAACATTCCGGATGTGTGCGATAAAGACAATTTAATTCAAAAATGCACAAAGATGCAGAAAAATAACATGCAGAATGCTCCAGTAAATGCCGAGCAGAATTGCCAGATGCAGGCGGCAGTTGAGCTAAAGCATGCCGAGCAGAGATGCTCAAGAATAGGCGAGGAAAGGCAGCGCTGCGTCGAGCAAAGCGCAAAAAGATGCGCCCAGATGGAGGGATTGTCGCAAAGGTGCAAAGAGTTCATGACTGAAGACAACATCCGCAAATTCATCATTGAAGAAACCAAAAAAAAGTGCAGGTTTTCAGGCATACTTCAAGATGATGATGAGGTAATCAAGGCAGAAAAAGTTGAAGTTATATTAGCCGTTTCCAACACTGCAAACAAGGATGACCTCGAAAAGCTTGCGCTTTTTGCCGAAAACCTTCATGAAGAATTAAAGCTTCAGGACACGACAGTCTACAAGGGCACGATAAGCCCAAAAAGCTTTGGAGACATCAAGCTTCTTCCGTTTGTAGTCAATGCAAAGATAAGCACCGCAACAAGCTCTAAAGTTTCAAATGAAGTAAAAACAAAGATTGTGGCGGGGCTTAAAGCCGAGGAAGTTGCCGGCAAATTAGCGTCATTAAGAGACTCCGATGTTCCAAGCCAGTACCTTTACATAATTGAAGATAAGGCAAGCGATGTCCTTGATGTATCAAATAACTTAGAAGAGATTGGAAAGAAAGACGAGCAGAAAGGCATAGGCTATAAAATAAAGCTCTTCCTCGGTCTTGCAAAGGCAGCAGAGCAGCAGGAAGTAAAGCAGCTGCAAGAGAGCGAAAGCAAGCTAAACTCATCCATAGAAGCCCTGGCAAAGCTGATTGATGAAGTGCCAAGCGATGTCGCAAAGGCAGTATTAAAAGAGCAGATCGAAAACCTCAAAAAGCAGCAGGATGACATCAAAGTTCTCATAGAAACCAAGGAAAAGAAATCAAAGGGGCTTTTGGGATTGTTTGGGTAAAAGACAAATATTGATTTGTGGAGTGAACCCCATTTTCGTACACCTCACTCATTTTTTGTATGTTTTGTGTTCCTTAACTATTTGTCTATTTTTAGGGGTTCACTCCACTATAAATTGAAAAGTTCGCTTGAAAAGAGAATTTTTCAAAGTTCTATTGGATTTTCCTTAATTTTTTATAAATAAACCTATGCCCAAGAATTCCTATTAAAGCTATTGCCATAAAAGATGCGATTGTCTTTAGCCCTACAGATATATCGCCGGATTTTAATTCTGCAGTTGCAGCTGCGGATATTCCATTAATGCCGGATTCATTTTTATTGGATATTTTGTTTGCGGCCGGCGCAATTAATTTTTCATCGGATTTCGGCGCTGTTGGCTTTGTAGGTGGTGTTTCTGCTTTAACTTCACACTTTTGGCTTATTGCAGGCAGTTTTGATTGGTCAGGGCATTGTGCATCCTGAGCATGCTGCGGCACTTTCACAAAGCTGCATTGCCTTGTTTGAATGCCGTTTGTGCACAAAGACCATTCGCTGCATTGCCAATCCTTGTTGCATACATATCCTCCGCCACCTCCACCACCGCCTCCTCCTCCGCCAGAACTGCTGCCGCCACCGCTGGAGCTGCTGGAACTGGGTGGGCTGCTGCTTGAAGTTTGGGTGTAAGCCAATTGGATTACCCCTGAGTGCGAAAGTCCAGTTACTTTATACGAATTTATAGTAGAATTGTATGTGCAGGAGTATTCATTCTGCGAGGTTCCATCGCATTCTATCCTGTACTCATTTAACGAATCGCATGAATTGCTTATGTTGTCTATCCAGTCTATCTCCTCGTCTTTTATGCACAATCCGTTCATGCTGTTATCTATTCTTTCTATCAGGGCTGTTTTTTTGAAGCCTGATGATAAAGGAATTCCCTTTATAACCACGCCGCCTAAAGAAGAGTTGGAAGCATTTAATATGGATATGCTGCTTAAATCCAACTTGGAGTTATTGCTGAAGTTGAAATTAAATTCCAGCATTTTTATGCCGCTTCTGTAGAATTCAATTTTTTTGTTTTCATTAAAATATTTGGATATATTTGTATCAGAATCTATCGATATGCTTAAATTAAAAAAGTTGCTGTTCATGTTGCTTAAATTTCCCTTGAAAAAATCCAGCTTGTCGTCAATGCCGTCATTATCTGTATCATTGTCTTCATTGTCAGGTATGCCGTCATTATCCATGTCTTTTGGCGCGGTTGTAAACGCCCAAACATAATCCTCTTCGATTTTATTTCCAGACAAATCCTTTAGGCTTTTTGTTATATTGACCTTGTAAGAATTATAGAATTCCATGAAATCTATCGGGTCAAAAATAGCCTGTTTTAGCGCAGTGTTATACATTAATATGCCCCTGATCTTTTTGTTATTGGAATCTTTGACAATGATGCTCTGTTTTAATCCTGAAGCGTCTATGCCGCTTCCAAAATTTATTAATATGTTTGAATTTACACTTACGTTTTTGGAATTATCAGCCGGGCTTACATTCAAGATAAACGGCATTTTTGTATAATTGAATCTTAAATTCTCCTTAAAAGGATTTCCGAATATATCACTGCATTTAACTGATAGGTTATGGATCCCTTCTGAAAGATTGGTTAAAAGTTTTGACTGCATGCCTCCATTTTCATAATAAACCGAGGCAGTTCTTTGTGAAGAAGGATACTCAATTTCAAATGTTGCGGGCAGCCCTGCGGGATATTCCCGTTTAATGTGCGCCCCATAGCTTGTATATGCGTACTCGACGTCATTTTTATCGTTTGGCAGCTTAAAATTCAGCTTTCCTAGTTTTTTATGATTGATGTTTCCCGAATCAAAAGTTATATTGAAAGCCAAAACTGAGGGATAGAGCGTATCTACACTATTTTTGGAATTGCTTTCTTTTGAATCATCCGGCGTCCTTATAATGAGCAGTACGGAGTTGTTGCCAAGCTGGCTAGTGATATTGATCTCAGCTCCAAAAGATGAGGTTATAATTGCATTTGAATTTGCATCGCTGTTTATTTTGCCGTCATTGTCCATATCCAGCTTTATGCCAAAATCGTCGGCTGTTATGTTTGCCCTTGCAGGATCATCTGCTGCAAACACTTTGTAATTGGCGCCGCCGATGCCAATTGTTGCAAGCGGGGAATAATTTGTAAAAGATTGTATGATGTTCGTGCCATCCCCTAAATTTTTGAACTTTAGCGTAGGGCTGTCTGATGTTATTTTATCTGCGCCCATGTACTGTAGCATGAATGATTTTCTTTCGCCCCTTCTTTTGCTTTTGTCTGTCAATGCAAAATAAGAGTTCTTCGTGATTGTCAAGTTTTCTTTGTTGATGAAAGGCTGGCTTATGTTTCCCATCAGTATAGCGCCATCATTCAAGCTTGTGGCCATTGGAAAAATTACAATATTCCCGTCTCCGTCAACAAATTCCAAATCATAGCTGCTTGGGCTGGCATTAATAAGCCTGATTTTTTGCCTGCTTGCATTGCTCAAGCCTAAATAGGATATGTCCCAGTTCTGCGTGAGCAGAGCTTGAGGCTTTGTGCCTGCACCGGCTGCTTTGATTGTATCGCCTAATCTTGCGCCTGCCGGAACATAGAAATTATCGCCTAAGGTAATGTTTATTGTGATTCTGCTTATTTTAAATGTAATGTTGTCGTCGCTGCCTTCTATTGTGGAAACGGCATTATTTATTTTGCTGCCATTAACTTTGATTGGCTGCTCACCATTTCCTATGTTTGCAATATCCGTATCATTCAAATATATTACGCTCTCTGAATTATTCAATGTAATAGAAATTCCATTTCCGGCTGTTGATGTTCTTTTTGCATTGGTTATGGTATAATCTTTTCCTAAAATTGTTATATTGACATTTTCAAAATCTGTCAAGAATAAGCCGGAATTTAACAATGAGCCTGATCCATCATAAACTCCTGATTGCAGGGGAGTTGTAAACTCAAGCAAGTACCTTCCCAATTCCCTTCCTGCTTTAAAGTATAGGAAATCTGATGTTGTGCCATCCTGATTTTGTGCATAAGCCACATAGCCGGTATCCATATTAGCCTGGGCAGTAGGTCCAAGCAAATATAAATATTGATTATACGGGGAAGAAGCCTTGCTGTTTGTTGCAGTTGCGGAGTCAAGCACTTTCAGGTCGCCCTTTTGAATAAAGCTTGTGATATTGCTCAGTATTTCCCTGTT
>CAYWNO010000105.1:0-5765 GCA_964459665.1 uncultured Methanosarcinales archaeon
TTTCATGATAGTGTTGGATTAATATGCTCAATTATTTACTTCCAACACTATAAATAACAAACTTTAAATAAAAATAAGATTCGCTTGGATTTTTAATTTCAATTAAAATGGACTGGAGACACAGCAAATACATGCGCGGCATGGATATAAAGCCGCTTCATTTCAGGGAGGGCATGGATATTTCTTCTCTTATGGAAAATTACGAAAAGTCCTCTTTTGAAGCAAGAAATGTTGCTGCAGGGGCAAGGCTTTTCGAGAAGATGGTTAATGAGAACGACACCATATGGCTCGGGATTGCAGGCGCTGTCATCGTCGGGGGCTTGGGCGGCTATGTGATTGACCTCATGAAAAAAGGATTTGTTGATGCAATCTGCTCTACAGGAGCCCAAGTCTATCACGACCTTCACTTTGCATTCAACCTTCCGGTAAGGCAGGGATCTGCTTCTGTTGATGATAATGAGCTAAGAAAAGACGGGACGACGAGAATTTATGACATCAACATAAGGGAAAAAGAAACCCTCATGGAGCAGGATAGGATAATTGCCGAATTTGCGCGCGAGTGCAGCCTTAAAGGAGATTTTTCAAGCGCAGATTTTAATTACGAGCTTGGCAGGTTTGTCCTCGAAAATTCCCCCTCACCCGATCTTTCATGGCTTGCGCAGGCGGCCAAGCACAAAGTGCCTGTGTTCTGGGATTCACTGGCAAACCATTCAATCGGCATGAACCTTGCAAAAGCCTATCTTGGAGGAAAAGACGTAAGCCCGAATCCGAACTTGGATGTCCTGGAAAGCGCCGCAATCCTGTATTCGACAAAATCCAACGGCTTTTTTGAATTCGGCGGAGGCGGCCCTAAAAATTTCATCCAGCAGATGGCGCCAACCATAAGCCAGATACTCGGGATAAGCTATGAAGGCGCAGACAGGGGCGTGCAGATAACAACGGCTATTGAAAGGGACGGGGGCTTGTCGGGATGCACCTTTGGCGAGGCTGTAACATGGGGCAAGTACAAGGATGCTCATTCGGGATTGGTTCAGGTATGGGGCGAGGTAAGCGTTATAGCCCCTTTGATTTTCTGGCACGTGATGGAGAACTGCAAAGAAAGGCGCCTTAAGCAGCTCATGGACGGCAAAAAAGGATTTTATAAAAAGCTGGTTGAGGATGCTAAATTATAAGTTGAAAAATTCGTTGGTACTTGTCTCACGCCACTGCGAATTTTTCAAAGTTCTCTATACACAAAACAAAAGTTTTTTATATCGAATTAACCAACAAGATAACGGGTGGTTTAATATGTTTGAATCTTTTTCCGACAACGAGAAGTTAGACTATATTACAATAGACGGCAGAACGTATACCCATAAGCAAATTGAAACGAGAAACGGCATAATATTTATGAGGATGAAAAAAAGGATTCTTCCGTTAGGATGAAAATCAATCATTTGCGGATTTTATCCGTTCTTGCTGTTTTATTTCTGATCGCCAACCTGATTTTATTTGCATTAAGAAAAATCAGCAAAACTTCATTCTGGATTATAATTGCGGTTGCGGCAGTTTTTGCTTATTTTGCATTGCCAAAGGCGCTGCAAAGAGAACTTTGAAAAAAATCAATTTTTTAGTCGAACGCGTGCGAGCGAACCCGATTCGCTCGCATGTCCCAAAATTGATTTTTTCAATTATTTATTTGAAATAAGCTTATTTGGCTTTTCCAAGAATCCTGAAAACCTTTGTGCCGCACACGCCGCACACGCCTTTCATAGCTTTCATGCCATTCTTCATTGTGACTTCCTTGCCATCCTTGATTTCAACTTCTTTCCTGCACTTCATGCACCTTCCTCTTGTCATTTAAATCCACCTCGAAATTTCAAATAAATCTAGGATTTTTAAGCCTATGGCTCTACTATACGGCAGTTATATATAAATATTTGGTTTAAAAAAATCAATTTTTCAAAAAAAGTGATTTTTTTACCACTTTTCCCTATTCTGCAATCTCAAGCAGTTCCTTGATGTCATTTATTTCGTAATCTGCGTTGCCTTTTGCCTTTGGATTTCCGTACTTGGCAAAGCAGGTTAGCATCCCAAGCTTTTTTGCCCCTTTTATGTCCCTCTCTGGCCTATCGCCAACCATAAGGCATTCATGAGGCTTTAATTTTAGTTTTTTAAAAGCTGCCCTGAAAGGAATAATGCTTGGCTTTAGCTCATTTGTATCGTCAAAAGTAACAACCACGTCGAATAAATGGTTTATCTTCATTGAAACAAGCCTTATCCATGCCTTCAGCCTTGGGGCATCAGAAACTATTGCAAGCTTAATCCCCCTCTTCTTCAGCTCGAATAATACTTGCGCAACATGCGGGTATGGCTCTAGAAATCCTGCCCGAACCCTCCTGTAAGCTACTATGCCGCTTGCAAGCACCTCATAATCTATATTTTTTGCCAGCTTTCTTAGGAATCTTTGGAATATGATTTTATCTTCCATGCCGTGCTTGTCATAAAGGGAAAAAAGATTTTTTAGCGCCTTGTCCTTGTCAATGTCAAGCCCGGCGCCTATCATTGCGCAGATTGCAGCATCGCAGCTGATTTTCTTCATGCTCATGAAGTCTATCAATGTGTTGTCCAAATCAAAAATAACTGCTTTTATCATTCTGCAATATAAAATACGATAAAAGTTTAAATACTTATACTTTTAACATCCATGAGCGGAAATGAATAAAAATGGAAACACTCGAATCCTTAAAGTGGCTCAAAGAGCATAGCCTTTATGATTCGGCATACAAGGCTTCGATTTCTTTGAAGAAGATATTTACCCCGTGCCTTGCCGTGAATAATGAGAAGGTTCTCATAGTCGGGGATGTTGGATATGAAAACAGGAATACGGCGGCTGTTCTTTCCGGGGCTTATTATCTTGCGGCAGAGCAGCTAAAGCTTGACGCAAAATTAATACTGCAAAGCGTCAAGTCAAGAGGCGATGTTTCAGACGAGGATGTAGTAAAGAGCTTATCCGGGCTTAAAGCAGGCAACATCATCATCTTGAACATGTCCGATAAATTAGGCAACATACAAGAGCTTGGCAAGAGCTTTAGAAGATGGGTTGGCAAAAAAAATCACAGGTTCATTTCGGCAATGAGCCTTGGAGATCTTGCGACGAGCAACATTGAGCTGATATTGAAAGCTATTGATGTCAGCTACAAGCCGTTGCAGGCGCAGCATGAGTTGATAAGGCAAAAGCTGGAAAATGCAAAAGAAGTCCACATAACAACCCCTGCAGGAACAGACCTGCGATATGACAAAAGCGGCATAGATGCGATTTCTGCCGACGGCAATTATACCGCGCACGGAACCGGCGGGAACTTGCCTGCAGGCGAAGTATATGCACCCCCAAACGGCAAGAACGTATCCGGAAAAGTCGTTATTGACGGCAGCTCAAGAACTCACGAGCATACAATACTGATTAAGCAGCCAATTGAATTGAGCATAGAAGAAGGAGAGATAACTGCAATAAAAGGAGGCGAAGAAGCAAAGCAGCTTGAAAGCACCCTGAAATGGGCAGCCTCTGTCGCAAAGAATCCTGGCAATGTGAGAAGAATCTGCGAGCTTGGAATAGGCCTTAATCCGAAAGCCCAGATAATAGGCGCAATGATTGTTGACGACAAGACATTGGGCACGGCGCACATAGGCATCGGCTCTAACTACTGGTTCGGCGGCAGCATATACGCAATAATCCACCTTGACCAGGTATTCAAGAACCCGGCCATCTACCTCGATGATGAATTGTTGAGGATATAGAGTTTCACAATGGCACTTGCTGAAAGTATAGGGATTCTTGCATTGCTCGCTGTAATTTTATATGTCGGTTATATCATAGGAAAAAAGGCTGCCCAAAGGCAATTAAAAGAAAAAATCCCGCAGATAAGGGAAGATGCGATAAAGCAGTCGAGGGCAGTCTTAAGCGGGCAGTTTAGCGAGCAGATAGCGCCTTACCTTCCGGATTTTCATTACAATCCCACAGAGGCAAGGTTCATAGGAAAGCCCATAGATTTTATCGTATTTAAGGGAATGGACGGCAGGAAAATTGACGAGGTCGTCTTCGTCGAGGTAAAAAGCGGGCAGGGCAGGCTCTCTGAGGTGCAAAAAACCTTAAGGTCTGCAATCGAGAACAAAAAAGTGTCATGGGACGAGTGCAAGGTGCCTGAGCAGCTGACGGGAAAATGAAGCGGATTGGAAATTAACGATGGAGCATTACCAAAAAATCAATTAACGATTCCAATAATCATTAAAAAAATCAAAAAATATTTAAAATAATAAACAACAATTTTCCAATATCCTATATTGGAAATTTTTTCCAGATTTAAACCACAATCAAAAATTTTCAATTTTTATTGAAAAAATTGGAATTTTTTTATTAAAAATGCCTACAACGCCGCTATACAAATGCTCAAAATGCAAGAAGGAATTTAATTTTAGCAGCATAAAATATGATGAAGGGCATTCTTTGGTATGCGTTGAGTGCTTAAGCAAGAGGCAGGCTCTTAAAAAGAAAGAGGAATCGGAAAAAACAGAAGGGCAGGAAGCTATAAAGCTCATATGCGTAAGCTGCAGGTTTAAATTTTCAGTCAGGAAAGGCTCCCTGAAGGCTTTGAAATGCCCCTACTGCGCCAAAACAAAGATCATGGTTGTAAAAAAATACAAGGACGAGGATGACTTGATAAACGATTCAATGGATTCGAGGTTTGATTATTGACGTAAAAAAATTTCTTTTTTTTTTTTTTTGAAAAAATTGAAATTTTTTCCGAATGTTATTAGCTAACCAGAAAAATTCCGATTATCACAAATAAAACAGCCACGACCTTAGCCAATAAAGCCTTTCTGCCAATCTCTTCTTTCACAATATTCGGAAAATATACTGAGCATGCTGATGCAAGAAGGAATACAAACAAAGGCAAAATCGAGCTTCCCAACACGGTTATCAGGGATACCGGACCATTTAAGAGGGCATACCCTAAAAACATGAAGGCAGAGAAATCAATAATCATCTTGAAAATCACCAAAGCTTTTATTTTTGGCTTCATTGCCTTTGCTGTATTAATCGCATCTTTCCTTATTGAGGGAGCGAGCAAGACGGCAAGTGCGCAAAATTCCGCTGCCCGAAGCCATAGGAATGCGCTCCAAAATCCCGTGACATTAAAAATGTGCTTCGATGTGACTAATGCAACAGAGCTAAGAAACATCGAGACAATCATGTAATAAAACGCCTTGCCAAGCCTGAATGTTTTTTTTGATTTCTTATATGAGACTATCGCGCCTGCACCCAGCAGAAACAAAAAGCCGATAATATGGTTCTTTGTAAGCACCTCGCCTAAAAACAGGAATGACAAAGCCAAAACAAAAATTGGTCCAAGCTGGAATAATATGACGATTTTTGATATTTCGTCGAACTCCACGCATTTGTAGTATATGGCAACGGCAGCGCAAAATGCCGCTCCGGAAAGAAGGGCGATAAAGAAATCCGCCAATTTTAAATGCCCAAAGCCAGCAAAGGGCAGGATGAAAACAATCAGCACATTCATCAAGGCGTTTGACAGCATGTAGACGATGGGGTTTTTTATATGTCCTTTTGAAATTACGATTTTGTCTATCAAAGAAGTAACTGACCATATGCCGCTGGATATCAATACGAAATAAATCCAATTCATAGCAAAAACTTTTTAACATGAGGTTAAAAAGTTTTTGCTGCAATCGGCTTCATCCAAAAATTCGCTTCGCTCAGGTTAGCA
>CAYWNO010000106.1:0-5761 GCA_964459665.1 uncultured Methanosarcinales archaeon
CATTGAAAGCCGTTTGAAAACGGCGAAGTTTACCACTCGTTAAGTTTACAGCTCACTATTTTAGTGGTCATAGTTTATAAAAAGAAAACTATAAATATGACTACTCCATTTTAGAGTTTTCTATGGATGAAAATTTAATTATAAAAAAATTCATCGTCAGGAAATTATATAGAAAAAAGATGTGGCTGCATAAGCATACCAATATCCACAATCTTCCAAAAGGCCTTTCTAATGAATTGAGAGTTTCAAGAGAAGTCAAAAAAGCGACAGAAGAGCTTCTTAAAGAGCAGATTCTTTTATCAAAGCCCACACATTATGGATTGGAAATCAGCTTGAATCCCAAAAAGATAAAGGAAATTGAAGAGTTTATAGAATAGAAGATTTTAAAAAAAATCCAATTTAGAAAAATTTAAATACAACTTCATCTATCTATTTCAAAAATGGCGCAAAGCAATAAGATTATGCTCGGTATTTCTGTGTTTTTGCTAGTGCTGATTATTTCGGTGGAATAAGCCGCCTCAACCTGATTTTAAAAATTCTAAAGGATTAAAGGCGAACTAAAAATGATAAATCATACTTCCATAAAAAACGTGAAAATTGGATTGAATTCGGCTAACATACTTCCAATGCCTGCTATCCTGATTCTGATAGTGATTATCATAGTGCTGTAAGGGCATAATTTATTCTCGCCCTTGCATCAAAAAGAATTGAGATGAGACTGTAGATCATGATGAATGCAAGATGAATAATTGAGGTGATAAAAGTGGAATGGAGCTTTGAAACGAAAAATTTCGAAGACAAGATGGAAGAATTCAGGGAGAAGTGATGGAAAAATGGAATCAACAAAGCAAGACAAAATATTGACGCTGGATAGGATACTGCAAGAGCCGTATTTTAAAGGAACCTCGAATGATGTTTATTTTGAAAGAATTGCTCAATCTTTAGCAGGAAGAGATAGTGTTTCTGGAGCGGAATTGATGGTGATATGCGAAGAATCATTAGCCCCGGAAAATCCCGGGATTAATGTAAGCGCCGGCCATCATGGAGGCGCTATTTTGCCTTATTATGAATTTTTCACAAAATCCAGATTATTTGAAAGATATTCTCATGTTCCTCATGAGCAAATTGCAGGCCATATGGCAGAGGGAGTAGCATACTTTGGCTATGTTGGAGTAGCCAAAGCAACATCAGGGCCCGGGGCTACTAATTTAGTTACTGCTATTTTTGACGCATATATGGACTCCAAGGCAGTTGTCTTTATCACCGGAAATGTGTCGCAAAAGGTTAGGGGCTCAATGGCATTTCAGGAAGCAGAAATTACAGAGATGGTAAAACCACATTCCAAGAGGGTGTATTATGTTGAAGATGCAAGAGCTATACCAAAAATTCTCTATGAAGCTTTTTACGTTGCACCCTCAGGGCGCCCTGGCCCCGTTTTGATAGACATTCCAAAAGACGTCCAGCTTGCGCAGATTAAGCCGTCTGAAATAGATAGAAATTTTGCCGTGCCGGGCTTTTTGGATGGCAATAAATATAGTGCAGAAGAGGCTCTTGAGTTATTTGAAAGGCTTGCGGAGATGATTAATGATTCCAAAAGGCCATTGCTTTATATAGGTGCAGGAGCGAGGGAAGCTTGGCGAGAATTAAGGAGATTTGCCTATCAGACTGGCATTCCTGTTACAAGCACTTTGAAAGGAAAGGGCGTTTTTCCGGAAAATTCACCTTTGTCTCTTGGCATGTTAGGAATGCATGGGACTGCCTATGCAAACAAATGCACAGAGCTAACCGATTTGTTGATAGCAGTAGGGGCAAGATTTGACGATAGGGTTACCGGCGATCCCATTGCGTTTTCAAGCCAGGCACGAATCGCCGATATAAATATTGACCCGCGAGGCATATGCCCAAACGGAGTTAGGCAACCTGATTTGACTATCAAGCTTGATGCTAAAAAATCCCTCAGGATACTTAATTTATTAGGCATGCCGACGGGGAATTTAGCCGAATGGCATTCTGAAATTGAAGATCTAAAAGCCAAGTTCCCATTAGAATACGATGGCCGCTCTGAGTTATTTAAACCAAAACCACTTACTTCGAGGATAGCTGACTCTCTAAAAATCATGCCCCCATTGTCAAGATTTGCAGGGAATAAGCCAATCAAACCGCAATATATAATTGAAAAGATTTTTCAATTGACAAAGGGAGAATACATAGTTTTTGCTGATGTGGGCCAGCATCAAATGTGGGCTGCACAGTACTATTTAGCAAAAAGCCCCAGCCAGTTTGATACCAGCGGAGGCTCCGGCACAATGGGGTACTCCATGCCGGCAGCTTTTGGAATAAATAATATTTTGAAATATCTAGGCGATGACAGGAAAATAGCCGTAATAGTTGGTGATGAAAGCTTTATGATGGTTCCTCAAACTTTGGACTTGTATGCCAGAACAAAAGCTGGCATAAAAGTATTTGTCATTAACAATAAAGCTCCTGATGGCACGCCCGGCGGCATGGTTAGCCAATGGTACAGGATAGTCCATCAAAACACAAGCCATCCCGTCAAAGACTCAAGAGATATTGCAAAAATAGCCCAGGGATTTGGAGTTCCGTCAGAAAATGTTCTTTATGCAAACAAAGTAGAAAGTTCAATTAGGAGAGCATTAAATACAAATGGACCATATCTTGTTAGCTTTAAAGTAGACCCTTACGAGGATTGCCTGCCTATGATTCCGGGAGGAGGAAGAGTTAGGGACATGATAACATACCAAGACAAAAAAAAGGAAGGTTAAAAAAAGAAAAAATCGATTTTTTCTTTTAAGACAGGGTATAATACATCCTCCTGTTATCCTTCCCCTTGTTCTCGACGGACAGGAATTTTATCTCGCCTATTTCTGAAGTGTTCTTAACCTGCGTTCCGCCGTCTGCCTGCAAATCAACGCCCGGAATTTCAACGATTCTTAGCTCCGCAACGTTTGGCGGCATTACGGAAGCAAGCTTTACGACGCCTGGGATTTTAAGCGCATCTTCCCTTTTCAGGTAATAAATCTTTAAGCCTATTGCCTTTTTGACGAACTCGTTTGCAGCGTCAATGTACTGCTGCATCTTATCCCTATCAAGCGATTCAAGCGAGAAGTCAATCCTCGACTTGTCAAGGCCGAGCTGGTTTCCCGTGCATAAGGCTCCTGCCTCTTTGTAAAGCACGGCATCTATTATGTGGGCAGCAGTGTGCATTCTCATCAGCCTGTATCTTCTTTCCCAGTCTACTTTTCCGGAAATTTCATCGCCTGCCTTCAAGCCATCCCTCCCTACTTCGTGCCTTACATCACCCGAGAGCTTGCCGACGTACACGACGGGAAAATCATCCCCGTTGCAACTCATGACTCCTGTATCGTGGGGCTGTCCCCCTCCGCTGGGGTAGAAAATAGTCTTGTCAAGGACTGCATACTTGCCATCCTTTACTTCCAGAACTTTCGCGTTGAACTCGCGCAAATAGGAGTCATTGAAGTATAATAATTCGGTTTTCATATGGTTTTGTTGGTAACACAATCGTTATAAATATTTTTCTATG
The DNA here is from genome assembly GCA_964459665.1 of uncultured Methanosarcinales archaeon. Taxonomy (GTDB): domain Archaea; phylum Nanobdellota; class Nanobdellia; order Woesearchaeales; family GW2011-AR4. The sequence goes on from CAYWNO010000106.1 coordinate 3,563, forward strand.
GGCAAAATTTCTTATTTCCAAAATATTTTTAAAGAGTTAAAATTTTTTTTCGAAAGATGATAAATGCGGCAATAAACGGCTTTGGAAGGATTGGAAGGCTTGTTCTAAGGGCGGGGATAAAAGACAAGAGCATAAACTGGGTTGCTGTCAATGACGTAACTGACGCAAAGACCCTTGCGCATTTATTCAAGTATGATTCCGTCCACGGAAAATACGACGGGACAGTTGAGTATTCTGATAATTCGCTGATAATAGACGGCAAAAAAATAAAAGTCCTCTCTGTTTTAGACCCTTTAAAGCTTCCATGGGAGGAGATGAAAATAGACGTTGCCGTTGAAAGCACCGGAAGGTTTACGGATAGGGCTGGCGCAGAGCAGCACCTGAAAGCGGGCGCCAAAAAGGTGCTTATAAGCGCCCCTGCAAAAAATCCTGACATAACGATAGTAATGGGAGTAAATGACAAGAGCTATGACAAATCAAGGCACAATATAGTTTCAAATGCCTCCTGCACTACAAACTGCCTTGCTCTTGTCGTGAAAGTTCTGCACGATAATTTTGGGGTAAAAAGAGGATTTATGACTACAATACACGCTTATACTGCCGACCAAAAGCTTGTTGACGCGCCCCACAAGGACTTAAGAAGGGCAAGGCACGCTGCTCTCTCAATAATTCCAACAACAACCGGAGCTGCAAAGACCGTTTCAGAAGTGATTCCGGAGCTTAAAGGAAAACTCGACGGGCTTGCCTTCAGGGTTCCTGTTGCTTCGGGATCTGTTACTGATTTTGTCTGCGAGCTTGAAAAAAATGCCACAAAAGAAGGCATAAACAAGGCATTCAAGGACGCCGGTAAAAGGCTCAAAGGGGTCCTGGAATATTCAGAGGAGCCGCTTGTCTCTGTTGACATAGTAACTGACCCGAACTCATCAATCTTTGATTCCGAGCTTACTAATGTCCTGGGCGGGAATCTCGTCAAGGTTGTTGCATGGTACGACAACGAGTGGGGATTTAGCGAGAGGATGATTGATGTCATCAAGCTGATTGGAAAGTGAAAAATTAGGCTTTTTATAAGACTAAAGTATAACCATTATGATTTAAAGCAACTATATGTCGTGGCCGTTCCCTATAGGGCTCAATCTTATCCCTCAAGCGGCTAATATTCATTGGAACTTTACTAATAGATGTATATTCCCCCCACACATTGATAAGAATTTTCTTGGCTCAGTATATTATTTCATCTTTTCCAGCAATCCCCAAAACTCGATTAATACCTTTGGACTAAGCCTATACATTGAATTTTCCATATCGTTTATCAATTCTTTTATGGATTCTTTGCTGATTAAATTATTCTTGCGCGCAATCAACAATACCCTTAGAGTTCCTATTGGCTTTATTCCAAATGCTTTTGCAGCCTCTCTGGCGGATATTTCGTCTATAATTGCTTCTTTTTCCTTTAATTGCAAGGCTAATGCAATAGTCTCTGCTTCGCCTATATCGACATTATAGAGAGTTTTGAATAACCCTATTCCATTTATAAATAAACTGCATTTACTTTATAAATACAGGGGGTTATTCAAAGTCCTCTATAAATTAATTTGATTTTATCAGCAACTTTAGAAAATTTATCATTAAGGGCAAGAATTTCAATGTCTTTTTTATCTACATGCTCCCTTATAATAAAAGCATCCCTGATATTTTTCTTCATCCCTTTTAATACTACTTCATCATAGACGCTATTTGTGATTTTAATATTTTTGTATATCTTTTTTAGCAAGTTTAGCTTGTTTATCTTGCCAAAAATTATCAAAGGAGATGCGTCTATAATCAAATCAATCCCTCAAAATCTTCCCTTAATTCCCTTGCCCCATAGTGAAAATCAATTCCTTTCTGCACTAATATTTCCATAAATTGGGTTAACGGAATATCAGCAAATCTTGCCGCTTTCCATGCAGTTGCCTCATTATTTCTAAACTTTTGTAAAGCAATGTCCAATTTTTTTTCTTTTATTCCTTTCTCCAACACTTCCCTTAAAATATTTGATTTTGTTTTTTTCTCTGCTTTTGATAACTCTGTAATTATGCTTAAGTCTTCTTTCTCTATCCTGACTGACACGGTTTCTGCCATAATGTATACAAATGTGGCGATTATTATAGAGAGTTTTGAATAACCCCTTATTAAAGATTTCTGAATTTTATTTCTCGT
>CAYWNO010000107.1:0-5739 GCA_964459665.1 uncultured Methanosarcinales archaeon
AGATAATCCTGATATTTGCAGAAATAGGGGTGCAATAATTTCCGTATACTACAAATGTTACTTTCCACCGCAATATTTAAATATGTATGCAATTCTTTATGTGTCATGAACAAAAAAACCTTGAGCCTTTTTTGTATATTCCTAATTTTTCTTTTTGGCTGCCAAACTGCACAAGTTTCTGAAATAAAAGATGGTGCAATGGACAAAATCATGGGGGACAAGCCACTTGCTCAGGAAAAAATGGCTGCAATGAATGTAATAACCTATGATAGCGATAAAGTCACTGTTATTATCAACGAGCTTGCATTTTTACCAGCTTTCATTCACATAAAACCAGAAACTGAAGTTACTTGGCAAAACAGGGATAAAGTAGAGCATACTGTTGCATGGCACAACAGGAAAAGTCCGACACAAATAAAAGAAAGTGATGTGTTAAATACAGGCAATGAATATAAATATAAATTCAAGGATGAAGGCATTTACGATTACATTTGCGGGATACATCCATTTATGCATGGCGGCATAATTGTCGGAAATCCTTCTGAGTTGTCTGAAATGATGGAATTTGCTGAAGATACCGATATGCCTAAGGTTATTTCAATAAACCCAAATAAGGCATCTGTTGATGGCGGGAAAAAAGTCATCGTTAAAGGGGAAAATTTTGTACAGGGTACAACTGTTTTCTTTCACCATTTGTTTGGCGATGTCAAGCTTATTAATGGAAATACCTTAGAAGTCACAACACCAAAGCATTACGCTTTAAAGATGGACGTGATTGTAACAAATCCTGACGGCGATCATTTTACACTGTCAAACTCTTTTGAGTTTTTCGGTGAAGAGAAGCCTCAATCTGCAACAGAGCAGTTTGAATACAGAGAAATAAAGACACCTCATTTCACGGGCTCAACACCGCAGCATGGTAGTTCTGCGAGCAGTCCAGCAACAATCTCAGTTTCATTTAATTACCCAATTGTAAAAGGGAGCAATGTAGTCCTTTATAACCTAAATGGAGAGAAACTTGCAGATGGAGGACCAACAAGAACCAGACTTGGCTTAGAAATAAGCAATGTTCCAAAACTTGGTCCAGGCACTTATAAGGTTACTTACCACGCAATCTGGCTAGGCGGCTCTGCCCATGACGGCGAATTTTATTTTGTCAGATAAAATTAAAAAATATCCTGAACGAGAATGTCGAGCCTTTCAGTGTTTTTCAGGCATATGCCAATATATTCACATCATAGGCGGCATTCCGCCCATTCCTCCCGGAGGCATCGGCATTTCTTTTTTGGTGCCTGCAACTACATCGTCAATTCTTAAAATCATTATGGCAACTTCGCTTGCAGAGCTTACAGCCTGTGTTTTTATCCTCAACGGCTCAATGATTCCTTTCTGCCATGCGTCAATAATCTTGCCCGTGAACACGTCAACGCCTGCCCATTTCTGCTTTTTGTCATGGGCTGCCCTTAATTCAGTTAATACATCAATCGGGTCAAGCCCTGCATTCTCTGCAAGAGTTCTTGGGATAACTTCAATCGCATCCGCAAAAATTTCCGCTGCAAGTTGCTCTCTTCCGCTTAATGATTCAGAAAACTTCCTTAGCTGCCTTGCAAGCTCTGTCTCGGATGAGCCGGCACCGGCAACTACCTTGCCTTCCTTGAGTGCAGAAGACACGTCTCCAATCGCATCTTCCATCGCCCTTTTTATCTCGTCAACAATGTGGCTCGTCGAGCCCTTGACTAAAATTGTTACGGATTTTGGATTCTTGCATTCCCTTACGAAAGTCATGTTGTCATCGCCAATCTTTACTTCTTCAACTAATCCTGCCTTTCCGAGGTCTTTGTCGTCCAAAGAGTCAAGGTTGGATATTACTGATGCGCCGGTCGCCCTTTCCAATGCAGTCATGTCTGATTGGCTTACCCTTCTTGCCGCATAAATTCCCTTTTTGGCTAAAAAGTGCTGCACGGTATCGTCAATCCCCTTTTGGCAGAAAACCACATTCGCGCCAGATTTTGCGATTTTTTCGGATATGCCCTTGAGCACTTTTTCTTCCTGGTCGAGAAAAGTCTGTATCTGGGAAGGCAACTTTATTTTTATCTTGGCGCTCGTGGTCGTGTTTTTAATTTCAAGCGCGGAATCCAGCAATAAGATTTTTGCGTTCCTCACGGATTTTGGCATGTATGCATTCGCCCTCTCCTTGTCCATTACAATGCCGCTTACAATCTCGGTATCTTCAACCCTGCCGCCTGCCTTCTTTTCAAGCTTTATGTTATCCTTGTTTATGTTTATGCCACGATTGTCCTTTTCCATGACTTCCTTTACAGCCTTTACCGTTATCTCGCTTAGCTTTTCCTTTGCGGCTTCCGAGCCCTTGCCGGTCATTGCGGTTACTGCAATCTGCCTTAGCATCTTGTCGTCGCTTTCGGAAATTTTCTCGGCGATGCTTTCTAGAATCTCGTTTGCCTTGATGGAAGCAAGCCTAAAGCCCCTTGCGATTATTGCAGGATGCACGTTCTGGTCAAGCAGCATTTCGGCATTCTTTAAAAGCTCGCCTGCAAGAACAACGGCAGTTGTTGTGCCATCCCCAACTTCATCTTCCTGCGTCTTTGCAACCTCCACAATCATCTTCGCGGAAGGATGCTCGATATTCATTCCTTCAAGAATTGTAACGCCGTCATTTGTAACTGTGATGTCTCCTAGGGAATCAACAATCATCTTGTCCATTCCTTTCGGGCCAAGTGTGGTCCTTACGGTTTCCGCAACAACCTTTGCGGCCATTATGTTTGTCCTTTGCGCATCCCTTCCGATGCTTCTTTGCGTTCCTTCCGGCAAAATAAATATAGGCTGTATCTGCTGCGTCATTTTTATTACCCCCAAAAAATATATTAAAAATTTTTTAAAAAATTTTCAAAGTTCTACGTTGCGAATATCTGGGTTCTATATAAATATTTTGTTTGAATCGAAATCAAAACTCCTGAAATCAAAACTCCTTGAGAAATTTCATAAGCTCATTTGCCTTCTCAAAATCCATGAAGTCTTCCTTTGTCATTGAAGGTATGTTTTTCGGCTTCTTCTTCTTGAATATAACGAGGTTGTCCGCTTCCAGAAGCTTTGAGAGCGGCTGCATCTGCGGGTTCACATTATCGCTAACTTCCGTAAGTATTATGCCGTCGCCTTTCTTTGCTATTATGTCAAAAGGGGTTTTCTTGGTCTCTGCGGCGTCAAACCCAAGCTCGATATATTTTCTTGAGACTGTCCCATAATAGGGCGGGCGTGAAGCTTCACCATTCTTGCCCATGTCCGCATCAGGCTTGCTTTGCTGACTGCAATTCCTGAATATGTTTATTTTATTAAAAACGTGATACCCGAACAAATCATATATTTTCATTGCATTGTTGATTGTTACTTCGGAATTTTCATTTTCGTACTTGGTTATGCTCCTGCTTGTAACTCCTATCTTTTTCGATAATGCGTTCAAGGAATAGCCAAGCTCCTCTCTTTTTTCCCTGAATTTTTTGCCCGCAAGAGAAGCCGTAAGGCCCGCCTTGCCGCGCCTTACAAACGGGAACTTGTTGCTTATGCAGTTAAGGAAGGTTTGATAGTTAAGGGTATGCACATCAAATCTTGAGTAAACGACATTATCATCCAGTTTTGTTCCGGCCTTTTCGGCTATTATTATCGGGGATGAATGAGCATATGATGCGACGGTAATCATCTCCTGCGTATGCTGCCTGCTGATTGAATTTGCATCCTCGAGCACTTTGATGAGGAGAATCTGCCCTTCTTTTCTTGCAAGCACATCAAAACAGGCTCTGGCCAGATTCTTTAACGTAAAGCCCTTTTTCAATAATAATACGTTCACTTTATCGAGCAATTCCTGCCTCATGATTTAAGGAAAGATTTTTATAAAATAAAAATCTTTCCATATCAATGATAATAGCAATTTCAGGCAAGGCGGGCTCTGGAAAAAGCACCGTCGCAAGAATGCTTTCAAAAAAGCTCAAGCTCAGGCATTATTCCATAGGGGACATAATGAGGGAGACGGCATCCGAAAAAGGCATGAGCCTCCTCGAGCTTAATAAACTGGCTGAAAAAGACAACTCAATTGACTTGGAGCTTGATAACAAGCTAAAAGAGCTCGGCAAAACAAAAGATGATTTCGTGGTTGACGGAAGGCTGGCAGCATTTTTCATACCGAATGCCAAAATAAGGATTTTTCTCGACGCGGATTCGAATGTCCGGGCGCAAAGAATACTCAACGCCAAGAGAAATCACGAAAAAAGCATTGATGTAAAAGAAACAATGATGAACATAAAAAAGAGGGAAGACAGCGAGAAGAAAAGGTACAAGGATTATTACGGCGCAGATTATATGGATAAAAGATTATACAATTACATTGCAGACACCACGAATCTTGCTCCTGAAAAAGTTGTTGAAGGAATAATGAAATTTATTGAGTCAGGAAATATAGCAAAAGACACAAGTTTTTAGACAATAAATAATGTCTTTTGCTTATTACGAACTGACAACTATTGTATAATTATTTTTGTCCGTGAGTATAGCCTTAAAAATTAGAATGATAAACAAAACGTACATCATACAATTTTTAATTCTCCCGATGCTCATTTATATTATATTTGGTTTTGTGATATACTTAATTCAGGCAAAGTTTGTTTATTTTCCCGATAAAAGTGACTTTTATTCCTGTGGCAGCTTTAATGGCGCGCAAAAGCTTAACGCCAACGGCACAAGGTTTTATTTCAAGAGAAATTCCGAAAGGCTGCTCATTATCTATCACGGAAATGCGGGCTCTGCATGCGACAGGAATTTTTTAAAGAAGGTATTTGAGGATGCCGGCTACTCTTATATTTTTGTGGAGTACGCAGGCTATGCCAACGATAAAAAAAGCCCGTCAAAAAAGCTTCTTATGCAAGACGTCAGAAACATAAACTCTTTTGTCAAAGACGGCAAATTCAAAAAGGTAGTATTATTTGGAGAGAGCCTAGGAACAGCTCTTGCCTCATACCACTCAACGCTTGCAGATGCAAACGGAATTATTCTTGTTGCGCCTTTTGACAGCATGCTGAACGTGGCAAAAAGGCAGTATCCCATGTACCCTGTCGGGCTTTTGCTCAAGGAAGATTATGACAATATAAAAAACCTGAAAGATTACAAAGGAAAAATAACCATAATCCACGGTAGCAAGGAAAGCATAATCCCAATCAGCATGGCAAGAAACCTTTTCGAAAACCTCGATACTTCCAAAAAAAGCTTCATAGCCATAGAAGGCGCAGGCCACAATGACATCTATGATTTTAAGCATGCAATTAATGCCATAAATGAGAGTTTGTGAGAAGTTTAAAAAATTCGAAAGGATTTATATACTACATTCTCTTTTTTAGATAATAAGCCCCTATCATTACGCTTAAAGACAAGATTGCTATTAATTTTGCATTTAGCTTTTCGGCAATGAGATTTTTAAATGAAAAACCCGTTAATTTAGGATTATTATTTTCAGCAGGCTCATCGGTTGATTTAGCATTATTTGTCCGGACGATAGGATTTGAAGGCTTATTCTTATTTTGTTCTTTTAAAGATTTTTGGTTTAAATTCCTGATTTCTGCATCTTTAAGCTGTATCTTAGCCTCGCATTTCTTACTTAATTGAGGAGAGCTTGATGAGCCTATGCATTCTGCATCCTGTGAGTGCTGCGCGACTTTTACAAAAATGCATTGCCTTGTC
>CAYWNO010000108.1:0-5677 GCA_964459665.1 uncultured Methanosarcinales archaeon
AACACTGTGGCATAACTTATTTTGGGTAGGGAAATAGTTTTACTGTCCCACACTCGTAGATAAGTTTGAAAAATTCGCTTTTGAAGCGAATTTTTCAAATTATTTCTTGCACTCAATAAGCCTCTTCTCCGTAACGATTATATCGACAGGGACATCATGCGGCTCTATTGGCGCTTTATCAACAATCTGGAAATCAAAAGCAAGGCCTATCTTTACGGCCTTTGGTACATTACGCAGAAATTTGTCATAATACCCAAGCCCGTAGCCGATTCTATGGCCATGCTCGTCGAAAGCAATGCCTGGCACCAGGACCATGCCTATGTTTTTGTACGCAATCTTCATTGATTCAATCGGCTCTGGAATTTTGAATTTTCCGGCGGCAATCAGGTTATCAAATGAGATAATAACAGAAGGCTCGATTCCGTGATGCAAAACCTTTGGAATAATGACTGCCTTGTCCTTTAGGGCATGCTTTATCATCTCGTGAGTATTGACCTCATTACCTATGGAGACAAAGAACATTATTGCCTTGGAAGTTTTATACTGCTCAAGATTGAACAGGCTGTTTTTTATCAGGCTGCTTTTTTTTGATATTTCATCTTTTGACAGCAGGCTGCGCTTTTCAAGCATTTGCTGCTTTAGCAGGCTCTTCATTTTCAAAATTCCATAATCTCTTTCATATGCCTAATCCTTTTCTCAATTAGCTCTTTTGTCCCGATATCTTCCCTATGAAAGACCCGCCCTTTTACGGATTTGGCCGATTCCTCGGCTATTCTTTCGGCTTTTTCCAGATTGTCCGCAATGCCAAGGCATGCTATCGCCCTCGAGCTTGTCGAATATAAAATGTTTTCTTTTTGCTCAACGGAAGCGTAATAAACCTTCCCGCTTTGCGGAATTTTTCCAATCGTGATTTTTTCGTTTTTTGCCGGGTTGTCAGGATACCCTTCAGGCACGACATACTTGCACACGGTTGCCTTGTTTTGGAATTTTATTTTTATCTTGTGGATTTGCTGGCTCATTATTGCATTGCAAACATCAACAAGGCCCGTTTCCATCAGGGAAAGCACATTCATTGCCTCAGGGTCGCCGAACCGCGAGTTGTACTCCAGCAATTTAACTCCGTTTTTTGTGGCGATTAATCCAGCGTACATGACTCCATTGTAATACTCGCCGGTTTCCCTGCAAAGGGCGTTTGCAACTTTTTGCGTGATTTTTAATCCGTCTTCAATATGCTTCTTTGCAAGGAAAGGAAGCAGGTGGTCTTCGCATGAATATGAGCCCATTCCGCCGGTGTTCGGTCCATTATCACCGGCAAATGCTCTTTTATGGTCCTGTACCGGGGGCATTGCAGCTACAGTTTTTCCGTCGGTTAGGCACTGTAGTGAAAATTCCTCTCCTTCAAATTTTTCCTCGGCAACTACTGCTTCATGACTTTGCAAAACTTCCTTGCAGTAATCCAGCGCCTGCATTTTTGTTTCAAAATGGTCGCCCTGCACTTTTACGCCCTTGCCTCCGCTCAGACCGTCGGGCTTGATAACGCACTGCGAAAGGCCGTCAATGAATTTTTTTGCATCTGAGATGTTTTTTTTTGTGAATATTGCGAATTTTGGATTTCCGCCTATTTTATATTTTTTTAAGATGTTTCTTGCAAAAGATTTGCTTGTTTCAAGCCTTGCAAGGTTTTTAGTCGGGCCAATCGAGTCAATGCCTGCATCCTTGAGCAAATCAACAACACCGTTGCCAAGAGGCTCTTCGGGGCCGATAAAAGCAAAATCTGGCTTTACTTTTTCGGCATAGCTTCTTATCCTCTCCAAATCGCCGTAATTTCCAAGCTCAAAGCCTTCCGATAATGATACTATGCCAGGATTTTTTGATTTTAGGTAAGAGCACAGCTTAACCTCTTTATTCTTCTTTAAGGTTTCTGCTATTATATGCTCTCTTGCGCCGTTTCCTATCAATAAGATTTTAGGCATATTGTTACAAAAAATTTCAATCTTTGGGATTGAAATTTTTTCTTATTGTTTTTCCCATAAAAAATTTTTAACTGTAGGTTAAAAATTTTTTGATTTTTTTTTATATACTTTATATAAAAACCGATAAATTTAAATAGAGACTTGAATTGTGTCATTTAAGAATGGTATTTTAATGGGGTAAATTAAATGGTAATGGGTGTTTTGGAAATAGATAAAAGAACATTAGACGATGTTTTAGGAAAAGAAAAATTTGATATTCTTGTTGTTAGTGATAATCCGATTTACAATGCTGTTGCATCGGAAGTATTCTCTTTAGAGAATTCTAGGATTAGGTCCATTCCAAAAAGTCAAATATCAGGACCACTAGACTTTGTGCCGTCCATAATCTTAGTTGATCTGAATTACAAGGTGCCTGATGAGGATTTATCTAATTTAAGCAACTCACTAACTCATATGGAATCTTTGGGAACCAGATACAAAAACTCTACATTAGTTGGGACTTTGGAGCCACAAGATGAAAATAGTTTATATGGCATTAAAAAAGATTTGGCATTGCATGGAAGGCTGACGAAATTAGCTTCTCTTAGAGATTCTCCCACAAAAATACAACCAATTGCATATCCTTTTAATGGTACTTCATCTGATGATGCAGAGAGAATATTTCGTATTGGGCTAACAAATCTTTTAGATTCTTATATTATGCCGGAGGTTATAGAAAAAATGCATATGCCAATTAGAACTGAACCACCTAAACTTAAAAATTCTCAAAGTCCAATTGTACATCCCCATTTCTATCAAAAAATCTATTATGCACTATTCTCTTTAAAGTAATAATATGCGCCAAATAGGTAAAACTATATTGGTTTTTACTCTATCTTATTATCTTGCTTGGATTTTCTTGTGATCCTTAAAGTAAATTCCCATTGCATCTCTGGTGGCTTTTTGTAGATTAACCGTTAATTCTATATCCGTCATATCCTTAAACTCTTGCGGTGTAACAAATTTTGGCAAGCCCGGGACAACATGATCCACATAATCTTTGGCACGTGCTTCGTCATATTCGCCTATACTCCCACAAATGGCATATACAGGTATTATCCGTTTTTGTCGTCTGGCAACATCTCTAGTCACTTCACCAACGCCTCGCACTGCTTTGCCCCTTAATGTTGTATTGTCAAATCTTCCTTCACCTGTTATTACTAAAGTTGCTAGTTTTATACGTTCTCTAAAATCAATTAGATCAAGTAATAACTTACCGCCATTTTCAATATACCCACCTAGTGCCATTATAGTATAAGTAATGCCGCCTCCACCTGCAGTGCCGGGTATTTGTCTATAATCTTTGCCATACCCTGCCATTCCCAAATGTGCTAGTACATGTGAATCATAAGCTATCTCATTCTCTTTCTTTAAAGCAGATTCTAATGTATCTGCCCATGAATATGCATTCCTTTCAAGAATTAAAAGTTGATCTTCACTTGCTCCTTTCTGCCTGCCAAATGTAAAAGCAGCGCCTTGTCTTCCTAACAAAGGGTTCTCTACATCCCCAGCTACTTCAATTCTCACTTTTCCTGTAATTTTTCTAAAAAACTCTTTTAATGAAAACCTTCTGATTCTTTCAATAGACTCGTTGTTCATATAAGGGGGTTTGATTTCGATGTCATCTGCATCAAAAAATTCAACTCCTAAAGCCTGCGCCCAGCCAACACCGATATCATGTGAGCCAGCGCCTCCATTACCAATTATTATCCTTTCATGCCCTCTTTCAATAGCGTCTAAAGTTAATTGCCCAATACCATACGATGTTGTTAGGAGTGGATTTCTTTTGTCAGACTCTATCAAGCGTAAGCCAGAGCATTTTTCCATCTCTATGAATGCAGTTTTTACTTTAGCATCAAGACTTAAATACTCGGCAGTAATAGGCCTGCCCAAGGGGTCTACAACCTCATTTTTTTTAATGAATTCCCTATTGAATTTGCCGCCGCTTGCATAAAATAATGCATCAATAGTCCCGCCTCCCCCATCACCTACAGGCGCAAAAATAAACTCTGGAGTTTCTATGCCATTCTCTTGGCAATATTTTATGATCTCCATTCCAATTATTCCTGTTGCTTTATAAGCATCCCCACCTGGCCACTCTTTATGCCCATTTGTAGCTATAACTATTACTTCTTTCATTTTAGAATAATGATGTATACTTCACTATCTTCTTACTTTACTCTAAGAGGTATTGCAATCTTTTTAAATTTACTGTTTTAATTGATTACCAATCTCATTTTCCAAATTTAATTCAATTAGGCTATCTATCAATTCTTTTATCCTTCTATGGATAGTAGTTAAGAAATAGACAAGTGTACTATTGGCATTTTTTATTTCAAATAACTTTTCAGGCTCTATACTTTTCATTTCAAGAAATAGATTATTCAATCTTTGTTTATTATACTTATAAAATATCTCATAAAACTCATGTAGCACATAATTTATTTTTTGAAAAATTTCTAAAATCTCTTTATTGACACCCCTTAAACTCTGGCTGTAATTCGTTGCCATTAGGCTATACTGATCTGCTAAAGACTCTAAAGATCTTAAAAAATGATAATAATAGATTGTTTCTTTTGAATCTTCTAAGCCTTTTGTTAGCAGATACCTGCTACAGAAATTTGTTAGTTTATTTATACTTCTGTCTACCATGTAAGCATTTCTTAATTTTTTAGCTTCCTGATTTTTTATTGCATTAAATATATCCTCTGAGGAAGTGACCAATAAAATGAATGTTCTTCTTAAAGCGCTGTCAAATCCTGTCGGCGGTCCGCCAGAAAGATCCTTGATAAAAAAGAAATTTTTACCTTGATTGATCAATTCATAACCTATTGTTTGGTCATGCATTTTTAGTCTAACATACTCTACAAGGTCTGTAATCTCTTCAGGATCGCATATTATTTTTATTTCACTAGCCCCACTTCTATAACAACTCGTTACATATCTTTCTGTGATATTCTTTAAATGAGGTGGTTGCAATTCTACCTGTATAAATTTAAGCTTGCCTTCGGTTGTTATAATCAGTTTAGAACTATTATCATCAACATCCAGCTCATCCCCTTTCTTAATCCCGTATTTCTGGCTCCATTTTCTGGGCAATGAGATTAGCTGCGTGGAATTTGCAATCTGTATTACTTTTCTTTTCATTTTGTTCTTTATAAGTTACGATAGGAAATTTATACTACTATATAAATTTTTTTATTTTATATAAACATTACAGCATTTATAAAATTTAAGGACAAATTATATAAAAATAATAAAGATACTTAAATTATGTCAAGTGCGATAAACCTAAACAGCAGAGGCCTTAGGAATCTTGAAAACATTGAAGATACCGGCGAGGAAAAAGATATTCAAGAGAGTATTGGCTTTCTTGATAGCTTGGACTTGATGGACTTCAAGGACGATTTAAAGTACAAATGATAAATGATATTTGAAAAAATGCTATTCAATGGCATTTTTTCAACTTATTCTTTATATAGAGGACTTTGAATAACCCCATTTTTTGAATTGTTTTGATTTTCAGTCTCGACGATGCGCAAATAATAAATTGTTATTTTCAGAGGGTTATTCAAAGTTCTCTATAAACTATAAATTTTTGTCCAAAAACAGTGAATAATTCGGTAATTAGTTGTCGCTTCTGCAGTATATAGGTCATTTTTAAA
>CAYWNO010000109.1:0-5608 GCA_964459665.1 uncultured Methanosarcinales archaeon
GCTTGCTTCTCACACTATCGCCGAACTTTGATTTTATCATAAAAACCGAACTTTCAGCGTTGCTTCTCTTATGGTAGTGCTGTAAAAACTCCTCATTGTTTAGCTGGAAGTAATAAAACATTTTCTTCCAGATTGCAGAGCCTTTTGGCTTTGCTGTTGCATTGCTCTTGAAGGGAATAAAGGGCGTTGCCCCAACTTCCTCTATCAAATTGAGGTTATCCCTGCTCAAATATGCCTTATCCGCAGATACTTCCTGCATTTCAAAGTATTCTGCGGTATTGCCTATCAATGCCCTTAATTCTGGGCTGTCGCTGTCAAACTCCGTTGTTATCTTTACGCTTGGGATAACATTTGTTTTAGTGCCTGTTATGAAATGGCACTTAACCCATTTCCTACTTGATATTTCCTTGCCATGCTTGAAGCTATACCATCTTTGAAAGTTTGATGTTCCAAAGCCTGTTGCGTCAATGGCAAAATCATGCTCTACTGACTTTAAGGGCAAACTTGTTATTGTTACTATTTGAGCCAATAAGGGTGTTAATTCCTTTTTCTTAAAATAGTCAAACATACTATTGTAAGGTATCTTCTTATCAACAAAACCGATTTCTTTTGCTGATTTCATGTCGGTAGAAAACCGCCTTCCAGAAAAGGTTGAATACACTTTAAAGACCATTGAGTAAATTGTATCACTCAAAGGATTTGCTGGCTTGCCAAAAGTGTAAGCTGGCTGTTGTATCCTGCTTGTTATGTCCGCCAACAGCTTCATAAACAATTCCTTTTCTTTTTGCTGGCTTAAATTGTAGTTCTTCCAATCTTGGCTGTAAGTTTTCCTTATGGTTTTGGTTATTGTTACATTGCCTTCATTATCTACCTCATGGGTAACTATCAATTCTACCGCCCAAATATGCTTACATTTGCACTTTCTTAACTCATGGTCTGGGCAGTTGCATTCAGCCCCAAAGCCATTGCTTACCACAATGTAATGACCGCCACCGCTTTGTGAAGGCACTTTCCAGCCCTTATCGGTCTTTTCTATCCTTGATGTTTTGGCTATTTCATAGCCCCTTTGCTTCCTTACTTCCATTTGTTCTTGTTGCATTTTTGTTCACCTTTAGTTTATATTAACTATCTATTAATTAGATAAGTGTATCGTATATATAAATATATCGGAAATAATGTATAGTGCAGTATATATATTCTTAAATAGTAGATATAACTAAAGATGTAAAAGTAGATATAACTATGTTTATTCAAGCAAAACCCATTAAAGGAAATGTGTATTTTTATTTAGTCCATAGCAAAAAAATAAATGGGGATTCTGGGAAAGAATTTCAGATTTATTTAGGCAATCATAAAAAAGTTGATGCACTTTTTGAACATTATTTTGAATTAAAAAAGAGCTGGATACAATGAATAATATAAAAAAATTAGATGAACAACTTCTCAAAGAAGTTTTTGAATATCAAAAAGAATTTATGAAAAATCATGAAGATTGCAAAGATGGAATTGATTTTCCAGATGGCACTCATTCTTGCAAGAAGATAGAGCAAGCTACTTCAAAAACTTTCAAGGAAAAATATAATCAGAATTTTTTGATGAAATTTAAACTATTGGGTTTAGAATAGAAATATTTAAATAGTAAATGACTTACCTAAATCAATAGGTTAGTAAAATGCCAAAAGTTAATCCAATTGCAATGCCTAAATGGATACAACAGCGTTACGCTGTGTTATGGTCGGTTAAGAAAAACAAGCCCTTCAACCATGTAGAAATTATGAAAATTCTTGGCGAGAAAGAGCCAATATTAATTAGTGTTTTTATTTCTGAATTAAAAAAAGCTGGCTGGTTAGAAAGCCAACTTAATCCTGATGATGCCCGTAAGAGAGTTTATACCTTGAAATCGCCAGAAGAAATTTTCCTCAACATGGCAAAAGTTGAAAAAGAAGAAATCCATATTAAACAAAAATAGGTGAAAGAATGGAGCATACAAAAGTAAAAACAGTAGAAAAATATGAGAATGAAAAAGCAGGATTAAGTATAAGCTCGATTCAAATTTCTGCAAGAAGCCATGTGGTGCTTACTCCAGACAGGACGATAAATCAAACCGAAGTCGGCTATCTTTACAACTTGAAAGACCACTTGCCTAAATTTGATTATCCACATAAGCATGTGGTTGCCTGTCCAGAAATAACACCTACAAAATTGAAAGAGTTGAAAGACGGCAACGAGTTTGTAAAATTCAAAAGCAACATCAAGAGGATTTTCAATCAAACAGATGACAAAATTAAATCTTTCGTGCCAAGATGGAGGCATTATAAAAAAGGACTTTCTTATCAAGACCACCTAATTATAATCGGAGCAGGACAGTTTGTAGATGCAGACATAGTTGGATTGCCAGCAAACAAAATTAACACAAAACATACTGCAATAGTTTCAAGAATGAATAAAGTGAGGGAATATGTTGAAAGAAATGGCGATAGCTTGACAGTTGCACCATCTTTTAGCGTTAAAACAACAACGAGCCAGCTTATTAAGAACATCAAAGCGGTTTATGACGCTGGATTTAGGATTATTAACATAGACAATGGAGGTTATTCAGGAAGCTGGTATGACAACTATCCAAGATATGTAGGGCTTAGTAATCTGGATTTAGAAGGGTTTTATATTATGGGTGGCGGAGTTCCAAGACGCTGGCATGTAAATTCAATAACTTCCCAATCTCATCTGCTTACACTTATGGGACAGCACAGCATTACAATAGAAGTGCCAAAACCATTTGCTCCAGAAAGCGAAAAAACTCCGAATGTTCTTGCACGAAAGCTTAATGGGATTTTCAGATTAGATGCCAACGATTTAGGATATTATTCTTTGACCGAACATATAAGAAGGAATGGCAACAAGATTTTATGCAAATCGGATTGTCCTATTTGCAGAGGCAATGAGGGATTGCTCGACATTTACAGAAAATCCAATAAAGCAGGGTTAAATTCTGTCTTTAATAATGTCCATGATGCTTATGATGGACAATGGGGCATGGAAGATTTAAGAGAAGGCATAATGGCAGATGACTTAAATGACAGATTGAAGAAAAGGGTTGCATTGCAGAAGGCAATTTCCTCAATAAATTCGCAAACAAAACTATAGAGAACTTTGAATAACCCCCTGTATTTATAAAGTAAATGCAGTTTATTTATAAATGGAATAGGGTTATTCAAAACTCTCTATAATAATTTGTGCAAAGCAAATAATAAATAGGAAAAAGTATTTATAGTAGTTCTATTATTTCCATTAGAACTATGAGGAATAATGGAAATGTTTATAAAAACAAGCCTTCAGAATGTATTTTAATGGCAAAGAAAGAGGTGTCCATTTCTTTAGATGATGATATTCTAAAAAAGATTGATGTATCTTGCCAAAACAACGAATTTGAGATTAAGCGTTCTACTTTCATTAATGGCGTTCTAAAGGAATATTTCAAAAATAAAGAGAAGAATAAAAAATGAAAAAACCACTATTCTTAAAAAAATTTAAGCCGAATTATAAGACAGATTATGGAGCAGCATATCTTGGAGATACATTAGAATTAATTAAATCTGTTCCAGATAAATCAATTTCTTTAATAATGACTTCCCCGCCTTATGGATTAAGGAAAAAAAAGGAATATGGCAATGCCGACCCAGAAGATTATGTTAATTGGTTTATGCCTTTTGCGGAAGAATTTAAGAGAGTTTTAAAAGAAAATGGTAGTTTTGTTCTTAATATCGGCGGTGGGTGGGAAAAAGGAAAACCTATCCGTTCACTTTATCCTTTTGAATTATTAATACAACTCTGTAAAGTATTTGATTTAGCAGAAGATTTTATTTGGCATAAACCTGCTGCATTGCCAACACCAGCAGAATGGGTTACGATAAGAAGAATAAGGGTAAAAGATGCAATAGAATATGTTTGGTGGCTTTCAAAAACTCCTTATCCTAAAGCTGATAACAGAAAAGTATTAACTCCTTATAGTGCTTCAATGAAAAACTTATTGAAAAATGGCTATACCGCAAAATTGCGACCATCAGGGCATAAAATTTCAGAGAAATTTAAAGTAGATAACAAAGGAGCTATACCGCCCAATTTTCTTTCTTTTTCAAATACAGAGTCTAACAGCCATTATTTAAGAATGTGCCAGCAAAATGAAATAAAACCCCATCCAGCCAGATTTCCATTAAAGCTACCAGAATTTTTTATAAATTTCTTAACTGACAAAGGAGATATAGTATTTGACCCCTTTGCAGGCAGCAATGTAACAGGAGAAGCAGCTGAAAAACTTGAAAGGAGATGGCTTGCCTTTGAATTAAAAGAAGAGTATTTGAAAGGTTCAAGATTTAGATTTAATTTCTTACAGAAAAAACTGCATACTTTTTAGCTGAATATTTTTTCTTAAATATTCTTTATTAGGATTGAATTTATTATCCTTTGGTAAAAATATCTTTTCTCCTATTCTTGAATTATTTATAAATTCATCAAGCTTGTTGCCAAGCTTTATTCTTTTTAATTCACTTACATATTTTTTATTGACTTTGATAGAATAATCCTCATCAACCGCCAAAAGACCCATATCGTAAGCTCTATGGTGATTTTTGCAGAGCATAAAACCATTTGTTAGTTCATCAGTTCCCTTATGCTTAACAGCCACTATATGTGCTGCCTCTGTTAAATTGGCTTGTATTCCACAAATACAACACTTTCCTTCATACAATGAATAAACCCCTATCTGAAAATTTCTATCCCTTATCGCCTTAATTAATTTAACTAACGCTTTTTGTCTTTCAGATGGCAATTTTTTTAATTGCTCTGTTGAAAAACCCCTGCTTAAAGGATTTTTTAAAATTAAATTCGCTTCTGGCTCTACTATTTCTTTAGTTGCTTCATTATGATATTCAGGATAAACTTTCGTGATATATTCTATAATATGTGTTGGAGAAAATGGAATTACTATTTCACTAACTCCGCCTTTCGGACTTCTGCTTTTTTCTTGAAAAGTTATCCCTTCTTGAATTGCTGAAATTAAAGCTTTTTTATTGACTTGAATTGAAGGAGAAAAGCCAAAAGTCTTATGCTTAAAAGGATTGAAAGCAACAAAAACGTCTGTGCCATCAATATTTGCTATCCCCAAAAGTAATGTCTTAAAATCCTCAATAAAATCAAGCTTTTTTACTCCTGTTATCTGTATCCTAAACTCATCCTCACTTCTCGTTTTTCCGCCATGAGTAATATTCCATACATAGATAAGCAGATTTTCAAGCATATTTTCTTGTTCATCATTCATAGAAATATTTACTTTTAAGGGATGGGAATTAATATTATTTAAAATCTGGACATTCCAATTAGATTGGGCTATTGCATCCAAAATCTTTGTCAAAAGCTCCTTTTTCTCTAAAACAACCATAGGAGTAACTCGAAAAGTGGTTGTTTATTTACTTTTCGGGCAGAATTAAGACTTATCGGGCAAGAGGCACTATTCAGGCAAAGCTGGAAAGCTGGGCTGTTTGAATAATTCGGTAATTACAGTAGTTCGGACTGAAAGACAATTCTAGTCAATAACGAAAGATATTTATTCAGA
>CAYWNO010000110.1:0-5571 GCA_964459665.1 uncultured Methanosarcinales archaeon
ACATTCAATCACATCAAAATACCCCGCCCCTTGGGGCGATTGGGTATTTTATTTAAAAAAAATTCCATCTTTGAGATGAAATTTTTGTTATTTTTTTATGAATTTTTTACATTTACTCGGGGCTTTATGCCCCTTCACCCTTGAGGTAGTTTCTTTTCCTCTTCACGAGGTGCTACGAACGTAGTGAGCACATAGTCAAGGTTTTTCTTTTCTAAAGAAAAACGTTGTTTTATTTCGCCTTATCCAAAATGCCCTTTATGGCGTCGTCCTTTGACATGCCTTTTCTTTCCGCCTCGAAATTCAAAACTATCCTATGCCTTAATACGGGATAAGCAAGCAAATTTAAGTCTTCGCTGCTGACGTGGTTTCTTCCCTGTATGAGCGCCCTTGCTTTCGCAGCGAGTATAAGCCCGATTGAAGCTCTGGGCGATGCGCCATACTGTATTATCTCCTTGTTTGCCCTCGTCGCTAAAATAATTTTCACGGCCCTCTGCTTTATGTCGTTTGCAATCGGAACCTGCCTTGTAAGCCCCTGCAGTGTAAGAAGATGGTTTTTGTTCAGCATGACTTTTAGCTTGTTGTCCCTTGCTTCGGCGGTGTACCTTTCAACAATTTCCATTTCCTGCTCATATGTAGGGTAGGAGACGCTTATCTTAAGAAGAAACCTGTCCGCCTGCGCTTCCGGAAGAGGGTATGTCCCTTCCTGCTCAATGGGATTTTGGGTTGCAAGCACGAAAAACGGCATGTCCAGCTTGAATGTGTTAGTGCCTGATGTGACCTGCTTTTCCTGCATTGCCTCAAGCAGCGCTGACTGGGTTTTCGGAGTCGCCCGGTTAATCTCGTCTGCAAGAACAACATTCGCAAAAATCGGACCCGGCTGGAATTTGAACTGCCTCTTGCCCGATGCTTCCTCTATTATGTAAGTTCCGGTAATATCCGACGGCATCAAGTCAGGAGTGTTCTGTATCCTGCTGAATTTCAGGTCCATGAGCTGGGCAAGGGTCCTTACAGTCAATGTTTTTGCAAGACCCGGGTAGCCCTCAAGCAAGGCATTGCTGTCGCATAGAATCGCAACAAGAATCTGCTCAATTATGCTCTCCTGCCCGACAATAACTTTGCCCGTCTCCTTCTGAAGCTCGTCGAAAATCTGCTTATAGTTTTTCATTATGCTCACCCTTTTGTAAAAAAGTCCAACTCTTGCGTATTTGGACTTTTTTCTTTGTTTTCTAATCTTAGGAAAATTTTTATTAAAAATTTATCCCTCCGCTAATTTCTTAAAATAATTTTTTACGAGCTCCTGCTGCTCCTGGGGAATGTTCTCCTCATAGGCTCCCGCCTCTTTTACAGAAAGCTCTTTTGGAAAGACAGTTTCAAATTTTTGCTGCTTTGAGTCCCCTTCCTCCTTGACATTAACCTTGAAATCAACCGGCTTTATTCTTATGTTAAGCTCATTGTCCCCAAGCTTCGCAACGTCTTCCTTGCCATAAATGTCGTCGCTCGTATTAAGCTTTACCGCAACAAAATTTCCAACCCCTTTCAATCCCTTTGTCTCGAATATATCTGGAACCTTGCTCTTTGCAAAATCCAAAATCTTCAGGTTTGCAGTCGTTGCAAATATTATCATGAATGAAAGAAGTATGACGCCAAGAATCTTGTACGACAAAATTCTTGGGTTTATGAACATTGACAGCCCGACATTCTTCATCTCGCTTGTGACTTCATATGCAAGCTCCTCCGCGATTGGGTTTTCCATTCCGATATTATCGGCCGCCGTCCTTAATTTTTCCCTTAAAGGCGCGTATTTGCTCTCAACAATAAGCGGCTTTGAGGACTTAAAGCTTATATAGGAATAAAACGCAAGATAAGCCAAGGCGGGCGCCAAAGCGTACAATGGCGTAAAATCAAAAATTGAAAAGGCGAGGTAAAAAAGCAAAAAAATCAATGTTGTGTTCACGATATTTTCAAATAGTATAATCTCTGTGAGAGTCCTGTCAATTTCCTTGACTACATTTTTGAACTGTTTCATTTTTCTATTAAAAAAATTTCATCTCAAAGATGAAATTTTTTTATGATTAATTTTTAGCCTAACAGGGGCTGCCGTTTGCATCAACTTTATTTGAGACACAGTCATACTTATTCTTATAGGTCTTATAAAGTCCCTCAAATTTTGTAACATCCGATAATGCATTGTTCAAATCTGAAATTCTTTGAGCCAATTCCAGTGTCTTCTGGGTCAATTTGCTTTGCGTCGCAGAAAGCTCTGCTGATTTAGCCGCCAAAGTGGTTTTCGTGCTTGCGAGCTCCGTTTCGAGCTTTTTCTTGTCAGCCTCAAGCTTGTCCCTTTCGGCCCTAACATCGGTAAATTTCTTGCTCAAATCATCCTCTTTTTGGTTCTTGAGCTGAAGCTGTATATTCGTCTCGTTAAGCTGGCCTCTTTTTGAATCGAGGTCTTTTTCCACACTTTCAAGCTCCTTTATTTTTATTTCAAAGCTTTTTGATATGTTCTTAAATGTCGTCTGGTAATAAACTGTAAAGCCGCTGAACATCAATATGGCTGCGACTATCACAAGAAGCAATCCAAGATTCACATCACGCCTCATTATTGCCATTTTAAGTGTAAAAAATTTTCAACTTCGTTGAAAACTTTTTATTTTTGCATGTTCTCCCTGTACCTTCTTATTCCAATCTCGATTAAAAACAACGACATGGCGAGAATGGCAAACGGCCACCTGTAATCAGTTGACTCGATTTTTATCCTTTTCGATTTTGCCCGGATAAACTCCATGATTCCTTTTGTGTCAGCAGCATCGAAGCTCTTGCCGCCTGTTTTCTCGACGAGGTTTGTAAATTCCGGGCTGATGCCGAGGTTTGCGTATTCATCGTTATAGTTAACGGCAAACGTAGCTCCCAAAACATCCTTGTATCCGGTATCCTTTGGCGTATAACTGGATGAGTATAAATTTGTGTCTATTTTTGCAAAGGCAAGCTCATCTGCCTTTGGCATATCTTTAGATATTACATTGACAGTTGCAGTCTTTCCAAGAACAGTATCCCTTATTGTAACATCATAGGCTTTTTTCCTTCCCAAGTCGCCGATGGCCCAGTTTATGCTTTTTGTCAGCAATTTTGAGTTTTTCTTGCTCAAAAGCTCGCCCGCCCATTTAAGCCCGTCATCGGTTGTTATGGTAACGACCCTGCCAAGGCCAAAGCGCCACACGACAAGTATCGGTATGTTCTTTTGGGTTGTGACCAAGGTTCTTGCAGCGGGCTTTGGGACTGCATAATTATAGCCCGAAATTGTTGCCTGAAGATCGTCAAGCCCCAATGTTATGAAGTGAGTCGTATCAAGCGGGATTAAAGTATTGTAAAATTCCTCGCCTTTTGTCTCGTCCTTGTCTGCGAACTGCACTTTGAGCTTGTTCGAGGCGTCCGTTTTGTAATAGAACCCTTCCCCGAGGACAGCAATGTTTGCAAGGAAAAGGTTGTTATCATCTGCAAGGCTGTCCGTTTCGGTTCCAACTCCTACTACAAATACCTTGACGCCAAGCGCATTAACCCTCTTTACCGTATCCAAAGTATCTTCCTTAAGCTTGTTATAAGTTGTTTTTCCGTCGCTGATGAATATTATGTTCTTGCTTCCCCCTGCAGTGTTGAGCATCCTAAAGCCGCCTTCGATTCCAAGGTTAAAAAATGACTGCCCGTCAAACTTGAGGCGCGAAATCTTTTCCTTTAGCTCTTTCTTATTCTCTTTCAAAGGCTTGATTTCAGCTATCTGGTAAGCCTGGCTGCTAAAAGCAACAGCCCCGACATTGTTTTTCTCACTCAGGCTGTCAACAACGCTTAATGCCAGCGCCTTTTCAACTGCCACATAATCTTCCGTTCCCTGCGATATGTCAATCACAATGACTACATTTATGTCGCTTTTATTCTGCTCTTCACCGGATCCTATTTTTATAGGCAATAAGGTCTCGAGCAATGTTCCCTTGTAGCCGCCCCTGTCAAAAGAGTTTTCCCCGCCCACAAATATAAGCCCGTTGCCTTCAGAAACATAGCTGCTCAAAATATCCATGTAAGGGTTGATTTTGGAGCCCCTTATGTCGTCGAATGCCACTGCCATGTAGCCCAAGAGGTCCACGGGCAGCGAGTCCTTTACTTCAAGCTCGTATATTTTGCCAAGCTCTTTTGCCAAAGGCGAATTCTTTTCCGTAACGTAAAGCACCTTTGGCCTTTGGACTATTTTTACGCTTTTATAGAAAGCATTGTTGTTCTTGAAGTAATCGTCGTCTCCGACTTCAAGAAGCTTT
Source organism: uncultured Methanosarcinales archaeon (assembly GCA_964459665.1). Lineage (GTDB taxonomy): Archaea > Nanobdellota > Nanobdellia > Woesearchaeales > GW2011-AR4. Next base: position 4,305 of record CAYWNO010000110.1, read on the forward strand.
GCGGTGAGCTTGTGGTACTCTCCCTCCCCAAATTTTCTTGAAAACTTGAATTCCTTTGAGGCGCTTGCCTTCTCTTCAAAAACAAGATGCGTATCCCCCTCTGTAACCTGTATTGTGTATGGGATGCTTTTTCCGACGACAAAAACCCGAACGATAAAATCGCCTTCGGTGTCCTTTATCAGCTCGGGCGGGCCGTCAATAACAACGCCGACATCGTTCTTTAAAGTTTCCATCTTCAATGTGCTAACTGAAGAATTTATGTTAGATGCAAAAAGCATTATATCGCCAAGAAGCTTGCCCTCGTTGTTCACGCCGTCGGTTATTGCAAGCACATTATCGCCGCCTTCGATGTTGTTTAGTATGCCGTTTCCTATAGAAGAATGCTCTCCTTGCGCTATAACCCTTATATTGGCGGGAATTGAGCCTTCCAGCTTCTTGTAAATCTCATACGCAATGCCGGGGTTGTACAAAGCCATCGAGCTTGAATTATCAACCAGAATAGTAAGCCTTGGGTCTCCCGGCACGCTCTTGCTCTCAAGCACAAAAGGAGATGCAATGGCGATCAGCAAAAAAATAAAAGCGGCGCTTCTTAGGGCAAATACCATCAGCCTGTCGGCTTTTTTGGACTTGAGGTAATTTTCAATCTCGAACCTGTTGTTAAATTTCACAAATGTCTTTCTGGTAAGCCAGAAAAGAAACAAAAGAAAGGGGATTATGGTTATAAGGATATAAGAGTACCTGACGCAGTATTTTGACAGGCAGTACACCCTTGTGTAATCCGGAATTATGAATGCCATTTTGCATTAACCATTTTTATCTTTTTTCATGTAAATTAGGACTTAATAAATTTATTTTTTAATTTAGATTCGATTTGTTTATTTTTCATATTACAAAAAATTTAAAAAATGGGCCCAACGGGATTTCAACCCGCGACCCCCTGATTTCTTCTTTGGTTAAGAGTCAGGTGCTCTAAGCAGGCTGAGCTATGGGCCCGTATCTCGCGGAAAAATCTGATGTAGTTTAAATAGGTTGCTGAAAAGGCTCAAGACAGTAATAAATCTAAAATCCGTAAGATATTCATAAACCCGTTCGCTTCGCTCACAGAATTTACTCTCGGCGAAATTTGACTGACACTAAATTTCGCCTCGGACTTATTCATTAATTATGCGAAGCACGGATTTAGAATTAAATGTATACTCACTGACAAAAATAATTATAGAGAGTTTTGAATAACCCCATTCCATTTATAAATAAACCGCATTTACTT
>CAYWNO010000111.1:0-5569 GCA_964459665.1 uncultured Methanosarcinales archaeon
TAGAATCAAGTTGCCATGCAAAAATAACCGTATACTACATCCATATTTTAAACAAAAACAATTATATACCAATATGCTCATCTTGCATGAATGGGAAAACAGCATGCAATTTTGATGATTTTGATTCTGTTTATGCTATTAACTTTAACGCCTAATGCGCTTGCAGACTGGTTCTACAACAGCGAGAGCATAATAACCAGCATATACATGCACTCTTTTGCAGAGATTGTGCCGACATCCGGCGATGGGTATATGCAAAGCGCAACTGTCAACATGACATTCTTTCCAAAGGCAACTGCGACTCAGGAACTGCTTAAGTTTTCAACAAGCCCGCAGGCGCAGCCCAAGGATGGCCAGCTCAAGTTTACGTGGAACAATCCTCAAGGCAGGGTTGATTTTAGCGTCAATGCAAACGTCAAAACCACAAATAAACTAATTCCTGTAAAAGAAAAGATACCATTTCCCATTGAAAATCTTCCTTCCGAAATAGCATTTTATGCAAAGCCGAGCGCAACCATAGACTCTAACGACGAGAGTATAATAAGGCTCGCGTCGGATATTGTAAAGGGCGAGGACGACCTTTATCCTGCCGTATTCAGGATAGCCGAGTGGACAAAGAACAACGTGAACTACAATCTTAGCACTTTGACGGCAGACGTAACCCAGAAGGCGTCATGGGTTCTTGAGAGCAGGCAGGGCGTTTGCGACGAGATAGCAACATTGTTCATTGCCCTTCTAAGGGCTATCGGCATTCCCGCAAGGTTTGCTTCAGGAATTGCATACACCGATTCCGAATTATTTCCGGAAAAATGGGGACCTCACGGATGGGCTGAAGTGTATTTCCCGGGCTACGGATGGGTTCCATTTGATGTCACATACGGCGAATTCGGATGGATTGACCCCACCCATATAAAATTTAAGGACTCGGCCGATTCCGACGAGCCTTCGACATATTACCAATGGCTGGGCAGGAACGTAGACTTAAGGACGGGCAACCTTGACATCAAAACTAAGCTTGTCGAAAATACCGGATACGTAAAAGTGCCCCTTAATATCAAGGTTTCAGCCCTTAAAAAATCCGTTGATTTCGGCTCTTATAACCTGCTCGAGGCGATCATTGAAAACCCGAATGATTTTTACTATTCAACCGAGCTTTCCCTTGACAAGCCCAGAGAAGTTGCAATCATGGGTGATAGGCAAAAAAACATCCTGCTTAATCCTATGGAAAGAAAGAGATTATTCTGGATCCTGAAAGTTGACGGCAATCTTGGAAGCGGATACTCGTACACATTCCCATTGGTTGTAAGAACACTCGACAATGCTTCATTTCAGGCAAGCTTCACCTCAAGCGTGAGGGAAATGCACGCTTCTCTTGAGGAAGTCGAGCAGGCGGCAAGATTGCTCGAGGAGGAATCGGAAAAAAAGTATTCAGGCAATGTGCTTTTGGACTGCAGGCCAGAAAGGGAAGAATTCTACGAATACGAGAGCGCGAATATTTTATGCACCGCGAAAAACACCGGCAATGTTTTTCTCGACGGCATAGACTCATGCTTCGGGAGCGAATGCGAGAAGATAAGCCTTGGAATTTCGCAGTCAAAGGAAATAAAATTCAAAATAAACACTTCGGAAATAGGAATAAGGCAAGCCCAAGTCACATTAAGAAACAGCCTCGTTTCAAAATCCGCCGGCATAGATTTTAAGGTCAGTGACGTCCCGAAAATCCAAATCGAGGATTTGAATTTTCCTTCCAATGTTTCATACGGGAGCAGTTTCATCGTTTCCTTTAATCTCGCAAAGAAGTCCTATTCGAGCCCGAAAGATGTTGATGTGGTTTTTACGCTAAACGGCATAGAAAAAAAATGGCACATCGGCGAGCTAAGCGAAGGCAAAAATATTTCATTAAGGTTTGCCGCAAGCCAGCTCAAATACGGCGCAAATACATTTAAAATAAATGCAGACTATCACGACACCTTAAAAAATAAGTACAATGCCCACAGGGAATTTTCGACAGAAGTTGTGAATGCAAACCTGATACAGGTTATGGCATTGTCGCTTAACTCGCTTGCGGGCATAAGCACAGAAGCTATGGCTATAATGATTTTAAGCGGAACAATCGCATTTATTCTGGTTGTGCTGTGGGTTTTTAGCAGGAGAAAGAAATATTGAAAAAATCAATTTTTCACAAAATTTACTTTTTCAAAGTTTTATTTTTTCAAACTCTTCGATTCTTACCGTTACCCTTCTCCCGTTCTTCATGTTTTTGGCAAATATCTTCCTTCCGATTCTTATCAACCTTAGCTGCTCGCCCCTTATAGAGACGATGTCGCCTTTCTTGTACTTTAAAAGCCTGAAAAGGACATTTACCCTGTATAAGTCCTTTCCCTGCCTGTTTCTTGTGTGAAGCTTTTCGCTAACCTTAAGCTCGCCTCCAAAGCTTTCCTTTAGCTTCTTGCCCAGTATCCTTATGAATTTCTGGGAAGTTATGTACAAGTCCATGCCGTCTCCGACCCTTGCGGTTTTTGTTATGGCAACGTCGCCTCTTTTCTTTACTTGGTTGCGCACAAATGCAAGTATCTCGTCATTGACATTCCTAAGCTGCAAGATTCCCTGATAATAGTTTGGGCGCGAAAGCTTTAGCTTATTGTTGATTTTTTTTTCCATATTTTTCATTTCAACCAAACTTCATAATTCTTCCTTCAAAATCCTCTTTCATGAGAAGCACAACCCTCGAAGGCTCGTGCTCGTCAATAAGCTTGTAGCCCGCAAGGTTCGCGATTTCAACGGCAAACTTTTTTACCTCTTCATGAACCGGCATGTTTTCCTGCTCCAGCCTTTCTCGCGACATGCCAACCCACATGTACGCCTTTACCTCGACAAACATAGGAAGGCTTAGCTTGATTATATCCGCCCATTGCCCCGGATGCACCATGTTCATGCCCCGAATTAGCGTGAACCTTAGCACAGTTCTTGTCTTTTCCTTAAGCTTTGGAAGAATGCTTAGAGTCTTGTAAAGCCCCTGCCATGCATTCTTTATTATCGGCCTGTCAATTACGTTAAAAAGCTCCTCGTTTGGCGCGTCAACGGAAATGTAAAGCTGCGTCGGAGGCTCGTAAAGCAGCTTCTCAATTCTTTCGGGAAGCAGCCCGTTGCTTACGACAAATGTTGAAAAATTATTCTTCTTGTATTCGCCGATAAGCTCTGCAAGCCTTGGGTATAAAGTTGGCTCGCCGTCGAGAGATATAGCAACGTGCTGGGGCGCCATTGCCCTTTCAAACTTTTCCTTGCTGGTATTTCCGTTTCCTCCGAATCCTGAGAGCAGTCTTCTTTGGGCTTCTATGGTATCCTTGACTATATTCTTTGGCTCATCGATTTTTTCTTCCATTGCCGGCTGGGTGTGGTACCTTAAGTCGCGCCAGCAGAAGACGCATGCGTTGTTGCACACATAAGTCGGAGTCATCTGGATGCATTGGTGGCTGTTTATGCCGTAGAACTTGTTCTTGTAGCAGCCGCCTTCCCCTCTCAAATCGCTTTTGGTCCAGTGGCACGTTTTAACTCTCGTGTGGCTTCCCACAGCCTCGTACTGCTGCTTCTTGAGCATCAGCTTTACATCTGCAGTAATCATACTCCTGCAAAAATACAAATCTATTTAAATCTTATGAAAAATGAAAAAATTTCACTCATGAAATAAGGAAATTTTTTGTAATAGAATGGATTTAAAGCACGCATTAAAGAAACTCGAAGAAAACCCTGATTTCAATAAATGGCACAGCAAGAACAAGGATACATATTTTTCCTATGCATTTAAAATTCCGCAGGAGATGGGCACTGATGAATGGCAGCTTGGATTCTATGACAGGAAAAGTGATAAGATAACCACGTTTACGATGGCGGGGGGCAGCGTTAACATAAGGCTTGAAGAGGAGATATTCAAAAAAGATGAAATGGATGTCAATAAAGTAGAGCTTGCCAATGTTAAGCTTACATTTGACAATGTAGTCAGCAGGGCAAATGATTTCCAGCAGAGTAATTTTCCAAAAGACAAGAGCCTAAAGACCATTGCAATACTGCAGAATATAACTGGCTTTGGCAACATATGGAACATTACGTTCATAACAGAGATTTTTAATACCCTGAACATAAAGATAGACGCATCAAGCGGCAAAATTATCGGACATAACCTCTCATCCGTATTCGCTTTTAGGGATATAGATAAAAAACAAAACAAATAGCTTGGCAAAACTATATTTTCCATTTACGAATTCTTTAAATATAAGCTAATGATAAAAAAAAATAAGTTTTCTAAGAAAACTGATTTTTTCCCAAATCAAAAATGCTAAGCATAAAAATCAAAAAAATTGCAGGCGCCAAAACGCCATCCTATGCGCATAAAGGCGATTCAGGGGTTGACTTGTATTCTGCCGAAGACTGCCTGCTCAATCCTATGGAAAGAAAGCTTGTTGCAACGGGCATTAAGATTGCAATACCACATGGCTACGAGGGGCAGGTAAGGCCAAAGAGCGGGCTTTCCGTTGAGCACGGCATAAGCCATTCAAACTGCGTTGGCACAATAGACTCGTGCTATCGCGGTGAAATAAAAATACCGATGATAAACCTGGGGGATAAGCCCTACAGGATAGAAAAGGGAAAGAAAATCGGCCAGATGATTTTCTCAAAGGTCGAAGAAGCGTTTTTTGAGGAAGTCGAAGATTTGGGAGAAACGACAAGAAGCGAGAAAGGATTTGGTAGCACAGGTTTGGATTAATAAATGAAAAAAAGTTTCATGCAGCATGAAACTTTTTTAAAAAGAGGTGGAATAATGGGCAAGGATACGAGCAAGCCGATAAGTTTCAAGACAGTTCAGAAAAACAAGAAGCTTGGGGAATTTACTGTTGAGGAAAACAGGGATATGGGTTTAGAAGAGCAGAATTCGCATTGAAAAATTCGCTTGAAAAGCGAATTTTTCAAATTCTCCTTATTTTTATTCACTTTTTAGTAAGAAAGATTTAAAAAGGACGATATATACCAATCAAATTCTAGGGGGTGTTTTAGGTTATATGCTCAAAAACAAAAAATCAGAAGCGGGCCTTTTAATAGTCTTGATTATAATAATCGGGATTTTTTTTATAGTGTGGATTATAAATATAAACCAAAGAGAGTGCAACAGAAACAAGGATTGCAGTTCAGCAGAATACTGCGGCTCTGACTTTTCATGCCATGAATATCCGACAATACAGAAGGCGCCGGAATACAGTTTTGTAGTTCCTTCAATAATAATCGGGATTGCAATAGTTGCTGCCGCTATGATATTCAGGCGGAATAAGCCAAGTTCAAGCTTAAATGAGGGGCATGTCCATTATGTTCAGGCTGCTCCCAATCAGATTACAGCAGCAAGCATGACAGATGCAGGCACGACAGATTTAAGCGCCGCAGACGTAAAGCCTCCCCAGGAGGTAGACGAAATCACGGATCCTTACTATAAAAGCAAGACTGATTTAAAGGTTCCTTGAACTGGTATGTGAAGCGATGAGAATTCTTTTAAGCATTTGAGATTAAAAATAAGCTGAGGTGA
>CAYWNO010000112.1:0-2928 GCA_964459665.1 uncultured Methanosarcinales archaeon
TTTTTCTTCATTTATAAACCATAAGAAAGGTTACGTGATTATGATACTAAACAGAAAATGAGGCAAAAAGATAACTATAAATACAACCTAAATTAAAAAATTTGAGCATTAGTTGCTCAAATTTTTTTAAAAAGGTGTCTTGATGGATTGTTACGATGATTTTAATGAGCAGATAAAAAAGGCTGCAGAAGCCTTCAAAGCAATAGACAAAAAAGAGGTCATAAGGCTAATAAGCCACCTTGATGCGGACGGCATAAGCTCATGTTCTATAATGATAAAGCTGCTGAGCAATGACAATAGGAAATATTCCGTATCAATAATACAGCAGCTGAACAGGAAGGTTATAGCACAGCTTGCATCAGAGTCTTATAACTGCTTTATTTTTACTGACATAGGCTCCGGCGTTATTGGTGATGTTAAGGAATTGCTTAATGGAAAAAAAGTGTTCATACTCGACCATCACAGCATGGGAAAGACTGATGATTTTGGAAATGCCACACTTGTTAATCCGCATATCTGCGGGATTGACGGCGGAAAGGAGATTTCAGGCGCAGGGGTTGTCTTTAAATTCGCGTGCGCCGTTGACAAGAGCATGGAAGATTTTGCCCACATCGCAATTATTGGGGCAATCGGCGACCTGCAGGAGCAAAACGGATTTCTGCGCCTCAATGAAGAAATCCTAAGAATAGCCGTAGAAAAAAAGAAGATAAAGGTTACAAAAGGCCTAAGAATTTTCGGCGCCCAGACAAAGCCTTTGCACAAGGCATTGGAATACTGCACGGACCCTTACATTCCCGGAGTTAGCGGCTCTGAATCTGGCGCAATCCAGTTCCTTAGCCAAATAGGAATCGAGCCTAAAAACGGCTCCGGATGGAAGAAGATAGTCCATTTGGATGAAGATGAAATGAAAAGGCTCGTAACCGGAATCATAATGAAAAGGCTAAGCGAGGCAAACCCTGATGACGTTCTTGGAAATGTTTATATCCTTCCGCATGAAGAGGAAGAAAGCCCGACAAGGGACGCAAAAGAGTTTGCAACATTGCTTAATGCGTGCGGAAGGCTTGGAAGGGCATCTTTTGGGATAGGGGCATGCCTTGGAGACAAAAAGATAAGGCAGCAGGCAATAAGAAGCCTTGTAGATTACAAAAAAGAGATTGTCAATTCATTGAACTGGTACAACGAGAACAAGTTCAGCGACGATATTTTTTGGGGCAGCGGGTTTGTCATCATAAATGCGAAAGGCAACGTGATGTCAACAATGATAGGAACGCTTGCCTCAATATTATCGAAGTCGAACATAACGACGACTTTTATACTCTCAATGGCGCAGTCGCTCGACAAAAGCACAAAGATTTCTTTAAGGACTACAAACAATGCCAACGGCACCCTGGACTTAAAGAGCATAATCGGTGAAATCATAAGCGGCATTGGAAATTCCGAGGCAGGGGGGCATCAAAATGCTGCAGGCGCAATAATACCTACCGACAAGGAAACGGATTTTCTTTTGGCCGCAAAGGAAGTGCTTGGAAAGTACAGCATGGAAGAGAAGATAGGGTAAGCATTAATCATAAGCGTGGTCGTGATGTTTAAATCTCAAAAATACTACATCATTTCCTACGATTTCAAATACAATGACAAAAGAACCAACATGGGCGGCCCGTGGACTGCACCCCTAAAAATGGACAGATAGTTAAGAAAGTTCAGCAAACAACTTTCAAGGGGTGCAAAAATGCTATCAAAAAGGAAATTTACGAGAGAATTTAAGTTATCGGTTCTGCAGGAACTAGAATCCAGAAGCATGGCTCAGTTATGCAGGGAGCATTCTTTGGGCGAAAGCCTTGTTTCCAAATGGAAAAAAGAATATAACTCAAATCCAAAGGAAGCATTCAAAGGCAATGGCAATTTATGGAAAGAGGATGCAAAAATTGCCCAATGTGAGAGATTGATAGGGCAGCTATATGCTGAAAATGCCTTTTTAAAAAAAGTTTACGAGAGCTTAAAACAGCAGATTGCAGAGGAAAGAAGGAAAGGGAGGCGATCTGCATGATGATAAGCCAAAAAGAGATTTCGATTAGCAAATCTTGCTCTGCTTTTGAGATGAGCAGAAGCAGCTATTATGCCCGGAACACAAGTAAAAATCCGATTGTTGATAGAGAAGTCAAAAAGTTTATAGAGAGCATAGCCCTCGAATTTTCAGGATATGGATACAGAAGGATAACAAAAGAGCTGCACAGGAGGGGCAAAACTGTAAACCATAAAAAAGTCCTTCGGATTATGGGGGAGGATAATCTGCTCGTCAGAAAGAAGAAATTCAGGCCAATAACAACGGACTCCGGACATGGGCTACAGGTCTATCCAAATCTTGCAAAAGATTTGCAAGTAAACGGTTTAAATCAGCTATGGGTCTCCGACATAACCTACATACGGCTTCTCGACGAGTACGTTTATCTTGCCGTAATCATGGACTTATTCAGCAGAAAATGCGTTGGCTGGGATTTGGGCAAAAACATTGACGCAAGACTTACATTGAATGCCCTTGAAATGGCAATTTCCGACAGAAAATCCATAGGATTTGATATGCTTGTGCATCACTCTGACCAAGGCGTCCAATATGCTTCAAAGGACTATGTTGACAGGCTAAAGGAGAATGGGATTAAGATCAGCATGAGCAGGAGAGGCAATGTCTATGACAATGCCTTCGCCGAGAGTTTTATAAAAACACTGAAGGCTGAGGAGGTGAACTTGAATGAATACAGGACAATCGAGGAAGCATACGACAATATAAGAGATTTTATTGAGAAGGTATACAACAAGAAAAGGCTGCACTCATCCATCGGGTATGTGCCGCCTGAAGAATTTGAACAAAAAATATTAAAACTTGCTTAACTTATTGTCCAAAAACAGGGGTGCAGTCCAGATGGAAAGACA
>CAYWNO010000112.1:3028-5488 GCA_964459665.1 uncultured Methanosarcinales archaeon
AGCTTGAATGGATAGCTTCAAATTATGAAGGCATTCTAAAGCCAATGGGATTCAATGGCTCTCATGTAAGCCAGATTGTTACGAATGCTGGATGGAAAGACAAGCTTGAATGGATAGCTTCAAATTATGAAGGCATTCTAAAGCCAATGGGATTCAAGCCAACTCATGTCGCAAAAATTGTTCGTGGAAGAGATTGGAAAGATAAATTATATTGGATGGAAAAGTATAGCGGAGAAGCATCTTATACTCCTTCACAAATTGCGAGCTTGATGCCAAAAAAGAATTGGAAGCAACTTGTAGGGTATTCAAAATAGTGATTCATACTAACAAGAATTAAATTTTAGTATTGAACATACATACAGTCTATAACCGAGTGTTCCTCTAGTACAAACACGAGAAGGGGACGACGGGCTTCATCCCACAGATAAATCAGTGGGTATTTGCCCTACGATTTTATAAAAAATGATTCCCTACCATTAAAACAAATGGCTTAATCTCGTATAAATGCATCTTATTTCTCAATTATTCGTCTTAACTCGTCAATATTTTTAAAAGATATGCCTTTTTCTTTTCTAATATTGTTTAATTTTTCCAGATATTCTGGTTTGACTTCTAAGCCCATCTCGTTTTTGATTTCTTTAACTTCTGATTCTATATTATCCAGTTTAGAAGTGATATGATCAAGCATGTTAAGCATCTTTTGATTTACATTCATTGTTGTCATAGTGGGATTATTTCTAATCTGATTTAAAGATGTTCACCATCCCATAACCCCCTTAGCAGCCAGCCAGTTTCTCTGTATGTCGGTCATGGACCTTAATTTAGAGAGCTGCCTTAATATGAATTTAGGCCTTAGGTAAAAGGACTTGTAGGCCTTCTTGTAGAGCAAAAGAAGCTCCTTGTCGCTTAAAATATTTGAGGAAAAAGGCATCTTGTCGGGAGCGTAGAAAGTAAAGCTGTTCCAGTCATCGCTAATAGTGCCATTTGCCTTTGCTATCTCCCACATCTCTGTTCCAGGAAAGGGCGTTGAAACCATGAATTGGGCCACGTCAACGTCAAGCTCTTTTGCAAAATTAATTGTCTGGATTACCTCTTCTTTTGTTTCAGTAGGAAAGCCAATCATGAAGAATCCCCGAACGTCAATGCCTGCCTCTTTTGTCATCTTAACTCCTTTTCTTACCAAATCGGTTGTTGTTGATTTTTTGATAAACTGCAGTATCCTATCAGAGCCTGACTCGATTCCAAAGCCTATCTCGTAGCATCCTGCCTGTTTCATAAGCGAAAGAAGTTCCGGGCTAATCTTATCAACCCTTGTCATGCAGTTCCACCAGATGTCAAGCTTCTTCTCGATGATTCCCTTGCAGATTCTCTCGACCCTGCTCGGTATCAGGCTGAACGTGTCATCAAAAATCTGGATGTCTTTTATGCCGTACTTTGTTACAAGATGCTCTATCTCCTCAACAACCCTTTCTGCGGAATGTGCCCGAAAAGCGGTTCCTTCTGTGGGCCTCGAGCAGAATATGCACTGGTAAGGGCAGCCCCTGCTCGTCATTATGGTTGTTGCAGGCGTTCTTCTAAAGTTTGCGGGGGATGGCCTGTAAATTTCCATTTTGAGCAAATGGCGTGCGGGCATCGGTATCTGATCGAGGTTCGTTATTACCTTTGGCTTTAGGAAATTTACAGAACCGTTTTCGCGCCATATGACCCCTTCCATGCCCTCGACGCTTTTCTTTGATTCTACTGCCTTTAGTATTTCAGAGAAAGTAAGGTCGGCTTCGCCGTAAACGCCAAAATCAACATCTCCAAAGCCAAGCAATGAATTAGGGTCGGCGCTTATTAGCGTTCCGCCCAGAATTACAACAGAATCCTTGTTTGCGGATTTTACCATTGATATTGCCTTTTTGGCGTGATCAATCTGGGAAGTTGATGCGCTCATGCCGACAACATCGGGGCTAAATTCTTTTATATCCTTTTCGAGGTCATTAAAATCGTATCCAAAAACAGTCGCCCATGCAGGCCCGTCAATAATCTTTACCAAATGCCCGTCTTTTTCAAGCATGGCCGCTATATATGCAATGCCCAAAGGCGGAAGAATGGCTCCAAGATTTTTCATTGATTTTCTAAATATCTTGTCCTTTGGATAAGGCGGGCTTACAAGCAATATTCTCATTTTGTCTGAATAATGTTGGCTTATTATTTAAAAGTTTTGTTTTTAATTTTACCTTGAAAACGAGTGTGGGACAGTAAAACTATTTCCCTACTCAAAATAAGAATTGACTCAATATCAATTTCTTTTGCCATTTGTAAACCCTTCTCAAAAGCTGCTTTTTCACTCTTTAAGCTTGTTCCATATCCAATATACATACAGGATTTAGAGGAATCACTCACATTTTATATTGTGCCGGTAGTTAAATTTGAAAAATTTTACCCCACCGCTTGCGGTGATTGGGTCGAATCCCG
>CAYWNO010000113.1:0-5416 GCA_964459665.1 uncultured Methanosarcinales archaeon
GAAATCTACTGCACTACAAAATTAAAGTATCTTAAATGATACAATACCCTATTTTTGTGCATAATGATTCATGAGAACTTTGAAAAAAAGTATTTGTTTAGCTATTTATAGTGTTGGAAGTAAATAATTGAGCATATTGGTATTGCTATTTTGCTGCCTCATTCTTAATTTCCTTCAAAGCTTCCCTTAAGGTATGAAAACTTATTTTTATGCCTTTCTTAATTTTATCGTTGTAAAGTCCGCCTTTTAAGGGCCTTTTTGCAGCCTGCCCCAAATCTGGTGTTTTTACAGGAGTTACCAGGCTTTTATCAAAGCCAAAAATTTCGGCTGCCATGACTGCAAATTCATGCCTGTTGACATAGTCGTCGCCTACAATGTTGTATACCCCGCTTTTATTGCGCTCAACCAAAGCCCTGCACGACCTGGCAAGGTCTTTTACATAAGCAGGATTGGAGTACTGGTCAACTGGAATTTTCCTTTTTTGCTTATCTAAGGATAGCTTTAGCATCTGCATTGCAAAATTCTTGGAATTTGGGTCATAGCCGAAAACTAATGCAGTCCTCACAATGATATAATCCTTCAGGCTTTTTTTTATTATGGACTCGCATTCGGCCTTTTGCCTTCCGTACTCGCTGACGGGGCTTGGCTTTGCCGTTTCCCTGTACGGCCCGCTTTTGCCGTCGAAAACATAATCAGATGAGAAATAAACGAGCTTTGCCTTTGATGCCGCGCACGCTTCTACGACATTTCTTGTCCCTTCGACATTCGTCTTGCATGTAAACAATTTCTCCTCTTCGCACAAGTCAACATGCGGCTCTGCGGCAGGCAAGAATACAACATCCGGCTTTATTTTTTCAAAGAGAGTTTGGACATCTTTTTTGTTCCTGATGTCAAGCTTTAACAGCCCTTCTCTTTTTCTCTTAAGGTATGTTCCGCATACGCTATAATCTTTTGCAAATTCATTGTACAATGCCTTTCCGACAAGCCCCGATGCGCCTATGACGAGAATTTTAGAAGCGTTCATCTTTTCTTCTGCGTGTAAAATTTATTAAGTTTATATATTTTTTTAAAAAAATAGATAGTATTTAATCTTCGGCAAATTTATATAGGAATGGGGCTAAGATAAAGCTTGATTTAGGAAATAAATTTCAACTGTTAAATCTTATTATAATATCGGACGCAAATAATTGATTGAAATATATACTCAATTATTTACTTCCAACACTATAAGAAGCCATATGCTGAAGATTAAACAGTATCAACCTCAACAAACCTTTTTAAACCACCTGCCTTAACTGTATAAATAATCTTATCAAAAATGGCAAAGAAAAAGGAAGGGCAGCTTCCCGGAAAAGAAGAGGCAGCCGAGCAGAAGGAGAGCAAGGAGGCAAAAGAACCAAAGGAGCCAGTCAAGGCTTACTTCTCGAAAGAGAGGGTGCTTACTGAAAGCTCGGATGCAGCAAGGGAGCTTTACAACCAAAGCAGGTACGGGAGCCTTCTTGATGACGGAAGGGTGCAGCTTTCCCTGATTGAATCCTTGCATCTTACCGAAAAAAAGAAGCTTTTGGTTTATGATTCAAGAAACAAGCTTATTGACTTTGAGGGATTTCTTAAAAAGGCGCAAAAAGTCGAGCCGAATTTCTGGATAAGGTACTGCGTCTACAGGGACATAAGAAACAGGGGGTACATAATAAAGACAGCTTTGAAGTTCGGCGCTGACTTCAGGATTTATGACAGGGGCGTAAAGCCCGGGGAAGACCATGCGAGATGGGTCGTTTTTCCCGTGCATGAAGGCTCAACTCTTACATGGTATGAATTCGCGGCAAAGAATAGGGTTGCCCATTCCACAAAAAAGAGGCTTTTAATAGGAATTGTAGACGGAGAGCTGGACGTCACATATTATGAGTGCAGATGGCTAAGGCCATAAGATTAAAAAATTGATTTTTTCAAATTATGGATTACCGCGAAAAAATTCTTGGATTTATAAAAATAAAAGGGCCTGTGCTGCCCGTCCAGATTTCAAAGGAGATAGGGAGCAACATCCTGATGGCGTCCGCGCACCTTGCAGAGCTTACGGCAAACGGCAAGCTGAAGGCATCTGCAATAAAGGTCGGGGGATCTCCGCTTTACTACATCCCAGGGCAGGAAGATATGCTGCAAAGGTTCACTGAAAACATGAACGACAAGGAGAAGAAAGCGTTTGACCTTCTTATGCAGGGCAAAATATTGAGGGATTCCGAGCAGGAGCCAGTCATAAGGGTTGCATTGAGGGAAATAAAGGATTTTGCCGTTCCGTTAAACGTGAGTTACGGCGACAAAAGTGAGGTATTCTGGAAATGGCACCTTATTGCAGATAGCGAAGCAGAGCAGGCAATAAAGTCAAAAATGAACCCATCTAAAGAGCCCGCGGAAAAAATAATCAAGGAAGATGCCGTTGAGAAAGCCATGGCCAAAGACGAAGCGCAGTTAAAAGAAGGAAAAGTCGAAACCTTGAAAAAGCCGATTGAAAAGGAAATAAAGCCAAGGCAAAAAGGCAAGGAAGGCGACTTCTTTTTGGAAATAGCAAGATTTTTTGAAAAAAACAAGATAAATGTATTGGGCAATGAAGTCATAAAGAAAAATTCTGAAATGGATTTTATCATTGAAATTCCAAGCGCAGTCGGCAGCCTGCAGTATTACTGCAAGGCAAAGAACAAGAAAAGCATAAGCGACTCTGATTTGAGCAGCGCCTATGTTAAGGGTCAGTTCAAGAAGCTTCCTGTCATCGTGCTGTCTGCAGGGGATTTGTCGGCTAAGGCGAAAGAGATGATTGGAAAGGAGCTTTGCAGTCTTACTTTTAAGAAGATATAGGTAAAAAAATTTCAATCTCAAGCGATTGAAATTTTTATTTTAAAATGGGAGTAGCCTTAACAGAATTATTGGAATTTAGGGAGATAGACGTAAGCTTTCTTCAGAACAGGGTGCTGGTCGTAGACTCGCCCATGTGGCTTTACCAGTTTCTAAGCTCGATAAGGCAAAGGGACGGCTCATTACTTACTGATTCTAGGGGGAATGTAACCTCGCATTTGATGGGGCTTTTGGCAAGAATATCAAGCCTGTCGCGCCAGAACATAAAGCTCGCGTTCGCTTTTGACGGCGAGCCCCCGAAGCTAAAGCACCAAACTCTCGAAAAAAGAAAAGAGATAAAGATTCAGGCCCAGAAGAATCTTGAAAAGGCAAAAGAAAGAGAGGACATTGAGCTTATGAAAAAGTATGCAGCAAGAACTTCTAGGCTTACTGACGAGATGATAGGTGAGGCAAAAAAGCTCATAGATGGATTTGGATTGCCAGTCATAGATTCGCCTTCGGAAGCAGAGGCGCAGGCATCCTATATTGTAAAAAACGGCGATGCGTTTGCAATCTCTACAAACGACGCGGACGCTCTCCTTTTCGAATCGCCGCGAGTAGTTAGGAATCTAAGCATGGCGGGAAGGAAAAAGAAGACGAACAAGCTAAGCTATGAAATCATACAGCCAGACCTCATAAGCCTCGAAGAAAATCTAAGGCATCTTGGCATAAGCCAGGAGCAGTTGATTGTGCTCGCTATGCTTATAGGAACCGACTACAACATGAACGGCATCAAGGGAATCGGCCCGAGAACCGCCCTAAAGATGGTAAAAAAATACGGGAATAACTTCGAAGCGCTTTTTAGCGAAGCCAAGTGGCAGGAATCCTTTGAATTCTCATGGAAAGAGGTATTTGAACTGATAAAGAATATTCCGGTGAGCAAGGACTATGCCTTGAAGTGGTCGAATGTGGACGAGGAAAAAATAATGAAGCTTCTCGTTGACGGGCACGATTTCTCGCAGGAAAGGGTCAAAGCCCAGATTGGGGAATTAGTCAAGGCGAAAAACAAGATTGGGCAAAAAGGATTGGGGGAGTTTTTTCAATGAGATTTTTAAAACTTAAAAACAATGAAAAAAAACCTAAAATACCTCTTAAAGGAAACATTGGCGCAAAAAGAGCTTGAGCTTGTGCCTTCCTCTTTTGACTTGGTAGGAGACATGCTCATATTCTCGGAATTTCCAAAAGAGCTTGCAAAGAAGGAAAATGCCATAGGCGAAGTTATATTGGAAAATTACCCTCACGTCAAAGTAATACTGAAAAAAATAAAAAAATATTCCGGAAAGTTCAGGACACCCAAGCTAAAGGTTATTGCAGGGGAAAAAAGAAAGGAAGCCGTTTGCAGGGAAAATAATGTTTCGCTCAAGCTTGATGTTGAGAAGGTTTATTTTTCGCCGAGGATGTCAAGCGAAAGAAAAAGGATTGCAGGATTAATAAAGCCAAACGAGTCAGTGCTTGTCATGTTTTCGGGCTCTGGCATTTATCCTCTCGTGATAGCCAAAAACACAAAGTGCAAAGAAGTTTACGGGATTGAGATAAACCCCATTGCCCACAAATACGCCATTGAAAACGTCAAAAAAAACAAGCTGGAAAACAAGATAAGATTATTTTTTGGGGATGTAAAAAAAATCATGCCGAAGCTTGATAAAAAATTTGACAGGATTTTAATGCCGCTCCCGAAAGGCGCAGTGATTTTTTTGGAATTGGCATCAAAGCAAATCAAAAAGAAAGGAACCGTACACCTTTATGATTTTTTGCACGAAGGCGAATTCAGCAAGGCAGAAGAAAAAGCAAAAAATACCTGCGAAAAGCTAAAAAAGAAATGCAAAATACTCAGCACGGTAAAATGTGGCCAATACTCGCCCGGATTCTACAGGGTTTGCGTTGATTTTGAAGTCAGCTGATATGCTCTGCCTGAATTTTTGCCATAAACGCAAAAAATAAGGTTATAATATCGGACGCAAATAATTGATTGAATTTTTCAATCATTAAAAGTTATCCGATAAAACCCTAATCAACCTTTTTCTCTTCTTTTGCTTCAGCCTTTTTTCCTTCTTCAGGAACCCCGAAGATTTCATTAAGCTTTTTAGCGCCCTCCTTTGTGACTTTCAAATTGATTTGGGAAACCTTATCGTGCACCTTATGGCCGCACACAGTCTTTCTTTTCTTGATTCCTTTTGAATCGCCCTTAAAGCCAACTCCGCCATAAATCGCAATCTTTTTCCTCATTCCCAAGATCCCCTTTCTCATGGGAAAGCCGCAGTAATCCGAGCCGCCGGTTATCTGGAACTCATAGCCTGAAATTTCTATATTGTCGCCTTTTACGGATTCGCCTATATTCATCCCCATAAAAGATTTTGCCAAAGCGTCTTTTACTTCCTTTTGGAACGATTTTCCGCTTGACGGGTCCGAAATACACAGCTTGAGGCTTGCCATTTTTACATAGTTAATGAGGTTTATTTAAATAGTTTCTGGATAACACATCCATGAGAATTCTTTAGGTTGAACAAGAAGGAAATTTCCTTCTCATCCA
>CAYWNO010000114.1:0-5381 GCA_964459665.1 uncultured Methanosarcinales archaeon
TCCTGATATTTGCAGAAATAGGGGTGCAATAATTTCCGTATACTACAATACATACAAATTACCAAAAAGCTTAAATAGTCATATCCAAAAGTCCATCTATAAGCCATGGAGGTGGTTAATATCGCAGATGTGCAAAAGACTTATGCAATGGTTATAGGCGCAGTGCTGGCTCTTGTAGGGATTCTAGGATTTGTTCCGGGAATCGGGCAGCCATTGTTGCTTGGAATATTTGGCGTTAACATAGCCCAAAACCTTCTGCACCTTGTGGGTGGAGCTTTGATGATTTGGTTCGGCTATAGCGGAAGCGGAAAATCAGCCAATATGGTTCTTGGAATCGTTTTGGCAGTCGTTGCGGTTCTTGGATTCGTGCCGGGAGCTAACAGTTTGCTTGCAACCATATTTAACATAAACATGGCAATTACATACCTGCACGTGGCAATAGCGGTTGTTTCTCTAGGGGTTGCCTACGGGGTTAAAGAATAAGCCATACAATAAAAATTCAAACTAAGTTTGAATTTTTATTGATTTTTTATTTTTTCTTATGAATCACAAAAAGAATCTGGATATTTTGGGAACTGGATTGCTTTTCATAGGATTCTTCTTGGCATTCCTGCCGCATGCTGCGCATATCGCCGCAGGATTAAGCGATGAAACGTCCCACCCAAAGCACATTATATACGGAATGGCTTTAGTTGTCATTTCATTGGGAATTCTTATATACAACAACAAAAAATAAATTCTCCGGCTTCATCCAAAAATTCGCTTCGCTCAGGTTAGCAGCTTCAAAGTCCTTAATGTTTTAGGATTATAGCCGACATTCCCCGTAAGGGACATCCAATGTCATTAAGTTAAGGATTTATCTTCCTCAAACGGTCTAATTCTCTTAAGTCCGCTAACAATTTCTTTGCCGTTCCAAGGTACCTTATGTTTATAGTAAGATACTTTCCATTCTTTTTTATCCTATCTTCTATAATGTAATATCTCTTTTTCCCTTTTTGCATGAACTTGTTTCTAATATACATACTATGCGTAATAATAGTATAATATTTAAATATTTCTATTATATAACTTAATAAAATTATATATACATAAAAAGAGGTGAGATCATGAAAACAAGAAAAGGAGTAGAAGAAATTACACAAAAAATTAAAGAAAGGATAGAGCAAAGAGAATTTATGGAAAGGCACATGACATCAGAAAAACATTTCACTAGGAAACGAAAACTTCCTTTTGCATCATTAGTGCTTTTTATGCTGAATTTGATAAAAAGCACATTACAAAAGGAACTAACACAGTTTATACAAAAATTTTCAACTAAACATGATAACATAACAAAAAGCGCTTTTAGCCAAAGCAGGTTAAAGCTTAAGCCAGAAGCTTTTATTGAACTGAATGATGTGCTAATAGAAGAGTTCTATACAGATAATGATGAGTTAAGGTGGTTTGATTTTCGTCTTTTGGCCATAGATGCCAGCACATTAGACCTTCCTAATTCAGAAGATATTACTAACAATTTCGGCGTGTGTCATAACACTGGAAACGTAATTACGCCAAAAGCTAGAATATCTAGCTTTTACGATTTATTAAATGAGCTGATAATTGACTCAAACATCACACATTATGGGACAGGAGAATATGACCTTGCATTAAAACATATACCTAAATGTAACTCAAATGATTTATTGATATTTGACAGGGGATTTGGCGCTATTTGGTTCATGTATTATTTGCTTTCAAATAATATTGATTTCTTGATAAGGGTTCAAAAAAACTTCGTTTCAGAAATAGGCCAATTTTGGGAATCTAAAGAAAAATCTAAAATAATCCCGATTGAGAAGTGCCATAGAAAATCAGAAAAAAGATTAAGAAATCTTGGAGTAAATTTCAAACCATTTAAGATTCGATTGGTTAAAGTCCAATTAGACAATGGTGAAACTGAAGTTTTAGTAACTTCTCTCATGGATAGCGAAAGGTATCATTATTTTATTTTCAAAGACCTTTACTTCAAAAGATGGGGAATAGAAATAAACATTGACCATCTAAAGAACAATATAGAAATAGAGAATTTTACTGGTTTTTCAGAACAAGCAATTAGGCAGGACTTCTACGCAAATGCTTTCATTAATAATCTGCAAAGTATTATTGCAAGAGATTCTCAGCCTGCAATAAACAAAGTGAAGAAAAATACTAAATACCCGTATAAAGTTAATAGAAATCTATCACTGGGTTATATGAAAGATAGGATTGTGAAGATATTGACAAGCAATAAACCCGAATATATGGAAGAGTTGAAGGAACTGTTCCAGATAGAGCCCGTTCCGATTAGGGAAGGAAGAAAAAACCCCAGAAATTTTCATAAATTGAGAAGGAAATTTAATATGAACAACAGGAGGGATCTATGAGGTTAACTTAATGACATTGGAGGGACTTCCCCCTTGTCGGCTGAATTTTTTTATGAATTGGACTTTGACTTTAGGCTGCCAACCCATTTTTTGGATGAAGCCAAATTCTCCATAAACCTTTTAAACCTAATAACAAAACCAATCCTTATGCTTTTTATATTAACTCTCATCACAATATCAGTCTGGACTTTAGCCTTATTTTTGCTCAACTTCTACAGGGACCCGAAAAGGTCAATACCCAAAGGGAACAATATACTATCCCCTGCTGATGGGAGAATTATAAGAATAATAGACACGTCGCAAGAATCTGTCAGCTTCAGGAAAGGTTTGTTTGGAAAGGTAAATACATTAACAAAAGACGTTGCCGACGAATGCTACGTCATCTCAATTTTCATGTCGCCTTTGGATGTGCATTACAACAGATCGCCAATTGACGGCACCGTAAGGTCTATAAAGCATTCGAAAGGAAAGTTCTTCAAGGCATACCAGTTCGAAAAGAGCATGGAGAACGAAAAAAACGAGATATTAATTGAAAATAAAAAAGTAAAAGCCAAGGTAATACAAATAGCGGGATTTTTAGCAAGAAGGATAAAGTGCTATGTGAAAGCCAATCAAAAGGTTAATAAAGGCGAAAAAATAGGAATGATTGCCCTCTCGAGCCAGACAACGCTGATAATACCGAAAATAGCGGGCTTGAGCCTGAAGGCCAAAACCAATGACAGAGTTAAAGCAGGGGAAACCGTAATAGCAGTTCTAAAATAAAGAACTTTGAAAAATTCGCTTGAAAAGCGAATTTTTCAACTTATAAAGCCCACAATGAAACTAAAGATTAAGAAGGAAAAGATATTTATTGCGCTCTCATTACTAAGAATAGTTCTGGCTTTTGTAGTCGGCATATTAATCATAAACAAGAGAAAAGACATTGCAGCCGTGTTTTTTACTGCGGGCGCATTGATTGCATTCTTTGACGGCTTAACATCCAAAAATCTCATTAAAAAATCTTTGCTAAAGCCCATACTAGATTTTTTTGCGGACAAGGTTCTTATAAACATTGCCGCAGTGGCGCTTGCGCTAAAAGGCACGATTCCATTATGGGTTATGCTCGCATTTCTTGCAAAGGATGCATTGACAGTGATAATAGCTTCGATATTGTTTTACAGGGATTTTCGCAGGGAGTTCAAGCCGACTGCGCTTGGAAAGATAAGCTTTTTTTTCCAAGTAATAGCCCTGATATCCGTCATGATTGGAAACATAGATTTTGTTGTAATATGGGTAGCCATAGTAATGGCAATAACGTCGGGAATTGAATCTTTTTTCAAGTCTGAATTTCGGCTGGTCAGAAGAAAGACTTACCTGGATGACTTTAAAATAATGCGCCTGATAAAATTTGCGGATATACTGACATTGACAAACGTGGTTTTCGGCATCATAAGCGTATTATTCGCCATAAAGGGCCTGTACAACACGGCAGCCCTTATGCTCCTGCTTGCAGTCGTATCTGACTACTTTGACGGAAAAATCGCAAAGATAATGGGGCAGCAAAATGATTTCGGAAGAGAGCTAGACAGCCTTGCCGACACCGTTTCTTTCGGCGTTGCGCCCGCTATATTCGGGTTTACTTTAATACAGACACCCCTTGCGATTATCTGCTTTACGGTATTCCTGTTCTGCGGCATACTAAGGCTTGCAAGGTACAACATCATGAACCTCAAAGAGGCTTTTCAGGGAATGCCAATAACGCTAAACGGCATAGTGATACCCTTGTTATATTTTATTGATACGCCAATAAGGTTTTATCCGTATATCTACCTTATGCTTGGGGTATTGATGGTTTCTTCGCTTAGGGTAAAGAGGATGGTTTGATTATCGCTTTAATAAAAAAACTGATTACTGTGGAAAGCAGCATAGCCATCAAAACTACCACAAAAATATCTTTGTAGGCAAAAATTATCAGAATTGCTAAAACTGTAACATAGCTAAAGCCAACAGTAAGCTTGCTCATAATTGAGCTCAGTATCTTTTTATATTTTTTTAGGTAATACAACTTGATTATGGCTGCAAAGATGTTTAGGATTAGGAGCAATATGCCTGCTAACAGTGATAAGTTTTTATTATAAACAAAGAGCGTGAATGTGGCAGTTAAAAAAATCCAGTCCGTCAGAGAGTCAAAGAAGCTTCCGAGGTCTGTCTTCTGGTTAGTTAGCCTTGCCGAAATGCCGTCCAGCTTATCGCCCAGGGCTATTACGGCAAATATCAGCAATGAAGCTGTTATTTTTGAGCTTAAAAAATATTGTATGAATGGAATAATAAGCAAAAACCTGATTAAAGTTATTGAATTGGGCAAATTGACTATCCTATTTCCCGTCATTTTCTTTATCCTGATTAAATATTCAATTCCTGATATTACAGTTAAAAAAACAGCGACAAGTAGGATGTGCCGGCTAAAAGGAATATTTAAAAGCACAAACAGTATTGCAATGCTCTGGGCAACGGTTTTTGCCTTTCCAAAATTGCTTGCGGGAACAACTATCTTGCTGGGAAGAAGATAAATTCTTATGGCAGTTATCAGAACTTCCCTCGCAATTATCACAACAGCCATCCACAAGTCAACGCCTTTTCCAATCAACAAAATCAGCGCCGTAGATATGAGAATCTTGTCTGAAATGGGGTCTATGATCTTGCCTAATTCCGTAACCTGCTTTTTTTTCCTTGCAAAATACCCGTCCAGAAAATCCGATACTGAAAGCATCGCAAAAATAAAAGCGGCCAGATAGTTCTTGTATGGTATGTCTACCCACAGTATGACTGCAAATAAAGGAACCAGTCCTGCCCTTATAATTGTTATTTTATTCGGAATGTTGAATTTGCATTTAAGAGCCATGGAGTTTTACGATGATTAACAGGTATATATAATTTCTTATTATCTCAAGTTTCACCTAAACTTTTGCGTTTTTAACAAACACATAACTATTCAATATT
>CAYWNO010000115.1:0-5380 GCA_964459665.1 uncultured Methanosarcinales archaeon
CTTAACTATTTGTCTACTTTCAGGGGTTCACTCCACTTCGTTCATGGATTCCTGCCTTGCAGCCATAACCCACGGGTTTATTTTTGACTTATTGTTTGATGCTTGTTGCTTTCCCGCAATGTACTGCGAGACTGCAGTTGTTACAATCAGAACTTTCTTTTCTTTTGGCAAAGCCTCTTTCTTTGGCTTTAGGTTTTTTAGCTCCTGCATTATATCGTTATTCTCTATAAAAGAGGTTGCAACGTTTCCTTTCAAAAACTGCCTTTTGCTTAAGATGAGCCTGTGAAAGGGTATTGTTGTTTTTACTCCATCAATTACGAACTCGTCTAGGGATCTTTTCATTCGCGCTATTGCTTCCTGCCTTGTTTTCCCATGGCAGATGAGCAAGGCTATCAATGAGTCAAAATGAGGCGAGATTGTATAGCCGGCATGGCATGAGCTGCTTATTCTTATGCCCGGGCCTCCCGGCGGAAGGTAATTGATGATTGTTCCAGGGCATGGGGCGAAATCATTTGAAGCGTCCTCTGCATTTATCCTGCACTCTATTGCGTGCCCTTCCACCTTTATATCTTCCTGATTATAGGCAAGCTTTGCGCCCTCTGCCAGCTTTATCTGCTCCTTGACAAGATCAACATTGGTAACCATTTCTGTAACTCCGTGCTCGACTTGTATTCTTGTGTTCATTTCTATGAAATAGAAGTTTTTGCTTTTATCCAACAAGAATTCAACTGTTCCTGCGCCTTCATAGCCGATTGCCTTGACTGCGTTTACTGCCGCATTTCCCATGGTTTCCCTTAACTCCCTGCTCAAGGCAGGGCTTGGCGACTCTTCAATTAATTTTTGGTGCCTTCTTTGGACGCTGCAGTCCCTTTCTCCAAGATGGATTACATTTGCGTACCTGTCTGATAGTATCTGGAATTCTATGTGGCTTGGCTCTTCAAGGTACCTTTCAATATAGATTGCATCATCGCCAAAAGCATTTAAGGCTTCTTTCTTTGCGCTTTCGTAAGCATCAAATATTTCTTCTTCTTTTGCAACTATCCTCATTCCCTTTCCGCCGCCCCCAGAAGATGCTTTCAGGATGACTGGAAATCCTATTTGCCTTGCAACCCTTAAAGCGTGCCTTTTGCTCCTTAAATCCACCCTGACTCCTTCAATAACAGGAACGCCTGCCTTGAGCATCGATTTCTTTGCCTCTACTTTATCCCCGAGCTTTTTTATCATCCTGGAAGATGGTCCTATGAATACTATGCCTTTTCTTTCGCATAACTTCGCGAATTTTGGATTTTCGGACAAAAATCCGTAACCGGGATGGATGGCATCACAATTGCCTTGCCGTGCTATCTTAACAATTTTTCTTATGTCGAGGTAATTCTTTGATTTTCCTATGTTGTAGGATTTATCTGCGAATTTTACAGCAAGCGAATCTTTTTCCTCATCGGAATGTATGACGACTGCCCCTATTCCTAATTCCCTGCAAGCCCTGATAACCCTAAGGGCTATTTCACCCCTGTTAGCTATCAGGATTCTTTTAAAGCCTACACTGCCAAGGGCAGTATATGTCGTTTCTTTATCGCTAAGTGAATAATTATAAAGCATCTCATCAATATGGGATTGCTCCACATGAGGCAGCCTTTTTACTACATTTGCAGTTATAAAACCGCCCATATCCTCTATTTTTGACTTGGTAAACAGGGTTTTGCTTGGGGTTACTATATGCTGTTTTACAATCCCTTCAAAATACATGTATATGGCCGGAAACTTTTCCTTTATTTTGGAGATGCAGGTTTTAGATAGAGTATATATACTCTCCAATTGCTTAAGAAACTTGTTGATAAAATCCACTATTAATTTTTGTGCAGTGATAGCCTTAAGCTTTGGTTTTTTGTTGTTTTGCATATAGCATAAATTGAAGCTTCATTTTATAAAGATTTTGGGTGTTTTAATTTTAAATATACACTATAAAATAGATATTTTTTGATATATATTTTAGAAAATATTATGGTAGAAACTTATTTAAATGATATAAATTTATAGAAATGCTTATAAAAATAGAATGGCGCGGTTTGAGGAATTTAAAAACCAGAAAGGCGAAATAGATTTTGAAAACATTAAAAAGATAGTTCCCTATGATAAGCCGTTTTTATTCATGGATAAAGTTTTGATGTTAAGCGACAACAGGATTGTTGCAGTAAAAGAGCTGTCAGGAAAAGAGGACTTTTTAAAGAGCCATTTCGTAGGGTTTCCGCTGATGCCGGGCGCATTGACCGTTGAAGGCATGGGGCAGGCTTCCACCCTGCTTGTTAGGAGCAATATACAAAATCACCAGGACAAGGATATTCTTGCATATAAATTAAAAGAAGTTAAGTTCATGCTTCCTATATTTCCGGGCGATGAAATAAGGTATGAGATTGAGCTGATATCACAAGATGAGAGAAGCGCAATCCTTCGGGGAAATGTATTTGTCAAGGATAAGATTGCAGCAGAAGCGCTTTTAATGCTTGCCATTGTTGACAGGGCAGAATTCAGGTCTAAATATAATAATTAGGGGGTTCTATGTACATTAAAGGAGTCGGGATGACTAACTTTGGAACGCAAACAGCTACAAGCCAGGAGCTTGTTTATGAGTCTGTAATGGAAGCTTTGAATGATGCAGACTTTAGCATGGAAGATATAGATGCGATTGTTGTTTCAATGATAGATACGGAAGCGAACGGCGAGCGGCAGAGGCTATTTTCGTCTATACTAAGCAGCATATTAAGAAAGAAAATCCCTATATTGACTGCAACAGCAGTCTGCAGCGGCGGAGGGGCCGCACTATGGACTGCAAATAAGCTAGGTTATGATAATGTGCTTGTTGCAGGAGTTGAAAGGCTGCTTACAACCAATACATCAAGGATTACGGATGATATAATGATGGCAGCAGAAAGAATCTATGAGCAAAGTGAAGGCTTGAATTTTCCGGCGCAAAATGCGCTTGTCGCGCAGCAATACATGTTAAAGTGCGGCGCAACCACAGATGACCTTGCATTGGTTGCCTATAAAAACCACAAGAATGCATTTTATAATCCCAAGGCAAGATTTTACAAAAAAGAGGTTACACTAAAGCAGATTAAGAAGTCTCCTGTGGTGGCTTCTCCCTTAAGGCTTTTTGACTGCAGCCTTTTCGTCAACGGGGCTGCCTGTGCGATTTTAAGTAAAGACAAGACGGATATTGAAATTGCAGGCTCGTCGTTGATTGTTGATCGGATTTCAACTTTTGAGAGCGAGGATATGACCTCATGGGAAGCAACAAGGCTTGCTGCGATAGAAGCTTACAGGCAGGCCGGAATATCTCATTCGGACATAGACGTTGCGGAAGTCCATGATGCCTTTACTTCAGTCGAGCTTATATCTTACGAAGACTTGGGATTTTGCAAAAAAGGGGAAGGAAAAGAGATGATAAGAAAAGGGATGAGCAATCTTGAAGGAAAGATTCCCGTAAACACAAGCGGAGGGCTAAAAGCAAAAGGACATCCAATAAGCGCAACAGGGATAAGCCAGATTTATGAACTGGTAAAGCAGATAAGAAAAGATGCAGGCAAGCGCCAGGTTGAGAATGTGAAGTATGCGCTCGCCCATAATGTAGGCGGGGCGGGAAGCACGGCTACAGTGCATATTTTAAAGAATGTTGGTGGGTAAATTGATTGATTCAAAAAAATCACTTTCGAAGAAAGTAACTTTTTTGTTCGGAGGATAAAATGATTATCAGATGGGTATGTGAAAAATGCAATAAGAAATGGATTTATCCTATTGAAAAATGCGTTTATTGCAAAGGAAGCATCACAAAGCAAAAAGGCTCTAAGATTAAAGTTGTAGGAATTACCAAAGTTATGATTTCATCACCCATGCACCCGATAGTGCCTTACAACATACTTCTTCTTCAAGACGAATTTGGCAACAGGATTCCTAAAAAAACGATGAAGGATTACAAGATAGGCGATGCCTACATTGAAGAAAAGGCAAAAACAGATGATGCAGTCTCTGTTGTTAAAGTAAAGTATGATATTTACGAGGCAATCAAAGATTCTCTTGGGCTGCTTAAATCAATTGAGCTAAATTCTGATGATAAGGTTTTGCTAAAGCCAAGCATAATAGCATCGGCTTATCCTTACCAGGCGGTAAACACGAATCCAGATTTTCTGGATGCCCTGCTCTCTTTGCTTTTTGAAATGGGCATAAAAAAAGAGAATGTGCTTGTCGCAGAGCAGGCATTGATAGGCTCGGATGCCCTCGATGCAGCTTCAAAATCAGGCATTTTGGGGGTTTGCAAAAAAAACGGCGTCGAGTTCATAGACATTTCCAAGGGCCCGTTTAAGGAAGTTGAATCAGAAGGAACCTCATTTAGAATATTCAAGGAAGCCCTTACAAGAAAAGTAATAAACATACCAGTTATGAAGACGAATTTCCAGATTGGCCTGTCCGGGGCAGTTGAGAATTTATCCAGGCTCTGTGATGAAAAAACGCAAAGAGGGATGTATTTTGACGATATCAATAAAACGCTTCCGAAATTAATAAAAGTGATTCCTGATGTCCTTAACATAGCGGACGCGACAAACGGCATGCAGGGACAAGGTCCTTTGGGATTAGGCGAGCCTGCTTTTTTAAACTTGATACTTGCAGGCAAGAACCCGTCTGCGATTGATTGCGCATTTTGCGAGATTGCAATGCTGGATATTCCCGCCCATGTTTCTTTCAAGGAAGATATTTCCGGCAAGAAAATTGAAGTTGTCGGAAACGGGATAGAGGCCGTAAAATATCCGATAAAGAGGGCAGTTCCTGATGAAACTCCCCACCCATACATAAAGGTCATTGACTCAAGGGCGTGCCCTGCATGCTTAAACATCCTGTATAACTTGAGCTCGAAGCTTGTAGGCATAAGAGGAGAGCAAATAAGCATAGTCATCGGCTCAAATTTTACAAGCAGCATTCTTGAAGGAAAACAAAGGCTCGTTTTTTTGGGAGACTGCGCAATCAAAAAAGCCGAAAGCTTAAAAATGGGAAAAATTGCCGTGATAAATGAAAAGATAGATGAAATCGAGCAGCTTGTTTTGCTCAAGAAACTTCTCACAACAGAAGGAATTCCAAAAATAACCCCTGTTGATATTGTGAAATCAAAGATGAAAAAACTGATTTCTGGGTCCGTAAGGTGGTAGAATGGCCCTAAACCTTGTAATCTGCTCCACTCTTAATATCTTCCAATTTAACAAAACCAAACCCAACATCATGGCGTAAAATCTCATAAAGAGATTTAGGCTCTTTCAGTCTCTCTTCAGGTATTTTTAAAACTGGAGTGAACCCCTGAAAGTAGACAAATAGTTAAGGAACACCAAACATACAA
>CAYWNO010000116.1:0-5336 GCA_964459665.1 uncultured Methanosarcinales archaeon
GACTGAAAATCAAAACAATTCAAAAAATGGGGTTATTCAAAGTCCTCTATATAAAATCACGCATAGATGATAAATATGCCGGAGGAACTTTGGTTAAATCTGTTGATGGGGTGATAGGCATTGCTCTTTCCAAATTTCTGCTTTCTTCAACTTGCTTTATATACCCTCGTGTCTCCATTACAAAATCTCTAACTATCGGGGTCATTGCAAGAAAAACAGCATTGTTTATCACAGAACCGTCTTCTAAAGTGATTCCTTCGTAAATATCTTTTGCATGAACCATTTCATGCCGGGACTGTGCTATAATTTTTTTTTCTGTTGGCGGAATTGTAATGGTGAGGTTATTAATGCTCACATCATAAGGCTTGAATATTTCTCCCGATACATACAAATCCGATTTTATTTTTTTCCCGAAATTATCTATTTGCGAAGCTGTTGCCATATGACCACTAGGCACACCTCCCATCTCCTTAATTTTCGAGCCATCTTCATCATAATGTACATTCTCAAAATAATTTTGCAAGCCCTGCCCAAGTGACTGTTTAAGCAGTTTATGGACATACGGCTCTCTTAGATTTGAATCCTGCAAAGCCTGCTCAAAAGTTATCGTTCTTTCCTGCGCTAAAGCAGACGAGAATTGAAATATTTCCGATACCAGATATTCGAGCCCCCTTGGCAAAACGACCGCAGCAGTTCCGGCTGCAACCAAAAATTTCCTTTTTGTAAGCATTTTATGAAGTTTTAATGATTTTTCCGTAAACTATACTCACGGACAAAAATAATTATAGAGGACTTTGAATAACCCCCTGTATTTATAAAGTAAATGCAGTTTATTTATAAATGGAATAGGGTTATTCAAAACTCTCTATACAATAGTTGTCCGTTCGTAATAAGCAAAAGACATTATTTATTGTCTAAAAACTTGTGTCTTTTGCTATAATGTAGAGCTTCCAAATACAAATTCGCCCAGATAAAGAGTTCCTTCAACCTGAATATTATGGCTCTCAAACAAAGAGAGCAAATCCGTATTGCTAAACCCCCACAATTGATGTGCTATATCATAAACGGGCGCCCACCGATTGTACAACAGATTTATTCTTTGTTTTTTGTCCATTCTTTTTAAAAGCTATAACAATCAATAGAGAGTTTTGAATAACCCCATTCCATTTATAAATAAACCGCATTTACTTTATAAATACAGGGGGGTTATTCAAAGTCCTCAATAATTTATAAATATTACCATTTATTACTACTTTCCAGAAATCACAACTCCTTCACCATATAAACCCCTTCCAATTCATAACCAATCTTCCTGAAATACTCCCTTGCGCCGATTCCGGAAATCACAACCATCTTATTCCTGCCGTTTTGTTTTGCAATCTCCTCTGCTTTTGCCATCAGTTTCTTTCCTATGCCCTTGTGCTGGAAGCTCTCATCTGATGTTTTTCCTATCTGGAGCGCGGCAGAATAAACATGCAATTCGCGTATCAGCGCGGAATCTTTTGTGATTTGCGCCCTTAAAAACCTGGAAGGAAACCTAAGCCTGCAATAGCCGAACAAAGCGTCATTTTCCAAATCCTGCGCCTCGATGAAAAATTCTTTTCCGCAAGAAGCTTTATATTCTGCAATTTCAATATCAAAAAAATCGCCTTTTTCAAAAGCGATTTTTTTGTTTGGAATTTTTTTGAATCCGATTTCCCTGCACCTTATGCACCTGCAATTTATTCCTTTCTCCCTGCATATTTTCTCGACATATTGCCTTAAATTTGTCCTGTCAACGCCGGACGCCGTCGCAAATGTGGGAATATCTCGCTGGACCCTCATTATCCTGCACCATTTTGGAACGTGCCTTTTTGCCTCTGCGATTATCAAAGCTGCCTCTGCTGTCGTAAGGGGCGTGAATTTTCCTAATTTCCAGTCATCATAAAGCCTTGTTCCACCCATTACCATGCAAGGATATATCTTGAGCATATCGGGCATGTAATCGGAATTTTCAAAAAGCTGCCTTAGCCCGTGCAAATCCATATCTTTTGTAGTTTTAGGCAAGCCCGGCATGTAATGGCAGTTTACCTTAAAGCCCAGATCCTTGAGGATTCTTATTGATTCGATATTATCGGCAACTGTATTTCCCCTGCTAGTTGCTTCCAATACATCGTCGTATATTGACTGGATGCCTATTTCCACTCTCGTGCATCCAAGCTCGAGCATCAGGTTTGCGTGATAGAGCTTTCCGAAATCGCTTTTTGTCTCTATTGTTAGGCCAACGCACCTTATAAAAGAAGTCTCGTTTTCCTTTTGCACCTGCTTTAAGCTTATGCCCGCATTATTTTCATTTTTTATCTTGATTTGGATTTTTTTTATTGCAATAGTGTTTTTGTCGGAATGCTCATCAAAAAATTCAGCTTCGCTGAATTTTTTGACTATGTTGTGTGCACCATTTGCAAAAAAATTTTCCTTGGAAATTTTTTTGATGTCAAAATCATTCAAGTCCAGATTCTTAATTTGAAGCAGTTTATTTTGGACAGAGATTGCTCTTCTGTCTTCTTCGCCCAATACCCTCGGCAGCTCGAAGAATTCCTTGAATTTGTCGAAATCAAAGCTTTTTTTCTCATAGAAAAAAAGTTTTGAAAAATCGTTCATTGCCTTCAAGGCGTATTTTACAAAATATTCCTGGTATTCCCTTGGGAAAAAAGTGAATGTGCCGCCCTGTATTATTATTTCCGCCTTGTCGGGTATTTTTCCCATGGCAACATAATGCTCGAGCCTGTTGAATACTATAAGGTACGGGTCATAATTGTTCCTTATAGCCCTTCTTGTTGAAGGCTCTTTTCCGGTGTAGCTCTGGGGCGTATCGCCGAATGCGGAGCCCGGCCCTCCTGGGCAGTACGAGCATGGGCCAATCCCTTTCATCGTGTGCGGGCACGGGTAGGGCTCTGACATAAGGGCAATCGGCGCAACGCCGCTTATGGTCCTTACGGGCTTTAATGAAAGCAACCCTGCGAACCTTTTCCTGTCCTCTTCGCAAGCCGCAAAATAAATATCGGCATTTTTCGGAATCTGCCCAATTTTTCCTTGGGACTTGTATTTGTTTAGTATTTTGAGCTTTGCCTGATTGAGCTCTCGCTGTGATTTCAGGTCATGATTCTTGATTTCTTCTAGTATTTCCGCGCATATTTGATTTAAGCAATCCATATGCGAAGGGATTACGGCCCAATATTTAAATTGTATTCAGGTGTTGTTCAAAGATAGGGTGTTAAGTGTCGGGTGTTAAGTGTCGGGTGTTATCAAAGAAGAAAAAATGTTGTAAACGGAATTTTTAATATATTATCTTCAAATTCTGTCCGTAGAGTATTTGTAATAAGAACCCCATATTTTGATTTATACCTCTCAATTGCATCATACAACTGCCCTTTATTTCTTTCTTTATTATAACCAGTTTCAACTGGTATAACCTCTCCAGAATAAGAATTTTTGATTAAA
Source organism: uncultured Methanosarcinales archaeon (assembly GCA_964459665.1). GTDB lineage: Archaea > Nanobdellota > Nanobdellia > Woesearchaeales > GW2011-AR4. The sequence goes on from CAYWNO010000116.1 coordinate 3,481, forward strand.
AAATCTACATTTCCCTTCAATTCTGTATCATACAATATAGTTATATCTTCAGAAGTGGTTTCTGAAAATCTAAATAGACTTGAAGCAACAGCCGTTTCATAAACTAACCCTTTAGTATCATCTGTCAAAACATCATATCCAAGATTATCCCTAATTGCACATAAAATCGTAGGGGACAAAAAATAATATTTCCAAGGTGTCCTCGCCCATTTTTTAGCCCCTTTGCCTACTGGTTTTATAGAAAATATTAAATGGGTTTTTTCTAATGCATCAAAGAATTGTTTAACATGGGTTGGTGAAATCCCAGTAGAATTATGTATTTTTTGGTGTGATGTTTCTCCTGGTTTTTTTATTGCTAATTGTCCTATGACTCTTAATATATCTTGTTGTGCATTGGTATTAAAATTTTTTATTGTCGGTAAATCTTGACTTATTATCTTCCTGATAACATCCATAATTTGCTTATAATAAAGTGCCTTATTAAATTGCATGATGGTAGTAGTGAATCCACCAAATTTTAGAAAATCCTCAATCTCATTTTTTATTTCTATACCTTTACTTTGATATGATTTATTTAGCATTTCTTCTTTTTCTTGAATAGTAAGCAAATATGTTAAATCCCTCTTTAAAATCAATTTTTGCAAATCAGAAGTCATATTCCTAATCGGAAATATTTTATTTTTTATTACCTCATATTCAGAAAAATTAAGCGGAAATAAAGGTTCTTTAACTGCTCGTCTATTAGTATCAGCAGTTAAATTGAGTGAGATAGCCGAAGAACCTGTAACAATAATAAAGACATTTTTTGTTTGGTCATACAAAGATTTTAAGGTTATTTCCCATTTTTCGTCAAAATGAGCTTCATCTACAAAAATTACTACTTTCTCTTTTAAGTTTGGAATATCTGTCTTTTTAAATCTTTCAAAATAGACTGAAATCACCTGTGCTAAATTTCCACTCGTATAACCAATGAGATTATCTACTGGAATATACAAAACATTATTATTATTATCAAACTTAATATTTTGAATTAGCTCATTATAAAGTTGGAATAATAAAGTAGTCTTTCCAATACCCCTTAAACCATACATCATTATTAGTCTATTTTCCGTGTTTATACCACTTAAAAATTCATTTAAATATTTTCTAAGCCTAAAAAAAAGATACCTATGACTAAATTTTCCAGAGGAAGTATAACTTCTTGCTAATTCTGGTGTGCTTCTAATCCTTGACAACATATAATTTTCAATTTCATCTGTCATAATCTAAGTAAATGGGTTCTGGTATATAAACTTGTTTATACAATAATCTGTATAATCTATTATACATATTTCTGTATAATAGTATTTATATACTTATACATATTTCTGTATAAATATGTGATTTCCTATGGAAACAAACAAATATGAAACAAGAAAAGCAAGAAGTTTGGATATTTTAATAGAACTTTGAAAAAATCGATTTTTTCAAAGTTCTCTACTACAATTTCGTGAGAAAGCACCAAGAACTAAAGACAACCCCAGCAAAAAGGGCTGGAATAAACGAAAGTGATTTATGGAAGGAATTGTTAGAGAAAAGTCTTAAATAGACTTTCTTCTTTTTCTTTTATGAAGGTGATTTTATGACAAACTGTGAAAATCCCAAATGTGAAAAACCTATTGGTCAAAAACTGCACATAAAGTTAAAAGAGCCAATAGAACACTGTAACATCTGTAATAGTGATATATATGAGGACTATATTTTCTGTAATGAAAATTGTCTTAAAGAATATTTAAGAGAATTAGAGGAAGTAAAAAGTAATCTAACTGGAGTGAACCCCTGAAAGTAGACAAATAGTTAAGGAACACCAAACATAC
>CAYWNO010000117.1:0-5292 GCA_964459665.1 uncultured Methanosarcinales archaeon
TTTTCATTGTGCATAAATTCAGGGCTTGTTAATTTCATCTCAATCACCTCTTGAAGATTATTGTCTTGCGCTTGCTTTTCTTCCTGTCGGGCGCATCAGATAAAAAAATATTTAATTTTAGAGTTTATAAGTTTTTTGATGGGTTTATTTTGAGTTTGTTTTGAAATAAGACACTACTTTTTAGTAGAAATATTTAAAAATATAAACAAATTATGCCCTTTAAAATGCAACTGGTCGTAGATAAATTCGGCACTTTTATCGGGAAGAAAGAAAATAGATTCCAAATAAACACAAAAGACAAGAAAGAAGAATATTCTGCTGACAAGGTGAGCCAGATTTTAGTTACTTCTCCATCGGGTATTTCAGCCAGCGCCATCAAACTTGCGATGGAAAAGAATATTGACATTGTTTATACAAACTATATTGGGCAGCCTTATGCCAGAATTTATCCATGCAAATTGGGCGGCACGACGCTTACAAGAAGAAAACAGTTAGAGGCGTATTATAATGACAAAGGCAGGCTATTAGTCAAAAAATTTATTGAAGCGAAAACCAAAAACCAGCTTTATTTATTAAAATCATTAAATAAGGAAAGAGATGGAATATTTGCTGATGAGATTAATGAATTGGCATCACACAAAAACGAATTAGCAAATTTAGATGGCAGCATAGACGAGATAAGGCAAAACTTACTGGGCATCGAAGGCTACTTTGCTTCTAGATATTTTGGATGCCTTTCAAAAATAATTCCTTTTGAAAAAAGGGATAGGAAATCTGATGACGCATTTAATATAGTGCTGAATTATGGATACGGCATGCTTTATAATGAAATTGAAAGAGCATGCATCATTTCTGGTTTAGACCCTTATTTGGGATTTTTGCATACTGACAGATACGGAAAACCCTGCATGACTCTTGATTTAATAGAGGAGTTTAGGCAGCCAATAGTTGACAGGGCAATCATAACATTGTTTTCACAAAAGCAGATTGATGAGAAAGACTTTGAGAATTTGGAAGATAGACGAATGTTGAGCCAAATTGGAAGAAAGAAAGTCCTCGAAGCTGTTTTGGGCAGGATAAACAAAAAAATTAAGTTCAAAAACAGGAATCTGACTTTTAAACAGGTTATTTTAGAGCAAGCACGCAATATAGTCAGATTTTTATCAGAGCAGAATAAAAGCTATGAACCGTTTATTTACAGGTGGTAAGATGATTTACTGGGTCATTTACGACATAAGCGACAATAAAACGAGAAGCAGGGTTGCGTCAAAATGCAAGAATTACGGATTGGACAGGGTGCAGAAAAGCGCATTTATCGGGAATCTAACCCATAATAAAGCCGATATGCTTGCAATAGAAATAAGAGAATTCGTCCATGAGCCTTCAGATTGTGTTTTTATAATGCCTTCCTGCAAAGAATGCTTTACTTCAAAAGAGATAGTAGGCAGCTTTGATGAAGAAAGAGTAAAACAAAAAGAATTTTTGATATTAAGCAGCGCAAATGGCTAATGACAATCTATCGGCAAAAGACTTTTTGAATTATGCTTATTGTCCAAGAATTGTTTATTTCATGCACGTTTTAAAGATTCCTCAGGAAACAACTAAAAAAGAGCTTAAAGGCAGGGAAAAGTATGATGAATTCAAGTCAAAATCAAAAAGAACGAAAATCATAAAGGAATTTCCGAAATTAAGGAAGATTTACAACACGCATCTGGAATCAAAAGAGCATGACTTTCAGACATTAACAGACTGTATTATGAGGACTTTGAATAACCCCCTGTATTTATAAAGTAAATGCAGTTTATTTATAAATGGAATAGGGTTATTCAAAACTCTCTATATTTGATGACAGCAAAAAGGAAGCGTATCCAATACAGGCTAAATACAGCTTTAACCCGGGAAAAGTTTATATAACCCAGCGTTACCAGCTTATGTTTGAGGGGGTGTTGGTAGAGGACACATTTAAATTGGATGTGCCTTTTGGATTTATCAAGTTTTTGAAATCGAATGATTTGGTAAAAGTTGATTTAAGCAATAAAAAAGAGATTTTTGCTATTGCCGATGAAATCAGAAACATAATAAAAAATGAAATAATCCCGGAAATGACGCCTTACAAAAAAAGATGTGTTGACTGCTGCTATAAGAATATTTGCTGGGGGTTGTGATGGAAGAACCTATTTCTACAAATATAGAAGATAAAAATATAGAGCCAGTGATAACTGGAATAAAATTTAAACTAAACATTTCTTCAGAACAAAAGCAAGAATTTAATAAATATTTTGACGAATATTCAAAAGCTGTTAATTTTTGTGCTAAAATAATTTATAGGGAAAGAAAACTAATTAAATTTGTTGGAAGAAAAGAACAAGATTCAAAAAAATGGAAGTATGATATGAATATTTGTGATTATTGTAATTCAGAAAAAGAAATAACTTATCAAAACCAAGGCAATTCAAAAAAAATATGTAAAGATTGTTATAAAGAAAATCTTAGTGATAATGCATTAAGGAAAAAAATAATTCCAGTTAGGGGTAAAAAAGTAGCATCTGCTTTTAATATTCATAATGCAACAAAGAAGATTTCCGATACTCATAGGCATTGGGCATTTGGTGATGCCGTGAATATTTTAGAAAGTTTAGAAAGACAGAGAAAAGAGAAAAGAAAGAAACTTCTAAAATTTATAAAAAAACTTCAATACTTTGAAGAGCTTCACGAAAAACCAGAAATAAGGCACGAATTACCTCTGCTTGAGAAGCAAAGAACATTACGTTACCTACATAAAAACTATGATAAGAACGCTCTTGATAAAAAAAGAGGGTATAAACTTTCAAACATTAAAGGTAAAATAAAAGTAATGACGAGGAATATAGAAAGAGACAAAAAATCGTTAAGAAAAGTGCGACCAATAAATTTTAAGGGTAGTAGGATACAGTTAAGCGAATCTGACCCAAAGAAAACATTCAAAATTGAAGAAAACCTTGTAAGATTAGCCCTTGACAAGAGGCTTACTGGATGGTATAAATTTTATGGTACAAATATCAAAAATGAACAAGGTAAAAAGTATATTAATGAAAATCTAAAAAGAATACTAGATGGAGGCTCAAAATATTCCTATCTTCTCAGGAAGAGTATTTCTGATAATGATAATTTTGATTATTATCTACAGTACACAATTGATACAAAAACTCCTTTAAAAACAGAGTATGCAGGAGTTATAGGGTTAGATGCAGGAACGACAAATCTTGCTACAATAGTATCATTTAAAAAACAAATGAACAACATTTTATGCAAATATTGCAAACTCACACATCCAAAACCAAATTTTGTTAGATTTTTTGGTGGATCAGAATTAAAAGCATTGAGAATTGCCAATAGAAAGCAAAAATTCTTTTTGAGGGGAAAGCACAATAAATTAGCAAAGTTAAAGAGAATTAGACCTATATGGCCTAAAGTTGATGGATACTGCCATAAAATATCCAAACAAATTGTTGACATTGCTAAACAAAACAATTTTGCCATAGCTGTAGAAAAATTGGAAAAACCAAAGAAAAGCAGATTTAAACAAAGAAGAAGAACAGGATATGCATTAAGTTTATTCATTTTCAAAAAACTTGCAACTTTTATAGGTTACAAAGCAGCTAGGGAAGGTATAAAAGTTATTTATGTAGAACCAGAAGGAACAAGTTATACTTGTAGTCATTGTAAAAATGCCCAAAATAATTGGCGCCCATACAGAAAACCAAATACTAAAAAATCATGGACTTCCATGTTTAAGTGTGGAAGATGCAATATTGAACTAAATTCTGATTATAATGCTGCTTTTAATATTGCACAAAAAGGTTTAAATATACTAATATCTTCTTGATATAAATTAGCCAATGGAATCTCGTTTTCGAATGAGATTGACTAACTAACATACTGCAAGCTAGAGTGGTAATCTTCCATATATTGCACTATAATAACTGCAATATGCAAGCGGGGGCGAGCAAATGGCGGTGTTGCACCGCAGTGGAGTTTTAACTCCAAAGATCCGTAAATCCATTAAAGGTGAGGTTACAAAAAAGCACTTGCTTTTTAGTAGTCTTTGCGTAGTATCACAGCTATGCACACTGACGGATCAATCCTAAAGTTCGGTTCAAAGTTCTGTAAACTTTAAGTGGGTCTTTATAAAAGCCCATACAAAAGGCAGACCCACTAATTTTCTTTCATTGGAAATAGGTTTTGAGGCTTTAAAAATGCCAAATTTTCGGCAGTGGCAGAACCCGAATAGACGAATGAAGGAATGCAACGAAAGTCATACACCATATACACTACATACACTTCCTAGTGGCAGAACCCGAATAGACGAATGAAGGAATGCAACTGGAAGGGACTTGCCTGACATTTATTTTTTCGCCTCTGTGGCAGAACCCGAATAGACGAATGAAGGAATGCAACGTCAGGATAGCATCAGGATATTTCTGCGCCAATGAAGTGGCAGAACCCGAATAGACGAATGAAGGAATGCAACGGTTCAATCGGCCCATTCAGCCTTATCATCTCTGCTAGTGGCAGAACCCGAATAGACGAATGAAGGAATGCAACACTATGTTTGCAGCTTGATTTATTCATTAGGAAACATGTGGCAGAACCCGAATAGACGAATGAAGGAATGCAACGACTTAAGCGTGAGTTTAGACGCTGTGCGAAACAAAGTGGCAGAACCCGAATAGACGAATGAAGGAATGCAACGATTGGATTGATAATGATTGTTGTCGGCATTGCCGTCCTGTGGCAGAACCCGAATAGACGAATGAAGGAATGCAACTCTTTATCTTCATCTTCAATAGCTTCTAATTGAAAGTGGCAGAACCCGAATAGACGAATGAAGGAATGCAACATGGTGAACAATGAGCTTCAAAGAGATTATTTTTATGGTGGCAGAACCCGAATAGACGAATGAAGGAATGCAACATCATGAATGCAATTAATTCTGGCAACCTTGTTTTTGCGAGTGGCAGAACCCGAATAGACGAATGAAGGAATGCAACAATGCCTCAATTGTTATTGAGGTTGTAATCCTGATAGTGGCAGAACCCGAATAGACGAATGAAGGAATGCAACAAGTCTGCTTGGCGTGCCTTGCCAGCCTTATTTTTTAGTGGCAGAACCCGAATAGACGAATGAAGGAATGCAACGATTTAAGCGTGAGTTTAGACGCTGTGAGAAACAAAGGTGGCAGAACCCGAATAGACGAATGAAGGAATGCAACGGCATTGACTTAAAAGGCATTGCTGAAACATATTTCGTGGC
>CAYWNO010000118.1:0-5019 GCA_964459665.1 uncultured Methanosarcinales archaeon
TTCTTCTTCAACACTTAACGAAATAGTCTTTTTACTCATTTCAACCCCCATTTAACCATATATAAGTATAAATGAACTTATTTATAAAACTTACTACGCCCCACCCCCTCGTTAGTTTTCGTTGTCGTTAGAAATGTCCCCCTATCAGTCGTTTAGCCACTAAAAATTATTGAACTTAACAACCATTAAACGCAGTTTGTAGTTGTCAATTGTCAAGTGCTGTTCACTTTACAGCAATCACAAAAGTTAATTTTATATACAAACTTCATTTCACGGCAATAATGGAGAGCATATCAGTTGTCATACCGGCTTATAATGAGGAAAAAAACATAAGAAAGGTCATAGGGCAGATTTTTGGCTTGAAAATAAAAAATCTGGAGATAATCGCCGTTGATGACGGCTCTACTGATGAGACATACAAGGTTTTATCCTCAATCAAGGGAATAAGCGTCTTAAGGCACGGCACAAACAAAGGCTATGGGGCGGCATTAAAAACCGCAATCAGAAAATCATCTTCCGAATATATACTCATAATAGATGCGGACTGCACTTATCCGGCAGATTCAATACCAGAATTATTAAATGACCTTGACAGGTACGACATGGTCGTAGGCGCAAGGACAGGCGAGATTGTAAAGACGCCATTTTTCAGAAAGCCAGCAAAATGGTTCCTAAAGCACTTTGCGCAGTACCTTACAAAGGCAAAAATTCCCGACCTTAATTCGGGATTGAGGGTTTTTAGGAGAAGCGTAGCCCTGCGATTCATGAGCCTTTTTCCCGACGGCTTTTCTTTCACGACGACACTTACCATAGCGTGCCTCACAAACGACTGCCGCATCAAATTCGTCCCGATAAACTACTATAAGAGAAAGGGAAAATCAAAGATTCATCCCGTAAAGGACTTGGTAGGATTTACAAATCTTATATTCAGGCTGACTATTTTTTTCAAGCCGCTGAACGTTTTTATGCCAATCAGCATTATGCTTTTTGCCGCAGGAACATTAAAGCTGGCGAGGGATTTCATCCTGTTCCAGTATTTCGGGCTTGGCGGGGCGATAGCAATCCTTGCAGCAATCCAGATTGCATTCATGGGCATGCTTGCAGAGCTTGTGATAAAGAGGACGAATTTATAAAAAATAATTGATTTAACTTTAGGAAAATTAATTTTTTAAATAAAAAAAAATGTGCGGAATCTGCGGCTTTAATTTTGAGGATAAGAAGCTCATAAGGCTCATGTGCGACGAGATAAAGCATAGGGGCCCGAATGCGTCCGGATATTACGCGAACAAGGGAATATCGCTGGGCAGCAGGAGGCTTAGCATAATAGACCTCTCGAATGCCGCAAACCAGCCGATTTACAATGAGGACAGGACAATAGCTGTCGTATATAACGGCGAAATTTTTAATTTTAAAGAGCTAAAAGAAGACCTTCTTGGGAAAGGGCACAGGTTTTATTCCGATACTGATACTGAGGTTATCGTGCATTCCTACGAGGAATACGGGATAGGCTGCCTGAATCATTTTAACGGGTTCTGGGGGCTTGCCCTGTATGATTCTAAAAAAAAGCTGTTGTTTCTTGCAAGAGATCGGCTCGGGATAAAGCCCTTGTATTATTACCATGACAATGATAATCTTGTTTTCGGCTCTGAAATAAAATCAATCCTTCTTTTTGGCGAAATAAAAAGGAAGATGAACATGGATGCCTTCAACTATTTTCTTACTTACAGATACATACCTTGCGAGGACACGATATTTCAGGGAATAAAAAGGATAAAGCCGGGGTATTATGCATCTTACGACCTGAAGGCAAAATCGCTTAGGCTTTCAAAATACTGGGACATCCATGCCCAAATAAAAAAAAGAAATGAGGATGCAATAACAAAAGACATAATTTCCATTCTGAAAGATTCTATAAAGAAGCGCCTTATAAGCGACGTGCCTCTCGGGGTTTATCTTAGCGGCGGCATTGACTCCTCGAGCATTGTTGCCCTGATGAAGGATTTGACGGGAGGCGAGATAAACACATATTCCCTGGGGTTCGAGCATGATTCAATAGGAAACGAGCTTTCCTACGCAAGGAAAATCTCGGAATTTTTTTCGACGAGGCACCACGAGATTATGATAAAGCCAGATATAATAAGCGAGCTGCCAAAAATTGTGTGGCACCTTGACGAGCCGATGTCTGATCCTGCCGCAGTGCCAGTTTATTTTCTTTCAAAAGAGGCAAGAAAAACCGTAACAGTAATACTCGCGGGAGATGGGGCAGACGAGCTGTTTGCAGGCTACGAGCAGTACAAGTTCATGGCATGGGGAAACAAGGCAAGGTTTCTTCCAAAAGTTGTGAGGAAAAATATTGCATCTGCATTCAAGATAATGCCAAAGCGCCTGCTTGACAGGGCTTACAAGTATTCATCTTCCACAGGCTCTAGGATGTTTGATAGGCTCGAGAATTTCATGGAAAGCATAGGCGACAACAAGTCGAAAGCCTACATTGAAGTAGTCGGGGTTTTTGATGAGGAAGAGGAAAAAGAGCTGTTAAAGTTCGAGCCAAACAACCATTACACCGAGATAAACAAGGAATTTTTTTCCGGAAAAAATAGGGGGGATTTCCTAAGCCAGCTTGCTTACTTTGACACTAAAAGATACCTGCCAGAAGACCTCCTTATGAAGCCCGACAAGATGTGCATGGCGCACAGCATAGAGGCAAGGGTTCCCTACCTCGACTACAGGCTGGTTGAATATGCCTTTACAATTCCATCTAACCTGAAGTTAAGAAACGGGACGGCAAAATACATACTCAAAAAGGCCCTCAAGGGCTATCTGCCCAAGGAAACAATCTTTCGAAAGAAGCAGCCGTTCCAGATGCCGCTTGGCCAATGGCTCTCAAAAGAGCTAAGGGATGTCTTTCGCAATCTTTTAAGCGAGAGGATAAACTCAAAGCTTTTCAACAAAGATTTCGTTGAAAAAATATTCGACAATTACAATTCCTCTAAGCTTTATTACGGAAGGCAGCTATGGAGCTTGGGAATCTTCAACATATGGCACAAGATGTACATTGAAGGGGAGATGGTTTGTTTGTGAATAGGGCTGGTGAATTTAATCATTTCTTAAACTTCCTATAACTATCTTCCAATGCGGCAATCCCTGGCAGCTTCTTTCCCTCGAAGAATTCAAGCGAAGCTCCGCCGCCGGTGCTCACATGCGCCATCTTGCCGGCATATCCGAATTTCTCGGCTGCGGCTGCCGAATCTCCGCCGCCCACTATAGTTACAGCATTCAGGGTTGACAGGAACTTTGCAATATCTTTTGTGCCGCTTGCAAACTTATCAAACTCGAATACGCCCATAGGGCCGTTCCAGATAACCGTCTTCGCGCCTTTCAGGATTTGAGTGTACTCTTTTACTGTCTGCGGGCCTATGTCAAGACCCATCCAGCCGTCGGGAATTTCGCCAATACCTACGACTTTTGAATCGGCATTCATGTCGAATTTGTCGGCGGCAACAACATCAACTGGCAGAATAATCTTTGGATTGCTTAATAATTTTCCTGCGAGTTCAATTGAGCTTTCTTCAACTATTGACTTTGCGGTATTTTTGCCCTGCGCCCTGAAAAATGTAAAAATCATCGCGCCGCCAATAAGCAGCTCGTCAACTTTAGGCAGCAGGCTCTCTATTACTTTTATCTTGTCCGATACCTTAACGCCGCCCAGTATGCCGATAAAAGGCCTGTCGGGGTTTTCCATTGCCTTGCCCATTATTTTTAATTCCTTCTCGACCAAAAACCCTGCCGCCGACTTGAGGTATTTTGCGACGCCATAAGTTGATGCATGCGCCCGATGACACGTTCCGAATGCGTCGTTGACATAAAGCTCCGCAAGCTCCGCAAGATGCATTGAAAAATCATCGTCATTTGACTCTTCCTGCGGATGAAACCTCAGGTTCTCCAAGATTGCAACATCGCCGCCCGCCATACTGCTTACTTCTTTTTTTACGGAATCGCCGATGCAGTCATCGAGCTTTTTTACTTTCATGCCAAGAAGCTGCCCCAGCCTTGCGGCAACCCTTCCCATCCTTAAATTTTCAACTATCTTTCCGTCAGGCCTTCCAAGGTGCGAGCATAAAATAACCTTTGCATTTTTCTCCATAAGGAATTTTATCGTGGGCAGGCTTTCTTTTATTCTTTTGTCGTCTGAAACGTCATTGGTTTTCTTGTCAAGGGGTACATTAAAATCAACCCTTACAAGAACCCTTTTTCCATTAAAGTCAAGGTCATTTAGTGTAAAAAAATTTTGCATTTTACAGGCCCCTCAAATATCTTTTCTTCTCATCTTAGAGACAAGCCTCTCAAGATTGTCAATCTTTCTCATCAATTCGAGCTTTTCTTTGTCCATATCCATCAAGTGCCTTGCAAACTTTGTCAGTTCAAAATCTTCCTTCTTTATGCCTTTGCTTATCTCGACAAGCTTGCTTATTTCCCCGCCTGTCATGCTCAGCCTTGACAATATCTCGGCAGCCTTTTTTCTTACTTCAGAGTAATCTTCGCTGTCTTTTTTCAAGGATTCCCTGCTTATTTCAAGGTCTTTTTGCAGCTCCTCCTCGAATTTGTCCAGTATCTTTCTCTGCATCTGAGACTTTAAGAGCTTGAATTCATAAACTTCCTTCCCGAAGTCTTCTCTTAAGTTTTTAATCACGAAAAGGTTTTCCTTGAAACTCTTTAAGAATTCCTGCTGGGCTGCTTTTGTTTCGGCGAGATCTTTTCTTAATGATTCCAGCTCTGTCTTAAGTCCCAAGATGATTCTGCTGTTTTCCAAAACATTCTTGTTTATTACGTCAATTTCCTCTTTAATCTTCATCAGGTCTTTTATTTTTTGTATCATCGTTGAAATAAAAAAGCTGCAATTGTTTTTAAAGTTTTGGTTGTGAGGCGTACGGAAACGAACGATTTAAAAAGGACAACATTATAGACCTTTGAAGCGATGAGAATTCTTTTAAGCATTTGAGATTAAAAATAAGCTGAGGT
>CAYWNO010000119.1:0-4698 GCA_964459665.1 uncultured Methanosarcinales archaeon
TTCGCGAAGGTTAGCAGCTTCAAAGTCCTTGATGCTTTATTTTTATAGCCGACATGCTAAAAAATGCATAGCATTTTTGGCACCCTGAAAATCTTGGATTTTCATGGTTCCCCGTAAGGGACGTCCCCCTTGTCGGCTGAATTTTTTTATGAATTGGACTTTGACTTGAGGCTGCTAACCCATTTTTTGGATGAAGCCTAATTTTCAAAAACATTTTTAAATATCTGGAGTTAATTAAGCCAATATGAAAATAGCATTGGCGCAGCTAAACCAGACTGTCGGCGACATTGAAGGAAACGCGAAAAAGATAATATTCGCAATCAAAAAAATAAAAGCCGACATTGTTGTTTTTCCCGAGCTTTCCGTTACAGGATACAGCCCGCAGGATTTGCTTCTTAATAACAGCTTTTTGGATTGCAGCATGTCCGCCCTGAAGGAGATAGCGAATGCCTGCAAAGACAAGGCGGCAATTGTCGGATTTCCGGAAAAAGCAGAAAACTGCGTTTACAACAGCGCCGCATTCATTAAAAACAGGCAGATAATTAAAATTCACCGCAAGATATGCCTGCCAAACTATTCAATATTCAACGAGAAAAGATGGTTCAGGAAAGGAAACGAAGCTACGGTTTTTGATTTCTTTGGTAAAAAAATCGGGCTTAGCATCTGCGAGGATATATGGTTCCCAAAAACCCTAAAAAAGCAAAAAGAAAACGGGGCAGAGCTGATGATAAACATTTCCGCATCGCCTTACAGCAAGGGAAAGATTAAAAGGCTGGAAAGCGTGATAAGGCAAAGATGGGAAGAAAACAAGGTACCGATAGTTTACGTAAATCAGGCAGGCTCGCAGGATGGCATAGTTTATTATGGGCACAGCATGTATTTTAAAGATGGAAAAGTTATAGAAAAATGCAGGGATTTTGAAGAGGATATTTTAAACGTAAAATTTTTTTAATAGAATATAAAAAATTTTAATTTTATTTTACAAAATAAAATGACCACAAAAGAAGTCTGCAATGCCGTCATATCTGGAATAAAAGATTATTTCAAAAAAAATAATTTCAGGAGCGCCGTGATTGGATTAAGCGGAGGAATAGACAGCTCTGTCGCCTGCTGCCTTGCAGCAAAAGCCCTCGGAAACAATAATGTAACAGCGCTTCTTATGCCTGAAGATGGCGTAACTTCCAAAGAGAGCATCGAAGATGCAAAAGCCTTGGCGAAAAAGCTCGGGATTAAGCGCTATCTTTTGGAGATAGATGCAATAAATGATACAATAAAAAAAATTTCCGTTTTGGACGGAAATTTTTTTGCAAAAGCAGGTAAATTTATCTATGCGCAGGCAAATCTAAAAGCAAGAACAAGGATGATGCTTCTTTACTATTTTGCAAACCTCAATAATTCATTGGTCATAGGCACATCGGACAAGTCAGAGATCGCCCTCGGATACACCACAAAATACGGCGACAATGCGGCGGACATTTTAATCATAGGCGACTTGTGGAAGACAGAAGTAATTGAAATGGGAAAATTCCTTGGAATCCCGTCTTCAATTCTTGGAAAAGAGCCGAGCGCAGAGTTGATACCCGGGCAGACTGCCAAAAAAGAGCTTGGAGCAGATTACGAAGTGCTGGATGAGATTTTGAATATGTATATTGAAGATGGCTTATCCGTGCAGGAGATTATTCGCAGGGGATTCAAAGAAAAAATCGTGAAAAGCGCAGCCCAAAGAATCAGGCTAAATGAGCATAAAAGAAGATCTCCAATGCTTATACGCTTGTCTGAATGCTCGTTTCACGGAATGGAATGGAGAATGCCGGTGACTAACAAATTTAAAGAGTGAATATTCATATTGGAATATTTCTTTCAGGAGTTTATTTAAATAAAAAGCCTAAAAAAATTTTATGGTTCGTGAAGAATTAAGCGATGTAGTTAATTCGCGCGTGGATTTATCAGGGGTATACCAAAATGGCGGATTAATATTCGCTGACACAGATAAACCAAATTATTTTGTCGTTCCTTTTTTGCAACTACTCTATTCAAACGGCATCACGCCTGATTCTAATGGGGTTGTCGCCGTATTAGGCTCGGGCGTAGGGGCCGATGATTACGAAATCGCCGAGCACTACAATGTGGTATCTTTTGAAAAGGAATCTGTTCCTAGAATTAAGATGCTAGCCAGATTCAAGAATGGCGGATTGGAGAGCAGACTCACGATTAAAGAAGACTATAAAGAAATTGAAACACTGCATCCTCATTCCGTAAGCGCAGCTTATGGTGTTTCAAGCACGCATTATGGACCGCCTCCTTTTTTGCAAAATATTTTACTTGATTTAGAACCAACGCTAACACCCGATGCGGTTGTTTTTTTGGCTTTAAAGACGATAAATGCTTCTTGGCCGATTGAGCACCAAATGGAAAGAATTAAGCCCCATCACTTATTTGATCTCGGAAATTTAGGCGTCAGCTTAAACGGACATGACCCGAATGTAATAGGTTACGATTATGATTCTAGAAATAGGGTTCTTGAAACAAGACATGGACAGCCAGGGCATGATCCTCACACAACGAGGTTTTATTATACTCCTGAACAATTACAATCTGTTGCAGAAGCAAGCGGTTACCAAGTTTTAGTTAGGGGTATATGGCATGGAGTTTATGATAGACCGGGAAAAATTGAAGAATTTGTTTATATTGGGATGAGACCCAGAAGGTGAGTGTAAAAATGAACGTGATAATAATCGGGGCAGGTCGCGGGGCAAGAATCATGCCCTATTCCAAAGATGCGCCCAAATGCTTTACTGAGATAAGCGGCAAAAGGATAATAGATTATTCGATGGAGGCATTCAGAAAATCCAACCCTGGCAACCTGCATTTTATCGGGGGCTATCTGATAGAAGTCGTCAAAAAAGAATATCCGAATTTTGTTTTTCACCACAACATCGAATGGGAGCACAATAACATACTTGCCTCGCTGTTTTACGCTCAGGATGCAATGAAAGACGGCTTTATCTCAAGCTATTCTGATATAATATACACACCCGAAATCATAAAAAAAGTTTTTGAGAGCAGGCATGACATCACTTTGGCAATAGACACAGACTGGAAATCAAGATACAAGGACAGGTCGCAGCACCCGATGGATGATGCTGAAAAGGTCCTTTTTGAAGGCGCTAAAATTAAAAAGATTTCCAGAAAGATATCAAATGATGGCGCTGATGGAGAGTTCATAGGAGTCGCAAAATTCACCCCAAAGGGAGCGCAAAAATTCATTAAGGCTTACCATGAAGCAAAGCAAAAATATGAAGGAAAGCCTTTCCATGAAGCTTCTGTTTTCAAAAAATCCTACCTAATTCATCTGCTTGAAGAAATGCTGGAAAATGGTGAAGAGATTCATTTCGTGCCAACTCACGGCGGTTATTACGAAATAGACACTGTAGAAGACATAAAGCTCGCATCAGAATCAATTTCAACTTCAGGACAATTCAAAAATGAATAATCTATTCCCGACATCCGTTATAGGAAGCATGCCCCGCCCAAAATACGTGCAGGATTTGACAAACCCATTTCTAAACCAAAACTTAAGCAAAGAGGAGCATGCAGAAAAATTAGATTCTGCAATAAGGTTCATAATTGATATTCAGGAAAAAGCAGGAATAGATATCATAAGCGACGGCGAATGGAGGAGGCTCTCTTACATAGGAGTAATAGCCGATTTGCTTAACGGATTCAAAAGAACGCTTAAAGACGGCTTATGGTGGCATACGGTAACAGAAAGAATTTCATTAAAGGAAAAAAACTTATTTGCTAAAGAGGCTAAATTTATTCTTAATAATACCCGGCGCAAAGTAAAGGTCGCAATTCCATCGCCTTTCCTGATTGGGGCAAGAATGTGGGATGATGAAAAATCCGGCAGTGCATACGGCTCAAGATATGAATTTATGGAAGAAATAGCGGACTACCTGATGAATGAAATGATTGAACTAAAAAAAATCGGAGTTTCTGTAATCCAAATTGATGACCCTAACTTTTGCCTTTTTGTTGATGAGATGTACAGGAAAAAGTTTGCTGATCCGGATTTGGAATGCAGGGAGGCAGTAAGGCTCATAAACAAGATGGCTGATGGAATTGACGGAATAGAAATAGGGGTGCACTTGTGCAGGAGCACGGGCACAAGAAACAGGCAAAAGCTGGCTCAAACTTCCAAAGGCTTTGTTGGAAAAGGGAGCTATGATTTTATATTGCCATATCTGCAAAAGCTAAAGGTTAGCCAGCTTGCCATGGAATTTGCAAGTTCTGATGCCGGCGACTATTCCGTTTTGGAAGAAATTCCGAAGGATATGAAAATAGGATTTGGCTGCGTCGATGTAAACGCAGGAGCCGCTGATACTGCCGATATCATTGTCAAGCGGGTTGAAAGCGCCCTTCAGTACATAGATAAGGAAAGAATAATCTTAAACCCTGATTGCGGATTTGCTCCTGGCAATCAGGCGCAAGTTTCGCTTGATGAAGCATATCTTAAGCTTAAGGAAATGTCAAAAGCCGCAGAAAAATTAAGAGATAGACTATAGAGGACTTTGAATAACCCCCTGTATTTATAAAGTAAATGCAGTTTATTTATAAATGGAATAGGGTTATTCAAAACTCTCTATATTCTTGGCGCCCGAGTTACCAACAATATAAGCATTGACCGCAAAAAGAGGA
>CAYWNO010000120.1:0-4415 GCA_964459665.1 uncultured Methanosarcinales archaeon
ACCTCAGCTTATTTTTAATCTCAAATGCTTAAAAGAATTCTCATCGCTTCAAAGGAGTTAAAACCAAAACCATTATAAACAATTATTTATCAACCAGAATTATGATTAAAATACCTTATGAGGAGATTGTTCTTAAGATTAATGAGAAGACAAGCATGCCAGTAAGCGAGATAGAGGAGAGAATTGAGCGGAAGCTAAAGCAGCTTTCAGGATTGATAAGCAAGGAAGGCGCGGGGCACATAGTTGCCAACGAGCTTGGGGTAAAGCTTTTTGAGCCCTTGAGCGGAAAGCTCCAGATAAAGAACATTCTTAGCGGAATGAGGGACGTTGAGACCTTGGGAAAAGTTTTGCAGGTTTATGATGTAAGGGAGTTTGTTAAAAACGACGCAATAAGCAAGGTTGCATCTATATTGATAGGAGATGAAACCGGGACAATAAGGGTTGTTATGTGGGGCACACAGGCCGAGCACGCCGCAAATATAGGGCAGGGATTCATAGTCAAGGTCATAGGCGGCTATGTGAGGGAAAATCTCGGAAGAAAGGAAATACATCTTAATGAAAAAAGCCAGCTGCTGATAAATCCAAAGGGGGAAGCCATCAATGAAGTTGCCGTTGAAACAAGGCAGGGCACTAGAAAAGAAATAAAGGTGCTAAATGAAAACGACAATGATGTCGAGCTCCTCGGAACAATAGTTCAGGTCTTTGACCTTAGGTTTTATGAAATCTGCCCCAAGTGCGGCAAAAGGGCGAGGCAAAGCACGGACTTGTTCGTGTGCAATGACCACGGCAATGTGATGCCCGTGTATGCTTATGTCCTGAATGCAGTACTCGACGACGGCACCGAGACAATAAGGTGCGTTTTTTTCAGGAGCCATGTTGAAAAGCTGCTTGGAATGCCACATGATGCCCTTTTAAAGTTCAAGAACGAGCCGGCAGAATTTGAAGCCGCAAAGAACAGACTTCTTGGAACAATCATAAAGCTAAACGGAAGGGCGAACAAGAATTCATTGTTTAACAGGCTTGAGTTTGTAGTCCAGCAAGTCGATCCAAGCCCCAATCCCGAAGAGGAATTAAAGAGGCTTTCGGGATGATGGCAAAGAGAAAGCAATAATTTAGAACCATGATACAGAAAATCATAGCTTTTATTGAATTATGGATGGGCTTTACTTTCTTCATAATCCTGTTGGGCTACATTCCTGTTGTAGGCGCAAGCATCGGCGGCGTGCTAAGCGGCATAATATCCGTAATAGCTGGAATACCTTATTATTCAATCATCATAGCCTTGTTCGGCACGGTGTTGTTTTTCGACGGGGCTTTCAAGCTTTTCATGCGCTGATTGCCTTTTTGATTATTCTTGTTTTTGTTTTTTAACTAAAATTAATAAACATAAATTATAAGTTGAAAAATTCGCTTGAAAAGCGAATTTTTCAAAGTTCTCTAATGTCCTTTTCCCAGAAAATTTTATAAACCCCCCTTGATTATTTTTTACGCAATGAGAACCATAACTGTGGTCGGGCTCGGCTATGTTGGATTGCCTCTTGCCTGCCTGTGCGCTGAGAAGGGCAACAAGGTTTACGGGCTGGATGTTGATAAAAACAAGGTCGGTTTAATCAGCAAAGGAGAGAGCCCGATTGACGACGAATACCTGGTTGGCAAATTAAAGAGCCTGAATAATCGGATTCATGCGACCATTGATGCAGGCGAGTGCATTCCGGATTCCGATGTCGTGATTGTCTGCGTTCCAACTCCTGTTGACAAAAATAATTCTCCTGACCTTACGGCATTGATGGAATCGGTATCTTCCGTTTCAAAGCACATAAGGCAAGGCGCTCTTTTGGTTATTGAATCTACAATCTATCCTGGAACAATAGAGGAAATTGTGCTTCCAATACTTAAAAAGGAAAAGTTCGACGCTTACAGCAATGATATTTTCGTCGCGCATTGCCCCGAGAGAATAGACCCGGGAAATAAAAAATGGACAATTGAAATTTTGCCGAGGGTTGTAGGAGGCATAACAAAAGAGTCAACGAGAAAGGCAGCAGATTTTTACGCAACAATAATAACCGCAGGCATCATGCAATTAAGCAGCGTAAAGGCAGCCGAAGCCACAAAAATAATGGAAAACACATTCAGGGACGTAAACATCGCATTCGTAAACGAGATGGCCCAAAGCTTTGATGCGGCTGGCATTGACATAATAGAGGTAATCAGGGGCGCTTCCACAAAGCCTTTTGCGTTCATGCCGCATTATCCCGGAGCAGGCGTTGGCGGGCATTGCATAAGCGTTGATCCTTACTACCTGATAGAAAAGGCAAAGCAACTAGGATTCAATCACAGGTTTCTTTTGCTCGCGCGTGAAATAAACAACGGCATGCCCAAATATGCAGTTGAGCTTTTGGAGCAGCAGCTAAAAAAGCTAAAAAAGCAAATCAAGGGCGCAAAGGTAGGCGTTCTCGGCATTGCCTACAAGGCAGACGTTGACGACATAAGGGAAAGCCCCGCATTCGAGATTATCCATAATCTTCGGGCAAAAGGCGCAGAAGTCTTTGTTTTTGACCCGCATGTTCGCAAAGGCAGCAGCGTGAAAGACGTTGATGAATTGCTAATAAAAAGCGATTATATAATCCTTGCCACAGACCACTGCGAATTCAGGAAAATGGATTTGGAAAGCCTGCGAAGGCATAAGATAAGGGCATTCATAGACGGCAGGAATTGCCTCGACAAGGAAAAAATCAAGTCTATGGGAATATTGTACCACGGCATAGGTAGATTTTGATGGCAGCCTTCAACTTTTCAATATCGCCATGGAATAATAATTTATTTAAATGTGTCGGAATACACAAGTCAAATGATAAAAGGCGTGGAAATCAAGAAGCTAAAAGTAATCACTGACGAGCGGGGCTTTCTTATGGAGATGCTAAGATGCGACGACTCCATATTCGAGAAATTCGGGCAGGTATATCTTACCGTGTGCAATCCCGGATACGTCAAGGGATGGCATTACCATAAAAAGCAAACAGACCATTTTATTGTAGTCAGGGGCAATGCAAGAGTCGTGCTTTATGACACAAGAAAGGGTAGCCCCACCAATTCAGAAATACAGGAAGTCTTCATGGGCGAAAAGAATCCCATACTGCTAAAAATACCGACATTTGTCCTGCATGGCATAACCCCTGACGGAAGCGAGCCTGTTTATCTTATAAACTGCCCCACGCTGCCTTATGACTGCAAGAATCCCGACGAGTTCAGGGTTGACTTTAAAAGCAAGGACATCCCATACGAATGGGGCGTTGAGAAGGGCGGATAATGTTTTAAAATTAAAAGGCTATCCACAATGAGATTGTTAATCACGGGCGGCGCGGGATTCATAGGCTCTAATTTTATAAGGCTCGTTCTAAGTAAGCATGAAGATTATGAAATAACAAATCTAGACAAGCTTACTTATGCCGGCAATCTTGACAATTTAAAAGACATAGAAAACAAAAAAAATTACAGGTTTGTAAAGGGTGATATCTGTAACCAGAAACTTGTCGGCAGGCTGGCAAAAGATGCCGACATAATCGTGCATTTCGCCGCGGAAACGCATGTTGACAGGAGCATAATGGAGGCAGGCAGCTTTGTAAAAACCGACGTTGTGGGCACATTCGTTCTTCTCAATGCTGCAAAAAAATTTGGGATTAAGAAATTTGTCCACATCTCCACGGATGAGATTTACGGCAGCATAGATTCCGGCTCGTTTGACGAGAAAAGCCCGATAAGCCCTTCGAGCCCTTATTCTGCGTCAAAGGCAGGAGCCGACAGGCTTGCATACTCTTACTTCAAGACATTTAATCTTCCGGTTGTGATTGCAAGAAGCTCGAATAATTTCGGGCCTTTCCAGCATCCGGAAAAATTCATCCCATTGATGATAACGAACGCTATGGAAAGCAAGAAGCTTCCGCTGTACGGCGACGGCCTTAACAGGAGGGACTGGCTCTATGTTTTGGATAATTGCGAGGCAATCTATTTTCTCATGGAGAAAGGGGCCATCGGCGAGGCATACAACATAGGCTCCGGCGATGAGCGCTCAAATCTTGAAGCGGCAAAGGCAATTCTTGAAGGGCTGGACAAGCCAGATTCTCTTATGGAATTTGTAAAAGATCGGCCCGGGCACGATAGTAGATACGCGCTTGACTTTAGCAAGCTAAGAAGCCTTGGATGGAAGCCTAAAGCCAGATTCGAGAATGCCCTGAAAGAAACTATTGGATGGTACGCCTCTAACAGATGGTGGTGGGAAAAAATAAAGGCCGGCAAGTTCAAGAGGTATCACAAAAAGCAATATGGAAAATGACGCGTCAGGCGTTATTGAAAAGTTGAAGGCTGCCATCAAAATGTGAGCATTATAAAAAGAAAAAATCCACAGCCAAAGGAAATTG
>CAYWNO010000121.1:0-4391 GCA_964459665.1 uncultured Methanosarcinales archaeon
CACATCAAAATACCCCGCCCCTTGGGGCGATTGGGTATTTTATTTTAATTTTTATGGGAAAAATTGGGAAAATAAATTTTGCGAAAAAATTTATTTTTTCAAATTTCTCTTAAAGATTTTTTAAATCCCAGATTAGTCTTACTATAGTCCCAATATAATCTCTTAATAATCCCAAAAACTAAAATTTATAGACTATAACCAATCCCAAAATAGTACTAACTTAGTCCTGAATAATTCCCAAAAATGAAAAGATTTAAATAATTTGGGATTATAATATCGTTATGTTTTGGAAAAAAGACAACGAAAATGAGCGGAGGCTAATGCAAATTAATGATGCCCTTAAAAAGTCATTTGCAAATGTAAAGAAAGATACTTCTGGAATTTTTCAATGGCTCAATCACTTTTACAGGAAAAGCCTAGAGCAGGAGCAGGCGATAAAACAGCTTAAGCTGGAGGTTTCTTATATCCCAAAAACAAGAGAGGAAATAAGGCATATTATTGACGGGTATTACTCGTTTGAGAGAATGGCGGCTAAGATTGGGGAATTGGACAATAAAATGGATGAATTGGCAGAGTTTTACCAAGAACATTCAAGAATGCACAATCAAATCTTAAAAAGTGAGGCTCAGCCTTCTCAAATAGGAGCACCAAAAGAGCTGCAGGATGGATTGTCAAGGATTGAAAAGAGGCTTGAGCTTCTCGAACATAAAAAATCATCAATCAAGGAAAAGATAATAAAAAGGCTTACAAAAAATTCAAAAGACTACGTTAAGAGCGTAATCCTCTCCTACATAAAAAAATATGAGAGAATATCCGCTTTGCAGCTCAAGGAAATGTTAGTTGATGAGCAAAACTTTTGCTCAAAAAGCTCATTTTACCGCCTCCTGGAAGAGATAGAAGAATTAGACGATATAGGTGTTATAAAACACGGAAAGGAAAAAGAATACCTCTCAAAGTCCATAAAGAGAATTTAAAGCGTAAAATCGGCTTCATCCAAAAAATGGGTTAGCAGCATAAAGTCAAAGTCCAATCATCCAAATAATCCCGCCGACAAGGGGGACGTCCCTCACGGGGAATGTCGGCTATAGAATAAAACATCAAGGACTTTGAAGCTGCTAACCTTCGCGGAAGCGAATTTTTGGATGAAGCCCGTAAAATCGAAAGCTATATAAACATCCAATTTTTATCAAAATTTTGGGGTGATTAAAATTTTGGACAAATTATTTCTTAGAGGTATCGGTGTAGAGTTAAGCCAGCTAAAAAAGAGGCTTAAATCAGAGTTTACTAATGTTCGGCACGAGTTTGAGGAGCACCTACAGGCAATAAATGAAAATACAAATGAGATTTCTGCAAATTACGAATACATATGCGATATTGAAAAAAAGCTCGATAAATTAAGCGAAAGAGTGGACACGATTCAGATGTATCTCGAATCTAATTCCGGAATTTTAGTTACAAAAAAGACGGATTTTGACGTGAAAAGGCTCAACAGGAGGGAACAAGAGGTATTCTTAGTGATATATACTCTTGAAGAAGAGAAAGGCGTGCTGACATATGCAGACATTGCAAGCAAGCTTGAAATGTCAGAAGGCTTGGCAGGAAGTTATGTAACTTCACTCATAGAGAAAGGAGTCCCTATACTAAAGAGGTACATTAATTCAAAGCCTTATATTAAGCTTGATCCAGAATTCAAGACTCTGCAGGCAAAAGAAAACATACTTCAGTTAAGTTTGCAGGAGTTTGGGTTCTAAGCCTTCGACTTAAAACTTTTTATCTTTGATAAAAAGTTTTAAGCAGACTATTTCCAACACATTTTTATATTTCTTGATTTTATAATTTAAACAAAGGTGATGCCAATTAGTTTTTTGAGTATGTTCAATTCAATATTTTTGCCCGTATTAAACCTCTTTTTGTATTGGCTTTCGATTTTTGTAGCCCCTCTTAAGCAGCCCGAGATGTTTTGGATAATAATCCCTATATGGATTAACTGGTTCTTTACCGAGTTTTTTATTGAAAAGTATGGGACTTCTTTTGGAAATGCAATAGGGAATGGAGTTATTCCAATACTTGCTAGCATTGACTGGGCAAGGTACTTGTATAGGCTTCTTTCAGAAGGAATTATAGAACTTACATTTGGGGTTTTTCTTAAATTTTCTCTTTCGGTTGCCGTATTCGGATATGGGGTTTTTGTTATCATTTCAGGAATAAGGATAAAAAAAATTGTGTTTTACATAGGAAGAATAAGATGGATAACTTATGTGCTGGTTATGGTAACCCCAATCATATACAACGTCATAAAGTTTAATTTTAGGGCATTCTTAGCCATCATTTTGTTTTTCCCGCTTTACTATTGGTTTATTGAGTTTTTTGACAGGATAACTCCGGAGCCTAAGGTTTATCGGGAAGGGTAGTTTATTAAATAAGGCTTGACTTCAAATCTTATTGAAATTATCAAAATTAATATAAATGAGTCAACTCATTTTAACCATATGAGAAAAATTATAAAAATATCTTTATCAGTAATTGGCATAATTATTGCTATTCTAATTATCGGGTATTTCCTTTTAATGAAGGGTGTAGTTCCAGTTCCGGGTGCAAGAACATTATACACAGGTTACGTGAGTATCGAGCATATCTCCCTTCAGGAAATCAAGACAAAACTGGAAGAACAAGGTTGCCATACAACTGATTATCAAGGCGAAAGGAAGAAGTTTTGTACTTATAGGGAATCTGAGGTGCCATTTGAGAAAGCGAATGGCATAAAAATTTATCCTCGCGGTCCTGGCTTTGGGCCAATATCTTTTTATCTGACCGAAAGCAGTTTATGGGCGACTAAAGATATTGATGGCCCTCCTGATTTGAACAAATTTAGAGAAGAAGTAAGGCAGGATGTCCAGGAAATTGAAAACATAGTAAAAATCAAAGAAAGTTCTTGGAAAATCACAGATACTAAATACCCATGGACTGTTGTTTATTAAAATCTACAAACTATCCAGCGGGCTCTTAACCTTCTTTAGCTGCTGTGTAGAGACTTTTGTATAAATCTGCGTTGTTGCAAGGTTTGAATGGCCAAGAAGCTCTTGTATAACTCTTATGTCGGTTCCTGCTTCAAGCAGATGTGTTGCAAAGCTGCTTCTTAGGGCATGGCAGAATACTCTTTTTTTTATTCCGGCGTTTTTGGCAGCTTGCTTTACTATATTCTGGGCATGCCTTGTGGTTATTGGCCTTTCTTTGACAGAAAAAATGTACTGGCTGTTGTCCTTTTTGGCTTTAAGATAATCATTAAGATGCCGGATTAGGTTGTCCGAAAGGATTATGTATCTTTCCTTGTTACCCTTGCCATGCTTTATTTTACCTATCTTCTCATTAAGGTCAAGGTCATCTGCCTTTAAATTGACGCATTCGCTGACACGCAAGCCGGATGAGTACATAAATTCAACCAGCAGCTTGTGTTTTGGGTTTTTGATTGCATCAAGCAGATTTCTTATCTCATCTTTTGTCAAAACTGTCGGGAGCTTCTTCTCAGTTTTAGGGGCCTTGAGCGCATTAAATGCCCTATTTTGCAAGATTTCATTGAAGAAGAACTTGATCGAGCTTAAGGCAAGATTAACACTTCCGGGGCTTAATTTTAAGTTTGTCATCAGGTAAGCAATATACCTCTTCGCATCATTCTCATCAACGCTTTGTGGCTCTTTTTTTATGAAGTCAATGAACCTTTTGCTGTGGAACATATAAGTCTCCACAGTGCGCTTGCTGAATCCTCTTATTTTAAGCTCTGTTTCGAGTTTGTCTAGCATTTAAATCCTCTTTTTATGTAATTTGTCGGATGCACCATCTGAGTATTGTAGCCTTTCTTTTTCAGAATTTCTTTGATTTCCCCATGATATTGGTAAGTATGAATCATTTTGTGGCAGTTTGGGCATAATCCGACTAAGTTTTTTTCATCGTTGTTTTTCCTGTTGCCATCGAGATGCTGTAAAGTTACCAGCTTGTCAAATCCGCAAGCTGCACAGATTTTTGTCAATTCCCGTAATTTTTCAAGGCTTATATTATACCATTTTTTAGCATTGGCGCGTTTTGTCAGATCGTAATGGTGCAATCTTGTATGGCACCCTCCGCATAAGCCGAAAGCTTTATGCGGCATTACTCTTCCACAACCCTTGCATTCTATTTCTTTATTTTTCCAAACAAGCCTCTTGTAACATTTATAGCAATGCCCTTTTGCGTGATACTCTTTTTTTTGTTTGCATCCTGGGCAATCAATCAATTCCCTTCCATTTGGGTTTGGATTGGGGTATCTTTTTATCTGTATCATATCGGAAATTTATAGATACTAATGAGGACTTTGAATAACCCCCTGTATTTATAAAGTAAATGCAGTTTATTTATAA
>CAYWNO010000122.1:0-4376 GCA_964459665.1 uncultured Methanosarcinales archaeon
TCTGAATAAATATCTTTCGTTATTGACTAGAATTGTCTTTCAGTCCGAACTACTGATTATCTGGATTCCGAAATACAGGAAGCCAATACTGAATGGAAAGGTTGTTGAAGTTCTGAAAGCAATTATTGAAGGGCAATGCCAAGAGATGAGCATTAACAATCTGGCATTAGAAATTATGCCAGACCATCTGCACTTGTTTGTAGGCGCAAAGCCGACAGTAACGCCATTCAAGATAATTCATAAGTTGAAAGGCAACACTTCAATACAGTTGAGAAGATGTTTTCTTGATTTAAGGTATCTTGGATACAAACAGCATTTCGGAAGTGGCTTTGATAATCTATGGGCAAGAGGGTATTACTGCGGCTCTGCTGGGCACGTATCGCAAGAACAAGTTAAAAGATACATTCAAGAACAGCAGGGCAAAGATGTCTTTGAATATGATATTTATGGCTGTCCAACTCAGTTAAAAGGACAGCTAACAATAGGAGATTTCACATAGTGAAATCTCCAGAATGGGGACAATTTTAAAACGAAACGTGGGGAATTCCGTAACGACGACTAATGATGGGCGAAAAACTTAACCTTAAAATTTCCAACCTTCAACTCTGCACATCTCAATTATGTTTATACATTCAATATTATAATCCTTGCATACAAATGGAATTTTTACTCTATTGCCTCTTAACTTTTCTTCTGTTACTATAATTCTGCCTTTTACAGTCTGGAATAATGTTTGTTGAGTAGTGCTTCCCATCTCCACTGCTAATGCTATCACAAATGGATCTGCCGCCGCAGTTTCATTATCTGATTTTGCCAATGAGGGATATTTTGACAAGATTTGCCTTACTATTTCCATCTGTTTTTCGTCTAAATCTTTAAAGAATTTCTTCTGCTTTTTAGCCCATTTCTTTAACGAGTCATCCATAATAGATATTTCTTTAAGAACTTCTTTATGTGAAATTAAATATCCTTTTTCTATCAACTTCTCTACGTTCTTCCAAAGTGTAGGAAAAACATCAATAGGATAACGCCTGTTCAATTCTATAAGTGAACTTGAATCAATCACATAGTAGTTTATTGTCGTCATTTTTTAGTCTTGCTCATCACTTTATCAAGATTCTTTGATTTAATCGCAAGATAACCTAAAGCGTCGCTATGGGTAATAAATCCTTTATCTACATTATTAACAACGAGAGAAACAAATTTATGTCCTCTTTCACTTAGACATTGCTTATCTGCTGTCGGTCTAAATCCGCCTTTTTTCTCTGCTTTAGCTTTTGGCTTTAGACTTTCAGGTATGTATTTATCAACAAATGCGTTATATTGTTCTTTTGAGATGAAATTTAATTTAAACATATTATAAAAGAGCATTGTTTTGCTTACTTTGTATGCTCTTGAAAGTTTAGCTACATCTTTATGCTGGCTAAATTCCACTTTTGCCAATGTTTCAGGAAGCAAAAAAGCGGATGAGAAGTCATTACACCATTTTTCGATATTCTCAATACTCTTAACAAACAAAGAATTTTCAGGCATACTTACTCCGCTTTCATTTAGGAGAGAGTGTCCAAATTCATGCATTAATGTGAAAATTCTTGCTTCTATCTGGTCTTTTGAATTAACAACAATAACAGCAGGAGAATCATCAACTAAAGTAAATCCTCTTGCATCTTCAACAGGCATAGAAATCTGGAATACAATAATGTTTTTATCTTCAATAGTATCTCTTAAAAAATTAAACAATTCGTATGCTGTTTTAAACTTCTTTTGTTTTGCTTCGTCAAAGTTAAATTCTTCCCTATATTTCTCGGCTATTTTCTTAGGGTCTTCTGATTGTCTAACTGTTGAAACAAGTTTGTTTAAGTTTGCATTTAGATTTTCTGAAAGCTCCTTGCTTACTTTCTGTAATCTTCTTGCTCTCCTTATTGCCAAGATTGTTTTTTTATCAAATTTTCCTACTTTATCGGGAAGCATTCTGTAATCTTTTGGTAGAGGTTTCTCTTTTGGTGCTTGTGGCAGGAAAAAAACAGCAAGAGGTCTTTTAACAATTTTAGCTAAATCTTCTAACTGTTTTAAAGTGGGGCTTGCTTCACCTTTGAGCCAATTGTCAAATACATTCTGGCTAACTTTTAGTTTTTTAGATATATCCTCCTCCTTCCAGCCAGCACTATCTATAACCCACTTCAAAATTTCAGGTTTTACTTCAATAATTAACGATTTTTTTGACATTCTAACCTCTCTGAAGATTGCAAAATCTATGAGTTAATCTTGCATTTTTTATTATTGTTTTTCCACCTTCAGAAAATCTTTCGATATGGTCTACATGTGCATCGTTTATGTCTAATATTCCATTTTTACATATCTGACAGATATTTCCATCTTTCCTTTCGAATAATTGCTTCTTTTCTTCGTAAGTATAGCATCGTCTATCATTAGATGGATAGTTTGCGACCTCTCTTAATTTTCTTAACCATGTTTCCATTCTTTTCTTGGTCATCTTCGTGCTGTAAGTTCCTATCTCAACAGTTTCTATAAAAGAGTCTTCACAAACAAGGTCAATATAAGCATCTTTTATAATTTGAGCTTTTGTAACTATAGAGGACTTTGAATAACCCCCTGTATTTATAAAGTAAATGCAGTTTATTTATAAATGGAATAGGGTTATTCAAAACTCTCTATACTCTGTTTTGCATAATCCATGAACCCGAACATTTGGGCGTCAAGAATACCATCATTAAAGGTTTGTGCTATGTAGCCATCAGGACTTTCATCTTCTTCTCGTACCCATCTATGACCTGCTAAATTTCCAAATACCAATTCTACAAGTTCAACACACTTTTTAAAAAGGTCAGTTTTTTCTTTAGATTCTGCTTCTGATAAATCTCTTTTTTCTTCCATGTATTCATTTAAAAATCCTTTCAAAGGAGATTTATAATTCTGAATTGCCCTATCACAAAATGCAAAAAATCTCAATGCTCTTTCAACATCTTTCATTCTTCTGTGTGGAAAATCGAGATTTTGTATTCTTAGAAAGTCTTCATTTTCAGCTATTATTTTTAATAAATGGTTAAATCTACCACGGTAAATACAATTTCTTAACTCTTGGTCACTTAATCTTACTGAACCTCTATTTAATCGTTCAAAAATATCAAACTTTATATCTGGGTGTGATTCTTTTAGTATTTTTACTACACGGATTGGATAGGAGTCTATTTTTTCTTGTATTTCTGGTGGTAATTTTTCATACGACTTTCCATTAAGATTATCAAGTATTTTTAATCTACTCAACTTAAAACCATCTTTTTTACAAAATTCAAGAAATGTTCTTAATCTTTGTTGACCATCAATAACCACTTCTTTACCGTCTTTTAATTCTGCTATATAAACTACAGGTATTGGTACTTTCAATAGTACAGATTCAATAAGCTTGCTTTTTAGTTCAGGTTTATTTTCCCAGACATATTCTCGTTGAAAATCTGCTTTAACTTCAAGTCTTCCCTTATTTATCCTATCACATAAGTCTTTAATTGGAGGGTCATTAGTTTGTGTAAATAATTCTCTTTCTTTCAATGGAATATTGTAAGCCTCACCATTGTCATCATTTTCATCATTTATCATTTTCTCCCTCCCACTTTAAGCCGGTCTTCCATCATAATCTCAACCTGACGAGATATTAATAAACCCTTCTTTTTACAAAACTCTCTATACTTCTCATATAAACTTGAATTTACTCTCAATGTGATATTTTTTGATTCCATTTCAACCTTTCACTAATACAAATGTGCATATTTGTATATAAATATTACTGTTTTCTCGCTCTCTAATTACTCCCACCCAAAAGCGCACCCTTAACTATCTTCTTTTTGTAAAAAGAAGCAAAAACAAACGGAATTCCCCCTACGAATTAAAATTGTCCCCTTGATACTTGTTCTTGATGGTTCTAATGAGCTAGACTGAACAGAAATCTCTATCAAATGTTTTTACCGCTTCTGTCTCTTGCACAAATGCTGGAAAGAGACGACGGGCTTCATCCCACAGATAAATCTGTGGGTATTCGCCCTACGATTTTATAATAGAACTTTTACAGCAAGAATTAATAACATTCACCGACTATAAACTCAAAAGAAAAAGTTCCAAAATTGAGGAGATTTGCTATTATTTTAAACTTGCTGAAATTTTTGCAATACTTTCTGGGAGTATATTAGTTGTTGCGGGATTTTTTATCAATGCGACAGCAAATGCTTATTCCGCTATGCAAACAAATACGGGGCTTATTTATCAAGCAAAGGCTGTTGAACCAAATGCAGTGCCTTATTTGCTGAAATACAATAGAGAGTTTTGAATAACCCTATTCCATTTATAAATAAACTGCATTTACT
>CAYWNO010000123.1:0-4364 GCA_964459665.1 uncultured Methanosarcinales archaeon
AATAAACCGCATTTACTTTATAAATACAGGGGGGTTATTCAAAGTCCTCTATAAACAAACGGAAACTGGAAAAAGAATGTTTATCAGATTGTATGAATTAGCGAAAAACAATAATGATAAAGAACTAATGAAATTTTGCGAAGATATTTTACAAGTTTATGAGAAAAATAATATTAACGGGCATATTGTTTGGAAAAAATAGAATGACTACGAACGCTCTCCCCAAACTAATGATGAATTAAAATTGTCCCATTCTTAAAATTTCACTTTGTGAAATCTCCTATCGTCAATTGTTCTTTCAAGTGAGTCGGACATCCATAAATGTCATACTCAAAAACAGATTTACCCATCTGCTCTTGGATGTATCTTTTGACCTGTTCCTGTGAAACGTGCCCAGCAGAGCCACAGTAATAACCTCTTGCCCAGAGATTATCAAATCCTTTGCCGAAGTGCTGTTTATATCCAAGATACCTTAACTCTGGAAAGCAACGCCTTAACTGTATTGAAGTATTGCCTTTCAATTTATGAATTATCTTAAAAGGTGTTACTGTCGGCTTTGCGCCTACAAATAAATGCAGATGGTCTGGCATATCTCTAATGCCAGATTGTTGATACTCATCTCTTGGCATTGCCCTTCAATTATTGCTTTTAGGACTTCTTTGACTTTATCTACAAGAACAGGCTTCTATATTTTGGAATCCAAATAATATGGTAATTTATGTTGTACTTGCAATGATGGGATGTTATCACCGTTGCGATTTTGCTCTCAATCTTGTGCACTTCTGGATTAAAGTGCTGATATAGTTTTTTAGTCATTGCGACCACCTCGTTCTGAAGGTGGTTGCTTATATGTTAGGGGTTCTCGTTAAGCGAACCATACATTAAACTTTTAGCGTAGCGACCTCGCAAGAGGGTACGTGATTAGCGGGATTATAGTCGAGCCTTTATAAAGGAAGGCTTACATTTTCGAAAAATTGACATTTTTTTCAACGAGCAAAAAATGTGCTAATCACGTACGCAAGAGGGAAAAGTTTAAGTAAAATGGTTTGCGTGAGAAACCCCCAGCTTTAGCTGGATTTATTTTGGGAGTATGTCATTTGAATTATTAGCTTCCTTACTATCACTATTTGTATCGTTGGCTAATGTCAAATTCTCAATTGGCGTAAGATTCTTATCCTTTATAGGCGCATCCTTTATGCTTATCTCTTCTTTTACGGGCTCGGGATCTTTAAAGAAATTCACATAATCAGGAACTATCGTCGTGTTTTTGCCTTCCCAGTCTACCTTGTAATCGTATATGTCTGCCCCAGTCAAGCCATGCTGGTGGTTAAATAGCTTAAAGTACTTTAGGCCGTGGCCCTGCATGTAAAACATTCTCGTGAACATGCTGCCCGTCAGCTCTTTGCTCGACAATACGCCAAGAAGCTCGTTCTCGCTTTTCGGGATTATTGTAATGCCCAAGTCAACATTGCTTCCGTTGAACTCCTTGATGAACATGCCTTCCTTGCTCGTGAATGCAGCCAATTTTGGCCTTACAGTGCCCTGCTGCCCTACGGCAAAGACATCATAGTTGCTCAGGTTTACCTGAAATCCGTTGCTGCACACATAAAAGCTTTTGCCCATTTTCTCGTTTTTGCCGCAGTTTACAGTTCCTCCATATCCCGGCCATGGGGCAACCCACGAATTTGCCTGGCTGTCTGTTGTTATTGACTGTATTTCAAAATAGGTATTCTCTGCCTTTTCTTTTGTATAATTGAATTTTGACATCATGTATTCGACTGATTTATCCTGCGGCAGCTTTCTCGCATTCTGCCAGATGTCTGCCCTTTCAAAATTCCAGCTTCCAAAGTGGCTCCAGACGCCGCTTTTACCAATCATGTCTTCTGAAGCTATGAAATAAGCATCAGGAGGGCTGCAATGAGAGTACTTTAATATGCTGATTATCTGCTCCGAATCAAATCCGTGTTTCCCAAGACTTTTTTCTGCTTGAGCCTTGTCAAGGAGGA
This sequence comes from uncultured Methanosarcinales archaeon, assembly GCA_964459665.1. Classification (GTDB taxonomy): domain Archaea; phylum Nanobdellota; class Nanobdellia; order Woesearchaeales; family GW2011-AR4. The sequence continues at coordinate 2,007 of CAYWNO010000123.1, forward strand.
TAATCTCGTCCAGTATCTTTAGCGACGAGTGGGTGTTCTTCCCTATCCTATCAATCTCGTTAAAAGCATCATTGAGCCCGCAGTCGAGCATCCTTATTATTCCAAAAGCTTTTTTCTCATCATTGCTCATCAGGAGCTTTCCAACCCAATGCGCGGCTTCCGATGTCTGGGTAGTGCCGTCAAATGTAACCCTTCTGTCGGCAATAGCCTTGAAGTGATGCCCAAAATCCCACCATGAAGTTATTATCGCGTTCTTGCTTGAGTCCTGCTTTATTGCATTTAAGCTGCTGTGCCATGCATCATTGATTATTGGTATATTGTACCTTGCGCTGTTAATTGAGCCTTTTGCCGGAGATATATACATAAGGAGCAGCAATACTATCAATATCGTGCTGCCTATCGCCTTATGTATTTTAAGCTCCCTTGAGAGCAGCCTTGACATGTAAAAGTAAATCTTTCCCAGCGCAACGCCGAATGCAACGCTGAAAGCGGGCGCCATCAATACAGTAAACCTTATTCCCTTTATGCTTGCAAAAATTGTCGATACAAGCCACAAGGAGAGCAAAATCGGAAGCTTAAAATCATATGAAGAATCTTTTTTGTATACGGAAAATGCTACCCTCAAAAGTATTGGAAGCATAATCCATATTATCAGCGAGGTTACCCCCATTGACTGGTACAGTGCAGGGGCAGCGCCGAGCTTTACATAAAGAATGGCGTAAAATACTGTTGCCCCTATTATATAATAGGCGTCGAATTTTCTTATTCCTTCCTTTCTTGATATGGCAAGCAGCAAGCCCACCAAGCTTATGAAAAATAAAAATCTGCCCCCGATGGAATTTATTATGGCATCAATCGAGCCTTCGTTAAGCTCTGCAACGGTTGTCAAAACATTCGGCCACAGGGATGTTGAGCTTACGGGAGCCTTTATCGAAGGAAAGCTCAACGGCCCAAGAAAGCTGTTTGTAAATATGCCCCACCCTGAAAATAAAGTTGTAAAAAAGGCTGTAGAAAAGAAATATAAAAAGCCCACAATCAGGATATTCCTGATAGCGGGCTCGGAAAAAATGAGCATGAAGTTTTGTTTTATTTTGTCAATTTTTGTCAGAACTAAGTATAGGAATACGAGCCCTATGGTTCCAAGCAAAAAGTCAAATATGTACCACCAGCCCGTCCATTCAACGGTAAAAAGCCCCGTAAAAAGCCCACCCAATAATGACATTGCTATGACTTTTATGTTTTTTTCCTCCCCCAAGGTTTCCAAAATGAGCCATGTAACGATAAGCGTGAAAAATATGTTCCATGCATCGTTGTCCGGGCTTAGGGTTCTTGACAGGAAAGCGGCATTTACTGCCATCATCATGCCGGCAAAGAACCCGCCGATGTTGCCTGCTATTTTTCTTGCAATCAAAAATGCCAGAAGAACGCACAATGCCGAGACAAGGACCGGATAGTAAAACATAGACCTCATCAATGTCAAATCAGGCGCAAAAAAATGCAGGAACCTGTAAAAATAAGCAAGAAAATATGGATGAAACTGGTCGGGAACAACAAACCTTCCGTTAGGGGCAAGCTGGTAAGTGTCAAATGGCTTTCCGTCTTTTAATATATCGCCGGGATGCCCGTGATCGACTATATTCTTTGCATACCTGAACCAGTAATAAGGGTCGATGTCCGGCATGTAATTATTGCTTTTTTCATCCTGGAAGAAAGACCTGAAATAAACTGACGTGCCTTTTATCTGCTCGTCTATCTGCCCTTTATTTTGGATTAGTATTCTTTGAAGCTCGCGATCTACGAGCGCGTTTTTGTTTGCATCGGGAAGGTTAGGGTACTGCTTGTCTATGCCTGCCCGAACCTGCGACCTTATGTTGTTTATTACTGTACTTGATGCCCAGTCATCGGTAAAAAGCAATGAGCCTGTCTGAATCCTTATGTAAATACAGAGCAGTATCGGAATTAGCGCAATGAATATCACGCCGTATTTTTTGAAGAAGTCGAAGACCTTGTTCCAGTTTATTGATATTTCATCATCGGGTTTTGCATCCCCACTTTCGTCTGGCTTAAAGAATTTTTTGATCTTGCCAAAGTCAATGGACATTTCCCCGTCTTCCTTTTCTTCTTCTTTTGCTAAAGATGGTTCTGCCTTGCTTTCTTCCTTATCTTTACTTTTGAAGAAATTCTTTATCTTGCTAAAGTCAATGGATATCTCATCTTCTTCTTCTTCTTTCGTATCCATAAAGTAAAACCACCTTTCTGAAGGGAAAGTATGGTTTTTAAAAAGGTTTTGCAAAAATCAAAGAGTGTTCAATTTGATTATTAGTTTACACTTTAATAATTAGCCAAGATTTCTGCACT
>CAYWNO010000124.1:0-4356 GCA_964459665.1 uncultured Methanosarcinales archaeon
TTATAAAGTAAATGCAGTTTATTTATAAATGGAATAGGGTTATTCAAAACTCTCGATAGTAAGAAGCGGGTGGTGTTTAAGAACCCGAAACAACCTCATTCCATTTAATTCTATGTTCATATTTTATGTCTTGGTCTTTTTCCAACAATTCAGCATACGCTATAACAAAGGTATCTGGGTTTTCAAGCAACCTTAGATAATACTTAAGAGTAGGCTCAACCCCATTAATGATAATCTGGCAGCCACACTTCTTTTGTATTTCTATTGCTATCTTTGAATTATCTGAAGCATGGGAATTTTTTCCAGTAGTTGTAAGAAGATAGTACCTTTTTATTGGTTCTGTCTTAAATTTTTTATATGCAGTTTCAACCATAGCAGGAGTTATTTCTATTAAATGTTTAATTTCAACAGCTTCAACAATATGTTTACTTGAGTTAAATACTTGAATGTCCCCTATCATATCCGTCTTTCTATCTGCCGCATTATGCCTTAATAATGGAGGCAAAAGATAATTTTTGTATAGGATAACCTCTTTCATCATTTGTGTATAGGCTGCATAAATAGCCAAAACAGGAAGACGAGAAGCCCCGCTACTTTTATAGCTTGAAGTAAAATGATTATTGAGGACTTTGAATAACCCCATTTTTTGAATTGTTTTGATTTTCAGTCTCGACGATGCGCAAATAATAAATTGTTATTTTCAGAGGGTTATTCAAAGTTCTCTATTAAGGTAATGGACAATTGTTTCTATCGATAGATTGGTGGGTTTGGCAATTTTTAAGGAAAGACTGCTATCTCTTTTTTGAACTAAACCAGAAAAAAGATATTCTAAAGCAATCTTGGGGTTTAACTTCTTATTCTCAACTCTGTCAATTATTCGCAAAAATGCATCTTTGACAATTTGCGGTTTAACAGCCCCCTTATAATCTAAAGTATAAGGGCTGCTCTGTTCAAGAGACCTTGTAAGCCAACCTGAACCAGAACCCATAGAAGGGAAATTATTTTCTGTTAGAAAGGGAGTAACCACTTTAGTATCTAATCCACGACCAGAATAACCATTTTTTAAACCAGCTTGATGTAATCGAATGTCTTGAGTGGGTGTTCCTATTTTTTTAACAAGAGAGGTTATCAAAACAGCCAGAACCGCCTTGCTGCTTTCTGCATTTGTAAGAATTATGTCTAAATCTTGAATAGCCTTTTTGTTTAATGAAAGTTCATTTTTACTTTCAAGAGCATCCTTTAAGACTTCCTTGTAATTGCCCTCAGTCACCCAATCACCTTTTATTTTAATCTCTTTAATCTATCTTCAGTTACAGCCACATATTCTGGATTTATGTCTATTCCAATGAACTTCCTATTAAACTTTTTGGCTGCAACAGCAGTTGTGCCGCTTCCTATGAAAGGGTCTAATACAATATCCTTTGGTTTTGAAAGTAACTTAATTAACTCTTCTATGATTGTTTGGGGATATATTGCTGGGTGGCGATATTCTCTCAGGGATTCAACAGGAGAGATTATTACATCTCTCTTTAGTTTTTTCCCGTGCATTCTGATTATTGTATATCCATTTTTTTGTATTTGGATTGACCTACCACCACTCTGACCGCCAAAAGCTGGGGAATGTATGCCCCTAATCTTCATACGAAAACTAAATATATCCCCTCGTTTAACTTCATCAATAACTTCATCCAATTCTTTAAGTGCAGATTTTTTCTGTTCAGAAGATAAATTTGATTTTGCTATGTTTTCCCTGTAGCTTTCCCCTATTTTGCTTTCTTTTCCGTTAGATAAATATAAGGATAATTCCTTGTCTTTCTCAATTCTCTTTGAAGTCTGAAAAGCATCAATATCATAATAATATTTATTGCTCTTAACAAAATGAAAGAAAGGTTCTGTGCTGCTTACAAGCCTTCTATGAAATTGTCTTGGAGTAGGATTGCTCTTAACCCAAGTTATATTATTTACAAGTGTGACTTTTTCCCTTTCAGCAGCTTTTATTGCGAAACGGAACGGAACGAGCAAAAGGCTACCATTTTGATATTTATCCCCAACATTAAAAACTATGCTACCATACTCGCTGATAATTCTAACGCATTCATGGAAAACTTCCATTATTGCATCTATATATCTATCCACATTATGCTCTCCACCTATTTCACCGCCACCATATTCTCTCTGTTGGAAGTAAGGTGGTGAGGTAATCACAAGATTTACCGAGTTAGGCGGAAATTGTTTTAGAATATTTACAGAGTCTCCACAAAGAAGTTTATTTGTGGGAAGTTGCATTTTGATTACCTTTTTCTTTGATTATTTCTTCAATAGTTTCTTTAGGGTCTTTAAGAAGGTATATGCTCTTACGAGCATCTTTTGGGTCTAAACTGATATTTAACCAACCATCTTTTTTAAGACGAGAAAGCCCTTGATTTAGATTATCATCTTTTATTATTTTATGTGCATCATCATTTGAAAATTTATTATTCTTGAGTTTCATCCATAATTTTGAATACATTTCAAAAGCCCAATTCGGCGGTAAATCACTCATAAATTAAATATACAAATAATAGATTATATAAACTTATTGTATATTTCTTTTAAAGCCCAAAAGCCCTTTCGAATTCCTTTATTTCCCGTAGTTTATTTAGAAAATCATTGCCTTTCTCCGTGATTATTATGTAATCCCTGTTCTTGTTGTTTGTCTTTTTTACCAACTCTTTCTCCAAAAGCTCCTCGAGGTAAGACTTCAGCTGGCTGTGCGACAAGTTCGACTTATACATCAAATGAGTTGGCTTTATGTGTCCTCCCTTGTTTACAATAGCCATCATCATGTCACCAATTATATCTGTCCTTGTCCTCTTTTCTGCCATAGATGAGCACCGCTATAAAGACAATTAATAATACTACATACCCTAGAAGCTGCGTAAATTGCGCTGCTATATAAAAAGATTTATCAAGTTCGCTCAACACAAAAAAAAGCTGGCTCAATGTGATAACAAAAAGGCTTAGCACCATAAGCCTCGTTGCAGGATACCTCTTGCTCAGGTACCTGTGAACGGACATCGAAGTAATCAGGACAAGCATTATGAAATACGTGAAATGGAAAACAGAATCGAGGTTATTTGAGAAAAAAGCTGAAATGAATATAAGGTAGGAGATGAGCATTATGCTTGTTTTTGACTGCTTTTGATAAATAAGGTACATGGCGAACAATCCGAAAAACGCGGCAAGATGGTAAATCAAATATACAAGAAAGCCCAATATGCCGCTTGAGCTAAGAGCCTTCAAATGGAGTATGTCCAACAAAATTTCTTTGTATCCGAATAAGCCAGTGTATATTGCAATATTTATAAGCACTTTCAGCAGAAAAGAAACTGCGAGCAGTATGAATGAAATCGAAAGCAGAACGTAATTCCTGTTCTTCTTTATCCGGTAATATTTCAGGCTAAAGAAAGATATAAGCAGAAGGATGAATATGCTAAAGAAATCTATTATCGAATCCCCGCCGCGAAACCAGTTTGGAATCTGCGCTGGCCCTATCATTGCACTGAACCTATACTGCTTATATAAATAATTTATGTAACTTGCCCCCATAATTTCGTTCTATAATTGCACTGCATAATGAATATATAAGCCTTTGACATGTCATCAATCGGTTTAAAAAAATTAAGGAGGTGGGTTTTATGAAAAAGAGATTATACGATGATGGCGGAGACAGCAAAGGAGATGACGACTTAAGCATCTACTCACGGGATGTTCGTGAGCTGCTCCTCGAGGAAGATGCCTTGAACCCCATCGAGGAAGCCTTCATGAGGGGCTATGAAGATGCATTTTAAAAGCTAAAAAAATCAAAAAATTGGCGAACCCTTGCCATCTGCTCACCCCTCTTTGGCAGGATTCGCCTTGTTTTTTTGACTTATTTTTTTGAAGAGAACTTTGAAAAAAATCAATTTTTTCGCAAAATTGATTTTTTCACTTGTAACTCCATTCTAACGATAGATTTAAAAACAAAAGGTTAAAACTTATAATCTATCATCATGGGGAATAGCTGCCTTAAGCATGGGACTTCAATGAAGCATGAAGCTGTGGGGTAGCTTGGACACATCCTTTCCGCTTTGGGACTCGCTGCGAAACATTTTATCGCTTTGCGGCAAATCAGCGGAAGACCCCGGTTCAAAATTTGAAATCAAAAATTCGCAATAAAATTGCGAATTTTTGACAGATGGTAAAGAATCTGAAAATAAAGAATCTGAAAAAAATTTGCTTTAAGCAAATTTTTTTGTTCGAGTGAAAGTCCGGGCAGCCCCATTTATAGTGTTGGAAGTAAATAATTGAGCATATTAATCCAACACTATCATGAAA
>CAYWNO010000125.1:0-4301 GCA_964459665.1 uncultured Methanosarcinales archaeon
CGTTTTAGACGAGAAATAAAATTCAGAAATCTTTAATAAGGGGTTATTCAAAACTATCTATATTAAACTATGGGCTATAAGCTAAGCAGTTATCTATATTTGCCGGAAAGAGATTTTCCCAAGTTTCCTATAACCCTTGCAGGATTTCCAACAGCTATGGAATCTGCAGGGATGTTTTTTGTAACAACAGAGCCTGCGCCTATGATTGAATTTTCGCCTATTGTGACTCCGCACACAATCGTTGCATTTGCGCCGATGCTTGCCCTTTTCTTCACGGTTGTTTTTGTTACTTCCCAGTCTTCTGCTGCCTTTAGGTTTCCGCCTTTGGTTGTGGCTCTTGGATATTTATCGTTTGTAAAGCAAACGCATGGGCCTACAAAAACTTCATCTTCCAGTAAAACCCCCGTCGGAATGAAGGCAAAAGCCTCTATCTTGCAGTTTTTCCCTATCTTTGCGCCTTTTTGTATCTCAACGAAAGAGGCTACCTTTGTGTTGTCGCCTATTTCACAGCCGTACAGGTTTACCAATTCCTTGTGAAATATCTTTACATTATTCCCGAGCTTTACGTCCTTGCTTATCATGTCAGATGGAAAAAATTTCAATCTTCGATTGAAATTTTTTTGCCGTCGCTTTTTAATGATTTCTGCGCAGCTTCCAGAACTTTTACGGTTTTCAGGCCGCAATAGCCGTCCGTCAATGGCTTTTTATTGTTTTTTATGCAGTCTATAAAATGGTTTGCCATGACGCTTAAAGGCTCCTTGTTTTCTATCTTTGGAATTGTCACTTCTCCCGACCTGTAGGTTAGCACCCATTCCTCGTACGTGTCATAATACGGCTGCCTCGGAACATTGTTCTTTTTTATGACAACTCCCTTGTCATATATTTTTATTTTCTCATCCTGCGAAACATCGTCGAAAACCAGCATTTTTTTATTGCCGACTATAGAGGTTCTCCTAATCTTTAAGGGGTCGAGCCATGATACGTGCAGGTTTGCGCAAACCTTCCCCTGAAATGACATGTTTAAATGCGCATCGTCCTCGATTCCTTCCCTTATATAGGACTCCCCGATAGCCCTTACAGAAAGAGGCATGGTATCAAGATAGTACAGCAGCATAGATATATCATGCGGCGCCAAATCCCATATTACATTGACTTTTTCCTGGAACAGCCCGAGATTGACCCTTATCATGTCGATTGTGAATATATCGCCCAGCTCGCCGCTGCTTATGATTTCCTTTATCTTTCTTACAGGGGAACTGTACTCGAAGGTATGGTCCACCATCAAGACTTTCTTGTTTTTTTCTGCAAGCGCTATAAGCTCCATTGCGCCGCTAGAATTGCTCGTTATCGGCTTTTCCACCAGAACGTGCTTGCCTGCATTCAGGGCGTCCCTCGCAATTTTGTAGTGCGTTTCTATCGGGGTTGATATTATTACTGCCCCTATTTCATCTCTCGCGAGAATTTGAGCATAGTCTTTTGTTGCGGTAATTGCAGGGTATAAATCCTTGATATGATTAAGCCTTCCTTCATTCAAGTCAGAGCAGAAAGATACTTCTATCCCCGGTATGCTGTTGAAGTTTCTTATCAGGTTAGGGCCCCAGTAGCCGCATCCGATTATTCCTAATTTCATAAGGCAGGTGCAAGAATTATGTATTTAAAAATATTTAGTTAAGAGCGCAAATTTTATATAAGATTTAAAATTCATACGAGCATGGGAGTTTTGATAACTGGGAGCTCAGGAGCGCTCGGGCAGTCGCTAAAAAAGGCTTTCAGGGGCGCATTTTGCCCCGCGCATGATGAAATGGATGTTGCTAATGCGGATTCCGTCTATAATGCAGTCATGAGCTACAAGCCCGACACTTTGGTGCACGCTGCCGCGTTGGTCGGCATAAGAGAATGCGAGGATGACAAGAAAAAGGCTTGGCTTACAAATGTCGAAGGAACGCAAAACATAGTGAATGCGCTCAAAAAGCTGGATAACGGCTGCTACCTGATTTATATCTCGACGGCATGCGTCTTTGCAGGCGAAAAAGAAAAGTATTACACGGAAGATAGCATCCCAAACCCGAAGAACTATTATTCCTTTACAAAATTATGCGGCGAGATTGTAACAAGGCAGCATGAGAACGCGTGCATAATAAGGACTAATTTTGCGCCTAAAAAGCAATGGAGATACAAAAAGGCATTCACGGACAGGTTTGGAACGTATTTGTTCAGCGACGGCGCAGCCATTGGCATATTTGATGTCTGGAAGAAGAAAGAAAAAGGGATAGTGCACGTTGTTGGCGATAGGAGAGTTAGCATGTATGAGCTGGCACTTCTTGCAGGCTCGAAAAATATCGGCAAGATGACAATGGAGGAATATGACGGCCCTGCGCTGACGGTTGATATGAGCCTTTCTTCGAAAAGGTGGAATAGATACAAGCTTTGAAAAATGCCTTACAAAAAAGATTCTTTAAACATTCTCGTCATAGTTTTATTCGTGCTTTTTCTGAGCCTGCCTTTCATAAACAAGGCTGTGCACATAGATGACACTGTTTTTTTGTACATGGCAAAGCAGATACTAAAGGATCCGCTGCGCCCCTATTCGTTTAATCTTGACTGGTCAGTATATTCAGGAATGGCAATATTCGTCGCAGACCCGCCACTTGTGCCGTATTACATATCAATAATCATGAAAATTTTCGGGCAGAACGAAATGATTATTCATCTTTCTTTTGTTGTATTCCCGCTTGCAGCCGCATTGTCAATGTATTACATTTCAAAAAAATTTACAAAAAATCCATTGTTTGCGACTCTGTTTTTAGTGACGGGTGTTGTATTTGTCGTGATGTCGCATGATTTGATGCTAGATATCCCATTTCTTGCCCTTTTCCTGCTTTCCGTTGCGCTGTTTATATACGGGGTTGATTCAGGCAGAAAGGGAATGCTGCTTGCCGGCGCAGTATTTTGCGGCTTTGCTTACCTTGCCAAATACACGGGCATTGCAGTTTTTCCCGTGCTTGGCATGTACACCATCTTAAGAAAAAAGCCCAAATATGCATTTTATTTATCAATTCCTGCGATGATGGCGCTGTCATGGAATTTTTATACATACAAAGTTTATGGCGTTTTTCACAACGTGCAGATTTTAGGATGGCTCCTTGGCTCGCAGGGCTCGTTTTCATTTCAGGCGCCAATAATAAGGCTTGCAACAAACATGACGTATATCGGCGGGGCTATGGTTTTTCCGCTAATGCTGCTGCACCCTTTTATTAAAGAAAAGATAAACAGGATTGCCTCTCTTGTGATTGGGGCATTTGCATTGGCCGCATCAATAATCCTCTACAAAATATCTGCGAATTTTAGCTACAGGTACAATGCGCCCCAATTGGCGTTATTTTGGCTGTTTTTTTCCTTAGGCATTTTTGTTTTTTATTTGATTGCAAGGCGCATATTTGGCGTGCTTGCGAAGGCTATTAAGGAGAAAAGATTTAATGAAATGCTCAATGAAGAATACTCGAGCAGCATCTTTCTTTTCTCGTGGCTTTCAATAGTGTTCCTGCTAAATACATTTTTTGCAGGCGGCGCTGCAAGATATGCAACAATCCTGGTGCCCCCAATAGCAATTTTTTATTTCAACATTGTTGAAAATTATAAATTTTTCAGCAAAAAGACATTTAAAAAATTTGTTATGGCTGGAATTGCCTTATCGGCCGTGCTAAGCGCAGTTGTCGCGTATGCAGATTACGAGTATGCAGGTGCGTACAGGAATTTTTCGCAGTCTGCGTGGAAATATGAGAACGGCAATAAAATCTGGTTTGCAGGGCATCACGGCTTCCAATATTACATGGAAAACGAAGGCTACACGATACTAAAGCCAAGCGATAATTCGCCCAAAAAAGGCGACATAATAATCAGGGCGAAAATCCCATCGCCGAGGGCAATATCGCCGCTGCTCGCAAAAAGGCTGGCCCTGATGGATACTGTAAGCTACGAGGGAAGCATTCCGTTAAGAATCCACAATCCAAAAGCAAGGGCGGGATTTTACACATTCGGAAGCGGCTTTCTGCCCTATTCTTTTTCCAATGCAAGCCTTGAAGATTTTGAGGTGTTCAGGGTTGTTGGATAGGATTAGTTATTTGTAAATTAACTTTATAGGGGATTTATAGGCACGGACGTTAATAATCGTCAATAATTAGCCGTGCCTATATCAGGCGGACTTTGGGAATTATTACGAATATCAAAGTCCGCCGCTATAAATAACTATCGAGGACTTTGAATAACCCCCTGTATTTATAAAGTAAATGCAGTTTATTTAT
>CAYWNO010000126.1:0-4295 GCA_964459665.1 uncultured Methanosarcinales archaeon
AGTCTATGTGATTCTACTCAGAGGCTAAAGATTCTCTTTTACTGTCCCACACTCCAAAAATCCGTTAAATTTAAATAAAAGAGAAAAAATATCATATAAAAGAGGCATCATGGTAGAAAAATCACACAATAACGGAGGATACGACCATTTTAAGTTGGCTTTGGTTGTCATATCACTTGCAATATTGATACCTTCGATTGCCTTTATCAGCGAAAAAAGAGACATTGCAGGCTTGGCATCTTCTTCGCTTCAATATTCTTCTTCCGGCGAGCCAAGTTTGCAGGAGCTTGATAATGTAAAGTCTTTGGGAACATTAGTTACTGGCAATTACTACATTGACGATAGCGGCATTGTTTACTGGACTGATGATAGCTCAAGCCCGCCTATAGCTAAAGTCCGCTCAATCCAGGAAAAAGAGAAAAACAGGCGCATATACGTTGATGATAGCGGCAATGTAGGCTATGCGCTTTCTTAGAAAAATGCACAGAGAATTCAACATCGTGCCATTGTCAGCAGGTTACACCCTTACAAGCATTGTGGGATTTTTGATTTCTGCTTTTTACATACTCCCGAATTCTATAAAATGGGGATTTACCTTCACATTGTTTTTTACTTTAATGCTTGTTGCTTCTTTGATATCGATGACTTATGCACCGACTGATTTTTCAATTAAAAACCCTTAAGGCTAAAGCATTAAGGACTTTGAAGCTGCTAACCTTCGCGAAGCGAATTTTTGGATGAAGCCATTATTATGAAAAAATTTAAAAGCTTTGCTTTTAAATTTTTTATTGTATGCAAAATCATCATTTCAAAAATAAAACAATAGTCATAGGAGTTACGGGCGGGATTGCCTGCTACAAGGTATTGGGCTTAATCAGGCAATTGCGAAGGCTTGGCTCAAATGTCCATGTGATTATGACGGAACATTCTACCCGTCTTGCCGATTCGGATGATTTTAGAAAGGCAAGCAAAAATAAGGTTCAGAAAAGCCTGTTTGCCCCGAATATAAACTACACAGAGTACATCAAAAAAAACAAGAGCATAAACCACATTTCACTCGCGGATATAGCAGACCTGTTTCTTGTATGCCCGGCAACAGCAAACATTATAGGGAAAATTTCAAACGGAATCGCCGATGATTTGCTTTCAACCTCGATTACTGCGACAATTGCGCCTGTGCTGATGTGCCCCGCCATGAACGTTAAGATGTGGAAAAATCCCATTGTGCAGGATAACGTCAAAAGGCTAAAGAAGCTTAATTATCATTTTGTAGAGCCGCAATATGGCGAGCTTGCCTGCGGGTATAAAGGAGTCGGAAGGCTTGCAGATCACAAAAAAATTTTGGGAAGGATTGAATTATTGCTAAAGCAGCATTCCGACCTGAAAGGCAGGAAAATACTGGTTACTGCAGGCGCAACTTCAGAAGAGATAGACCCTGTAAGAATCATAACAAACAAAAGCTCGGGAAAGATGGGCATAAGCATTGCCGAGCAGGCATTTTTAAGGGGAGCAAATGTGATTTTGCTAAGAGGATATAATTCAGTAGTGCCAAATTACAACCTAAGGGAAGAAAAATTCACAACAGTAAAAGACCTTTACAATAAGATTAAGCATAACATGAAAGGGATTGATATTGTTATTCATTCGGCTGCCGTTTCGGATTTTACAGTCGAAAGCAGGCTCAATGCGAAAATAAAAAGCGGCAGGCAGCTTTACCTTGAATTAACTCCCGCGACAAAGATATTTGAACGGCTGAAAAAATTAGACAGTCGGATTTTTTTAGTGGGATTCAAGGCAGAACATAACGTTTCAAAAAACGTGTTGGTTAGGAGAGCTTATGATATATTGAAGAAAGCCGATGCCGACTTGGTTGTTGCAAATGACGTAGGCAAAAAAGGCAGGGGCTTTGATGTTGACACGAACGAGGTTTTTGTCGTGGACAAAGGCGGGAATGTGCGCCACATAGGATTGTCTGAAAAAAGAACCGTTGCAGATAAGCTGATTGATATGGTGGTTGAGCGGATTTAATATGAACACTTCAGCCAAGGCATTCGCTCCTGCAAACATAAGCTGCATCTTTAAGATTTACGGCCATAAGAATCCTCGGTGGATGGGCTCTTACGGGGTCGGGTTTACATTAAATGAAGGAGTTTTCGCTAATGTTTCAAAATCAAAAAAGCCCGCAATTTTTTTCAACCGCAAAAAAATAAATTTTCCGACTGTAAAAAGCGTGCTTGAAAAGCTTACAAAAGAAAAGTTAAGGGTTTCAATAAAGGCAAGGCTGCCGCTAGGATGCGGATTTGGATTAAGCGGCGCTTGCGCATTGGCGACTGCTTATTCTGCAAACAGACTTCTAAAATTAAAAAGAACAAAAAGAGAGCTTGCAGTCATGGCACACACTGCAGAGGTTGAAAACAAGAGCGGCCTTGGGGATGTCATCAACCAATTCTATGGGGGCTTTTGCCTAAAGAAAAAACCCAGCTCTTATTTTCTAGTCAAAAAGCTTCCGATAAACAATGTTAATGTCTATTGCAGGTATTTTGGCAGGCTGAGCACTAAGTCCGTAATAACAAATAAAAAGTTATGGTACAGGATAAACAAATCTGCATCAATAGCATTAAGCAATATTGAAAAATTAATGAAAAACGGCAAAAAAATAAAATTAAGCGACGTTATTGGAGTTTCAAAGGAATTTGCGGTAAACAGCGGACTGCTAAACGACAAAAGAACACTGCAGGCAATAAAAGAAATAGAAATGAATGATGGAAAAGCCTCCATGATAATGCTTGGAAATTCTGTTTTCAGCGACAAGCCTTTCAGCAGGTCTATTAAGCTAAGAATTTTGGATAACGGGGCGCACATAAGTTGAAAAATTCACTCAAAAGTGAATTTTTCAAAGTTCTCTTAACTATAGTGTTGGAAGCAAATAATTGAGCATATTAATCCAACACTATCATGGAAATCATGGATTTTCAGGACACCGAAAATCTCCGATTTTTGCGTGTATCAAGAGGACGCAACAAATTTCAATCAATTATTTGCGTCCGATATTATAAATCTTTTGCTCGATGTCATCTCCAAAAATTTGTCGTTCTTTCCTTCAATCAGTTTTAGGATCTTTCTTGCTGCTGTGTATCCCATAACTACTCCCTGGTCACCCATTGCAACTGCAACATATATGTTTTTCTTTACTTCATCTATTATCGGCAAGCCGTCTTTAGCTTTTGACCATGAATCGCCCCATCGCATGTCTACTACAAAACCTTCCGGGTAATAGTATGGAATCTTAGCTTTTAAATTCTTTAAATTAAACAATTCAAGGATGAGCCGATTTTCCGCCGGGTAAATGATATCATAGTCAGCTTCCATAGACCACAATAGTTTTTCTTCCGGCCAGATTTTTTTTATTTGCTCATTTGTGAGCTGCTTGCTCGAGGTTATTGCACTCGATTCGTTGTAAAAAAATTTCTCTATTCCAAATAAAGGCTGCAGATTTGTGGCAAATAATAATTTTTTGGATTTCAATGAAGCATTTGAAGTTTTAGTTAAAATTGAGCCGTCGTTTTGCTCCTCAAACGACACAAATTTGGTGTTTTCAAACACTTTAATTCCAAAATGCTTGGCAATAGAAGCAGAAAATATTGCCGGGTGGATTTGAGGGCAATCGGGAAAATGCAGCCCGGCTAAAAATTCCCTTCCGAGATAAAAATTTTTTATTTCTTTGCTAGTGAATAATTCTGCCGATATGCCGGCATCTTTTAGGCTTTTTTGCTCTTTTTCAAGCTTATGAACCTCATCATTTGTTTTTGCGACCATAACCGCTCCCGGATTCCTAAAGCCTGCCTCGATGTGTTTTTTTCCGGCCATATCCTTAATCAATGCAATTGTTTCTCTGCTTTCTTTCCATAAAAAATTAGAATTATCTTTGCCATATAGCTCTATAGCTTCTGCTAAATTAGTTCCTGAGCCATAATAAAGTATGCCTGAACTGGCCCCCGTTGCAGCACAGCCTATCTCATCCTGCTCGATGACTGCAGTATCATAGCCTGCCTCTTGCAGATAGTAAGCGCTGGAAATTCCTGTTATGCCGCCTCCCACAATTGCAACGTCCACAGAAACAGGCTCTTTTAACTCAGGGAACCTTTCCTTAACCGGCCACAACAAATTTCCTTGCATAAAATTTTAAAAATTTTGTGAAAAGTTGTTTATGCAAAGGTTTATATTTAAAAGTTTCGCTGTAACGTATGTATTAAGCTCTCGTCTATAAACTAACTTTCTTCGTCGGAATAAATCTG
>CAYWNO010000127.1:0-4294 GCA_964459665.1 uncultured Methanosarcinales archaeon
CAATTATTTACTTCCAACACTATACATTGTATAAAAATTTGTGTCATTTGCTATATAATCAACTTAGCCATTCTGGCACCGCAAGGTGCAGGACGATATAATAAAAATTTCCATCGCAAAGATGAAATTTTTTTAGGTTCAAAAATGACAACAATGTATGACATAAAGGCGCAGGAACTTGTTTTGAAGGCAGCTCAAGAGCTAAAGAAAATACCGGAAATAAAGCCGCCGGAATGGGCATCATTTACAAAGACAGGAATGCACAAGCAAAGGCCGCCTGCCAATGATGACTGGTGGTATATGCGCTCGGCTTCGGTTTTAAGAACAATTTACCGCATGGGCCCAATAGGCGTTTCAAAATTAAGGACAAAGTACGGCGGCAAAAAAAACAGGGGAGTTAAGAAGGAGCATTTCTACAAGGGTTCCGGAAATATACTAAGAAAGTCATTGCAGCAGCTAGAGAAGGCAGGATTTGTAAAATTTGCGGAAAAAGGAATCCATAAGGGAAGGATGATCACTCCAAAAGGCAGGGCATTTCTTGACAAGATAGCCTCTAACATAAAAAAAGTTTAACTAAATGGCAGATCTTAGTGAAATAAGAAAAAGAAAGCTGCAGGAACTAATGCAGTTTCAGCAGGAAAAACTGCTGCAGCAGTCTTCAGAGCAGGCCCAATTACAGCAGCAAATTGAGTACATGGAAGCTGCCGTAAAGCAGTTATTCACAAAAGAAGCCTTGGAAAGATACGGCAGCTTAAAGACGGCGCATCAGGAGAAATCATTGCAGCTGCTCGTGTTTTTGTTCCAGGCAATTCAAAAAGGCCAGATTCAGGGCAATATTGATGATTCGACATTAAAGCACATACTAGAGCAGATAACTCCGAAGAAAAAAGAGATTAAAATCAAGAGAGTATAAAAATGGCACGATACAAGCATCCAAGCAGGAAAAAAAGGCTGGCAAGTCTAAGAAAGCAGACCAGATGGGCTCCGTTTTGGACAGTTCCTAAAATTTACGGCAAAACCCGAAAGGTACATCCAGGCAGGCATACAAAGCTTAAACGAAGCTGGAGAAGAACAAAAACTAAAGCATAAAATTTTGCTCTGAGCAAAATTTTATGCCAGATATAATATCGGACGCAAATAATTGATTGAGATTTGTTGCGTCCTCTTGATACACGCGAAAATCGGAGATTTTCGGTGTCCTGAAAATCCATGATTTTCACGATAGTGTTGGATTAATATGCTCAATTATTTACTTCCAACACTATACAAAACTATCAGAAAAAAATTTTATCTCAAAGATGGAAATTTTTTCAATTCAAAATGGCTAAAAAGGAAGAAGCACCGAAGATAATATTGGAAAGAGTTTATAATATCGCGCTTAGAAGGCAAACCCTGAAAGTTCCCCCTTTCATGAAGGCAAACAAGGCAGCAAAATCGGTAAGGCAGTTCATCTCAAAGCACATGAAATCAGAGGATGTATCGCTTGGAAAATACCTTAACCTCAAAATATGGGAGCACGGCGCAAGAAGCCCCCCGCATCATGTCAAGGTCAATGCCATAAAGAACGACAAGGGATTGGTTTTCGTCGAGATTGTTGATGCGCCCAAGGAAAAGCCCAAGGCTCAAGATGCGAAAAAATCTGAAAAGAAAGAAGATAAAACCGTAAAGGATGCGGAATTTACTGAAAAGCAGGAAGAAAAGCTTGAAAAGCAAGTCGAGGGAGCAAAGGAAGAAAAGGCAGAGGGAGCAAAGAAGCTTGAAGAGGAAGAGATAAAGGAATTGCACAAAGAGCATCCTCCAAAGCACGCCCCCAAGATGCGCGTAAAGCAAAAGTTTCAGGAAACGCATCCTCAGGCTCCAAAGAGCCTTTGATTATTTTAAAAAATCAATTACATTCTTGTTTTTAATTTCTCCCTTAATCCTGATTGTAATATTGGATTAGCCGCTTCAATTTTTTCATAAATATCTGAGAGTTAATGTCATTAATGCAGGAAATTAGAATTTATTTTTAAGAGTTTCTTTTAATTTTTTCAAATCCCTCAAAAGATTTATTAAACCAAGTCTTTTCTTAGGATTATGGAAAATCTGCTGCCATTTGAAAAAGCGGAAAGAAAAATCCTGATGAGGGCAGAAGCGCAGACAGACGGGAAATACGGCTGCAACCCGCAGGAAAGAAAAACCGAAGAAATAATAAACTACGGCATTGTCAATATTGACAAGCCCAAAGGGCCGACTTCCCATCAAGTCTCGGATTATGTGCAGAAGATACTGCATATAAGCAAGAGCGGCCATTCTGGAACATTGGACCCTGCAGTTACTGGCGTTCTTCCGATAGCATTGGGCAGGGCTACAAGAATTGTTCAGGGGCTTTTGAAGGCAGGAAAGGAATATGTCGCGATAATGCACCTGCACGAAAATGTCGAAGAAAGCAGATTGAGAGAATCAATAAAAAAGCATTTTGTTGGAAAAATAAGGCAGATGCCTCCGCTAAAAAGCTCTGTAAAAAGGCAGCTTAGGACGAGGGCGGTCTATTACATTGAAATTCTCGAAATTGACGGCAAGGATGTTCTTTTCAAGGCAGGAACAGAGGCAGGAACCTACATAAGAAAACTCATACACGACATCGGGCAAAAGCTTGGGTGCGGCGCCCACATGGCAGAGCTTAGGAGGACAAAAGCAGGGCCTTTTGATGAATCGAGCCTTTGCACATTGCAGGAGCTTACCGACGCTTATTATTTCTGGAAAGAGGATAAAAATGAAAAATTTTTAAGAAAAATCATACAGCCCGTTGAAAACGGAGTTGCTCACCTGCCAAAAATCTGGATATTTGACACGGCTGTCGAGAGCTTGTCTCATGGAGTTGACCTGAAAGTTCCCGGAATCAGCAAATTAAATGATAACATAACAAGCGAAGATAACGTAGCCGTCATGACTTTAAAAGGCGAGCTTGTTGCCTTGGGAACCGCAAAAATGGGATCGAAAGAAATGATGGGCGAGAAAGGCATTGCAGTTAAAACGGAAAAAGTTTTCATGATGCCCGGAGTTTACAGAGAACTTTGAAAAATTCGCTTTTCAAAGCGAATTTTTCAAAGTTCTCTTAAGATTTATGCTTGTGCGGTGTTATTCTGTTTTTTGGTAGTAGTATACGGTTATTTTTGCATGCTTAAGAAATAGGGGTGCAATAATTTCCGTATACTATAAAACCGTAAAAGAACCGAAAAGCTTAAATACTCTGCGCTACTGCACAGTATCGGTGACATAAAATACAAACCAAGCAATTGAATGTGAAGCTAATGCCGGAATTAGACAGGGAAATTGAGATGGTCTCTAATATACTGCATATACCAAAAGTGGACTGGGCTAGGAATGTTTTGGCTCGCCAAGTAAAGAAAGAGCTTGAAGAGCACAAGTCATTCGTTGCATTAAATTACATGAAAGGGAAAATTTCAAGAGCAGAGCTAGTCAAATTTCTTGGAAGGAAATACGCCGATGATGTAGATTACATAATGAAGAAAACCACAATCAAAAATATTATTTAAAGAAAGAGGGAAAAATTGACTAAAAAACAACTCAATAAAATAAAAGAAAATGGAGTTCATAAAAAAGAAATCATGAGCCAAAGAGAGCAGGCGCATAAAACAATAATAAATGCCAAGCACATTGAAAAACCTGCTAAAAGAGATTTCGTAAAGACTGGAGTGCCGGGCTTTGATGATTTGATTGTGAAAGGGATTCCGAAAGGCACTTCAATTTTGCTTTGCGGCGGTCCAGGTTCTGGCAAGACAATTTTTGGGCTGCAAATTTTATACAATGCCGCAAAAAGCGGCGAAAAGTGCATATATATGAGTTTTGAAGAAAATGAAGGTAGGTTAAGGCAGCATATGGAAGATTTTAGCTGGAATCCTAACAAGCTTGAGAAAGAGGGTAAGCTGATGATTAAGAAATATGATGTTTTTTCAATAACAAGAAGCGTGGAGGCACTTCTGGAGAAAGCAAAAGGTGAATTGCTTATTGACATAAGCCCGGTTCTTTTTCCTGATGGCTTTGTTCCAGACATGGTTGTTGTGGACTCTTTGACTGCAATTGCCTCTGCATTTTACGGCAGAGAAGAGACTTACAGAATATATATTGAACAGCTTTTTAAACTGCTTGAGGGCATTGGAGCGACTTCTTTCCTTATAACAGAATCAACCCAAATACCGGTAAAAATAACAGAAAGCGGAGTTGAAGAGTTTTTGGCAGATGGAGTAATTCTACTCTACAACATTAAAAGCGGGAATGTGAGGGAAAGCGC
>CAYWNO010000128.1:0-3742 GCA_964459665.1 uncultured Methanosarcinales archaeon
ATTTTCAGAAATATTGAATAGTTATGTGTTTGTTAAAAACGCAAAAGTTTAGGGAACACAATAGGGTTGGATGAGAAGGAAATTTCCTTCTTGTTCAACCTAAAGAATTCTCATGGATGCACAAAAACTCGCATCCGCTCGGGTTAGCGGCTTCTCGCTTGATATTCTCTTTTTTTATTACTGACATTCTCCGACGGAGCCAACCCTCTTGTCAGTTTTGAAGTGACTGTTAATAAGCTCGACTTTATGCCGCTAACCTACTTTTTGTGCAAAGCCGACGTTGTGAAGTTTTGCCCGAATGTGCCTCTTGCCTCAAAAGTCCTGATTCTGCCTCAAAAGTATAACTTATTTATTTTCATACTGAAACTTACAAGATGCACTTTCTGTAAATTGGTCAAAATCAATTATAAGACCTTAAATAAGCCCAAGAATTTAATAATCGGCAAAAAAAGTTAGTTATATAAAGATAGATTACTAACAAAATTAGTTATGGCAAAAATCAATAGTTTAATTGGAAGAGGAATGTCTGGAAAAACCAGAACCATAAACAAAATAGGGAAAATTTCGGCTGTGCCAAAAAATTATCATTATAAAAATGTTTAAAGTAATTGGAACAGATACATACTTGAAAGAGGTTAGCAAGTGGTCTAAAGTAGAAATTGAATCAGCAGAAAAAATTCCCAAACAGCTTGCAGAAAATCCATTTGTCGGTCAGCAACTAAGATACCATTTCTTGAGGGAAAAACGCATAAAAGAAAAGAGAGTTTATTACCTCATCTATAAAGATCTTAATTTGGTATTACTTGTTGCTGCAAGCGGCAAGAAAGATCAACAAGCCACTATAGACCATATTGTATCACAATTTGCTGAATATAGAAAAATTGCAGAACAAATTGCTAAGCAAGTCTCTTAAATCTGCCATGCTTTAAATCTTCTAGAGAATCAGCAAATTGCCTTATCAAATCAAAATCAAGTTGCTCTAATTTCTTTAATCTTTCGTATTCTTCTTTGGGAATTGTTACAGTTTCCATTTCAAGGACAACAATAGATGCCCTTATATATAAAAATATCGGTAATTTTTATAGAGAGTTTTGAATAACCCTATTCCATTTATAAATAAACTGCATTTACTTTATAAATACAGGGGGTTATTCAAAGTTCTCTATAATGAATAAATCCGAGGCGAAATTTAGTGGTAATCAAATTTCGCCGAGTGTAAATATTGCAGCGAAGCTGCGGATTTAAATAAGATTTAATAAAAATGAATAATCGAGCATGATTACTTGAAAGCCTATCCCATGTACCCGGGCTTCTCGTCGAGCATCTGTTTTGCCCTTGAGGCGCTGAAATGGTCGCGCAGCTCCTCATAAGCTTTCTCTACATCCTTTGTGACGCTTGGCCTTACCTTTTCAAGAGCCTGCTCAAAGTGCTTCCTGTAGATTTCTTTTGAGTTTATGTCTTCCCGCAGGGCAAGTATTGCGCCTTCCCTGCACACGGCTTCTATATCTGCGCCCACATAGCCTTCAGTTTTCTCGGCAAGGTATTTTAAAAAATCGTCCCTCGATTTTATGCCGGAATTATCCAAGCCCGAAGATTCAATCTCAGTCTCTGTCAAAGACCCGCCTGTTTTATTCATGGCCTTTGCTGCAAGCATCTTCTTTTTTACAGGCTGCTCCTCAATGCTTATCGGCATGCCTTTCGTATGGACCCTGAAAATATCAAGCCTTGCATTTTCGTCGGGGATAAGCGTTAAGATAATCCTGTCAAATCTTCCAGGCCTTAGCAATGCAGTGTCTATAATGTCCGGCCTGTTGGTTGCCGCAATGACTACAACATCGTGCAGGTCTTCGAGACCGTCAATCTCAGTCAATAACTGGTTTACGACCCTTTCGCTTACATGGCTATCAGAGCTTACCCCTCTTCTCGGGGCGATTGCGTCAATCTCATCAAAGAAGATTATGCACGGGCTAACCTGCCTTGCTTTCTTGAAAACCTCGCGCACTGCCTTTTCCGACTCGCCCACCCACTTGCTTAAGAGTTCCGGGCCCTTGATGCTTATAAAATTAGCCTCGCTTTCATTTGCGACTGCCTTTGCCAAAAGCGTTTTTCCGGAGCCCGGGGCGCCAAAAAGCAAAATCCCGCGGGGCGGCCTTACTCCAAGCCTCTTGAATGCCTCGGGATGCTTTAGCGGCCATTCCACAGCCTCGACTAATTCCTGCTTTATGTTGTTTAGCCCGCCAATATCCAACCATTTTACATTCGGGATTTCGACAACTACTTCCCTTAATGCGCTTGGCCTTACAACCTTTAGCGCTTCCTTAAAATCAGTCTGGGTTATTATAAGCTTTTCAAGCAGTTCCTTGGGCAGCGGCTCGTCCTCTTTTAGCTTTATGTCCGGAAGAACTTTTCGAAGAACAATCATGGCAGCCTCTTTTGCAAGCGACGACAAGTCGGCGCCGACAAAGCCGTGTGTTATCTCTGCCAGCGCTTTAAGGTGAACTATCTTTGCATCGTTGGTTATCTTATCGGCATATTTTTTTAGCTTTGAAACTTCAATTTTCTTGAACAGCTCATTCTTCTCGGGATTTTCCACAAGGTACTTGTTTATAGTCCTATCTATGTTTCTGGAATTTGAATCCTTATACCGAAACAGGTTCAGTATTGCTTCCTTGTATTCAGGCTCAAAGTCGCTTTCCTTCACAAGGTTTTCTTTTGTATACAGGGGCATATTCCTCGTGTGAATTTTGAGGATATTGAGCCTGCCTTCCTTGCTTGGAACTCCTATCTCTATCTCCCTATCGAATCTTCCGGGCCTTCTTAATGCAGGGTCTAGTATGTTAGGGACGTTTGTTGCGGCAATCACAACAACCTTGCCCCTCGACTGCAAGCCGTCCATTAATGCAAGAAGCTGGGCAACAACCCTTCTTTCAACTTCACCTCTCGTCTCTTCCCTTTTTGAGGCAATCGCGTCAATCTCGTCAATAAAGATTATGGAAGGCGCGTTTTTTTCAGCTTCCTCGAATTTTTTTCTTAAATTTTCCTCACTTTGACCGTAATACTTGCTCATGATCTCGGGACCGTTTATTGAAATGAAATGAGAATTTGTCTCGTTTGCAACCGCCTTTGCGAGAAGCGTCTTTCCTGTTCCTGGCGGCCCGTGCAGCAAAACGCCTTTTGGCGCCTCAATCCCCAGCCTTTCAAATATCTCGGGGTGCTTTAGCGGAAGCTCGACCATCTCGCGAACTTTCTTTATCTCATCTTCGAGGCCGCCAACATCCTCGTAGCTAACTTCCGGAACTCTCTCCTCTTCAATCTCTACGGCTTCGGAGCGGAATTCAATCTCTGTCTGGTCGAGGATTATTACTGCCTGCTTTGGGTTTGTGTCAACAACGACGAACTTTATGTCGCCAAAGCCTATGCCCATCATGCTTTCGTCAAGAATGCTGAATATGTCTTCATCAAAGAAAGGATTGTTCATCATTGTGGTCTTTCTCCTTCTAGCTCCACCTAATGAAACTATGTCGCCTCTGACAACAGCCCTGCCAAGAAGCCCTTGCTTGAAAACTTCAGGAGAAGCTCTTATTACTATGCCTTTCCTTGCAGGCGCAATCACAATTTTTTTTGCTTCCTTGACAAGCGCTTTTTTTATTTTTACTATCTCGCCTATTCCTGTCTTGGCATTCTTTCTTATGATGCCATCCATTCTTATAATGCTCAATCCGATGTCGCCAGGGTAAGAACT
>CAYWNO010000128.1:3752-4292 GCA_964459665.1 uncultured Methanosarcinales archaeon
AAGACCTGTCGGCAATAGCAACAGTCTTTCTATCCCCTTCAATCTCGACGATATCGCCTGGCTTTATATCTACCTCGCTAAGGTAGCCAGAGTCTATCCTGACTATGCCCTTATTTACATCGTCCTGTATTGCTTCAGCAACTTTTAATTTCAGTTCCTTCTCTGCCATTTTATTGTGACTTTAGAATAGGCATGATGTTTTATAAATCTTTTGTTTCAAGCCAACGAATTGGAGAATCAGCCAATGTAGCTCTTATCTTGGTTTTGTATCTGAACTCTTGGCATAGGTATCGGCGGGGGCAAATTTATTTCCTGGCTTAAGATTAAAGCCTGTATATTGCACTTTGTAAGGATTGTGTTGAGCAGCACCGCCATGAGCTCTTTTGGCACTTTCTTGTCTTTTTTCCAAGAGCTTAATATTTCCTTTGCCTTCTTTTGGTCTTCGAGGTATACCACTTCACCTTCCAGAAGGATATTGCCGATCGCAGGTTCGTACTTGGAAGTGAACTCAAAAACAAACTTGAGTGCGCCTTGTTTGTC
>CAYWNO010000129.1:0-4258 GCA_964459665.1 uncultured Methanosarcinales archaeon
ACAATAAAAGGTTTCATAAATCAGCTTATTGAAATTGAGTTAATAAGAAAAAGAAGTGTTGAAGGTTACTTCTATTCTTACCCAATCCTTGAACTTACAGAAGCTGGCAAAAAGGTTTTGGACGAAAAAATCAAAGTTGACTTGCAAATAATAAAGGAGCAGAAGACAGTTACTGTTCGAGAATCTGAAATGGCAACTTTTGAATTGTTTGGAGAAGGAAAAAACATTGAAGAAATTTCGAGGGAAAGAAATCTTGCAATTTCAACGATTTACTCCCATTTACATCATTTGATAGTAAATAATCACTTGTCAAGCTCAGATGTTGTTTCGGAAGAAAAAATAAAGCAGATTATTGAAGTTTACAGGCAATTTAGGATCAAACCAAGACTTAAAGAGCTAAAAGAAAAACTCCCAGAAAATATCAGCTATGATGAAATAAGGTGTGCAGTAGCTGATTTGAATTAAAAAACATGAAAATTTCATACAAAAGGTGATAAAATGGCAAAAATACTACAACTTAAGATTGCATTGAATGATATAAAGCCGGAAATTTGGCGAAGATTCTTAGTAGAGGACTCCATAAGTTTTAACAGACTGCATAAGATTATTCAAACGGTAATGGGTTGGGATGATTATCATATGTATAAGTTTTGTATTGACAATGAGGAAATTGTTCCTGAAGAAGAAGGTTATAATCTTGCTGAAAGCAGCTTTAACAAACTATTCAGTTCGCCTGAATTTGTTAGAATGCTGGAGCAAGGCAGATTGGGTAAAAGCCCAGGCTCTTTGGATACGGATAAGATTAATGAAATACTTCACAAAATTGAGCAAAATAAGTCAGTTGTAAAATTTGATGTAAATGCTAAAATGAATCAGTTGATAAAATCAGAAAAGCAAAAATTTACTTACTTATATGATTTTGGCGATGGCTGGGAGCACACAATCAGTGTTGAAAAAATTATTGAAAAAAATGATTCTAAAAAATACCCTATTTGCTTGGAAGGTGAAAGAGCATGCCCTCCGGAAGATTGTGGAAGCATTCCAGGATACTATAATTTAATGAAAATCAGGAAGAATAAGAAACATCCTCAATATAAGGAGCTTATTGTTGAATGGCTTGGAGAAGATTACGACCCGGAACTTTTTATTGTTGATTGGGTTAATGCAAGACTGCATGGCAAACGTCCTGCTCCTGTTTGGGTTCATAGCAAGAAATAAAAAATGAAGATACCAAGTTTAAAAAATAATTTTGGCAGTGAAATCTTAAAAAGAGGCTATGATTATTATAAGCAAGGCAGAGTAAAAAATATAATCATAGACGGGAAAAAAGTAAAAGCCACGGTAATTGGAAGCCGTAATTACAGAGTTATAATATTCACAGCTAGCAATGATTTTAAATGCACTTGCCCCTACGAGTTCAATTGCAAGCACGAAGCGGCTGTTTTGTATTCTTTAAGGGAAAGCAAGAATTTTGATACTGTAAGCGATTTAAGAAACCAATTAAATAAAAAATCAAAAGAAGAGTTAATAGTTGCGCTTCAAAAGATTCTAGTTTCTGAACCCAGATTTAAGAAGTTCTTAAGCAGCGATCAACAGAGCATACACAAAGAGATTAACTCGCTCGATATTGATTA
Source organism: uncultured Methanosarcinales archaeon (assembly GCA_964459665.1). GTDB lineage: Archaea > Nanobdellota > Nanobdellia > Woesearchaeales > GW2011-AR4. The sequence goes on from CAYWNO010000129.1 coordinate 1,635, forward strand.
TGAAGAGGATATTGACAAATTTGTTGACGAAGTGGATGAATTATATGAACTGATAATAAAGCATGAAAATCAACTCAATAATTTGGTTGCGCTTTTCAAAAAATGTTTTAAAATATGGGACGAGCTTGGCGGAGTAGATCCTTTAGAAGATTCTATGTTTACAATCCTTGAAACCATCTCAAAAGAATCAAAGAATATTCCAAAGAACGAAAGGCAAGCTTTAATTCAAGATTTGATGGATTTAATAGGAGAATTTGATTTTTTCCTTGATAGTATCGACTTAAGAGGCCTTAATATAAATTATAGAGAATAAGATGAGGAAATTATACAAATTCAGCCATTCAGTTCATAAAGGCGGATATTTTTACTGTCATAAAACAGCCAATAGTGAATCAATCCAAAACAAAGAAGGCTTAAGAAATGCGCTGAATGCAATCTCTATCAAATTCAAGCTTATTGATGTAACAATAAGGATATATGATACTATTTTTTTCTTTTTCTTTATGATGAAGCCTTCTGTCAAGCCTATAGAATTGATTGAAACTATCCATAAAAACCTAGGCGCATTTGGCAAATGGGACAAAGACTATTTGTATAACACAGTTTATGACCTGCAGGAAGAATATTTAAGGAAAGACTTGGAAAAATTGGGGTTTGATTATGATAAAGGATGATGCGTATGCGAAAAAAATAAATACTTGTAGGCTTAACGTAAAAGAAAACTAAGATAGGAAAGGGTGGGCATCTCAACTAAGGTCTGTTGCTCCGCAGGGGCATAAAAACATTTTTATTGAAGCAGGTTTTTATCGAGTTATGCATCAAATCGTTAGCGAAGGCTCGGCGAAATTAAAAGTGCCGGAGGCGGAAAAAATATCCAGGGAGATGGGTGTTTTTTACAATCCCGTCATGGGCTTAAACCGCGATATTTCTGTTTTATTTCTAACCTCAATAAGCAAAAAAGACATGCAGATAGCAGACATGCTTGCAGCAAGCGGAGTTAGGAGCATAAGGTTCCTAAAAGAGCTTAGCACAGATAAAATCAAAAAAATATACATCAATGATAATAATGCAGAAGCCGTAAAATTGATCAAAGAAAATTTGATTCTTAACAAAATTTTTTACAGCAAAAATCCAAAGATAACAATAAAAAACGAAGACGCCAGCATGTTTTTGCTAAAGTCTTCGGGCTTTGACTATATCGATATAGACCCGTTCGGCAGCCCGAACTATTTCCTCGACGCCGCATGCAAAAGATTATCGAGGGACGGAATACTTGCAGTCACGGCAACCGATACTTCTGCATTATGCGGGACATTTCCGAAAGCGTGCCTGAGAAAGTATTGGGCAGTTCCTAAAAAAGACGCAATAATGCACGAAACGGGATTAAGAATTCTGATAAGAAAAGTGCAGCTTGTCGCGGGGCAATACGACAAGGCCCTCATCCCGGCATTTTCATATTCAAGGGAGCATTACATGCGCGTTTTCTTAAGAAATGACAAGGGAAAGAACAAGGTGGATAAGATTCTAAAGCAGCATGCTTATTTCAATGGCTCGGGCCCATTGTGGGCAGGCAATCTTTGGGACGAAAAATTAGCCGGAAGAATCCATAATGCTGCATCAAAGAAAAAACTATTTAGCGGGAATAAGCCGCTTGTCGATTTTTTGTCCGTGATAAAAGAAGAATCAAAGATAGATGCCGCCGGATTTTATGATTTGCATGATATTTGCGAAAAAAATAAAATTAAGGCAATGCAAAAAAAAGATGAAATCATAAGCAAAATCAAAAAAGCAGGCTACAAAGCCAGCGAAACCCATTTCAAGGGCGCAGGCATAAGAAGCAATATTTCACCTTCTAAATTAGCCAGCCTGCTGAGAAATAAATAATAACTTTGAAAAAATCAATTTTTTCACTTGAACAAAAATCGAAGATTTTTGGCATCCTAAAAATCTTTTGATTTTTATGATATCTGCCGCTTAATAGAATTATCGTCGTTAAAGCGCAAGCTTTACGTAGATCATAAGTTGAAAAATTCACTTCCAACACTATAAATCCATAATTCAGCCGATTGCCCTTCTTACATCTGTGACTTCAACTGATTCGGCGCCATGGATTTGCGATATGCTTTTTTCCAGCTCCTCCGTGCTGCCCTTGTCCTCGTCCATGACGAAAATTATGTCCAGCGCTTTGAGGCCAAATGCTATCGGCTCTATGCTCGTCTTGAATTCCTGTGAATTGCAGAATCTGACAATATTCTTTTTCGCCTCAGCTTCTATATTGGATAAGTTCGTGCCCGGGTTTTGCGGCATAATCCTTAGTGTTACAACTACTCTTGCCATATTAATTCGGGCCTTCAAAATCGCAAGAGCCGCATTTATATTTCGAGGCTGTTTCCCTGCAATGGTAGCACCTTACTATCTCTGATTTTGCGCATTTAGGGCACATGAACCTAGTGGAGCCGGCTGCATTAGTTATCCTCCTGTGGCACGAATTGCATAATAAGTGTTTTTCCGCCATTTCACCGGCTAGGATTTAATATCGGTTTATAAAGTTTTGTCTGGCTCATGAGTTGTGTAGTATACGGAAATTATTGCACCCCTATTTCTGCAAATATCAGGATTATCTA
>CAYWNO010000130.1:0-4213 GCA_964459665.1 uncultured Methanosarcinales archaeon
ATACAACCATATAAAAGAACTCCTATATTAAAGTATCTTAATTAAGACAATACCTTAAATTTGAGCAATTGCCATTCATAGACCTGTTAAGAAAGTATGACATTGCATACGATATTGACCCGCAGCTTCTTAATTGGATTAAAAAGAAAAAAAGGCATTATGCAATAGAATCAGCTTCAATTGAGCAATGGATAAAGCCCACAGAAGATGCCAAATGGACAGAAGCCAATGCAGGCAATGGAATCAGAGCCAAATTTGCAAGATTATACACTCAAAAAAATAAAGAATTGAAAAATTATTGTGAAAAATATCCACACCTAAAAATTTTGTATGATTACCAAAAAGACGATGTCATAAGGCTATCAATGAAGAAAAGCGCAATAATTGCGCTTCAGCAGGGACTTGGAAAAACCAAGCTTGGAATCGCTTTGGCTATCTTAAAATCATGCAAAAGGAATCTTTTTGTCGTGCCATCCCACCTGATTGAGACTTGGGAAGCCGAGTTTAGGAATTTTGGCATTGAATATAGAATAATAGACAGCGAGGCTGACTTGCGTAGATTGAGAAAGTTCAACCTCGTATCTTATAATAAGCTAAAATCCAGAGTTAAGGGAAAGAAAATCAACATAAAAGTTGACAAGCGCACAGGCAAGGAAATTGACAAGACAGCTACATTCTCGCATATCCTGAAAAGAAGATTCAAAGTCATGGTGGTTGACGAGGCCCATTATTGCTCCAATAAGACGGCAGAGCAAACGAAGGCAGTTGCAAGGATGAAGCCCAAATATGCTTATCTTATGACAGGAACCCCAATAGGAAATACCGTCAAGAATCTTTACAGTCTTCTGGACATAGGCTGGCACTCGGGCAGCCCGTTTTTCCCTTATAATACAAGAGCATTTAGGGAGCAATTCGTGACAGTCGAATGGGTTACGCCTGAATTCGAGGATACGCTTGCAAAAGGAAGAACGGCACAGCAGATGGCTGACATAAAAGACATTCCAAAATTCATAGAGCTTATGGAATCAAAATGGCTAAGAAGAGTAAAGATAGAGCCAAAGGTGCAGGAATGCATCTCAATTCCCCAGCCCATAATTCAGGAAGTTATCTGCAAGCCGCAGATAGAGCAGCTAATCCATTATAAGGCGCATTTGGAGGAGTTTGCTACTATATTCAAAAGATTCATGCATCCGGAAGAGGACGAAAGCCATAAGGTTAGCCAGTCAATAGTTTTGGCCCAGCTTCAGAATCTTCAATTCTGCGCAACAATTCCGCAGCACCCTAAAGTCAATCCAAGCGAGGATTTCATATACAATGGTGGCATAACTTCATCTCAAAAAGAAATACTCAAATTGATTGACAAGCATCATCAGCTTGGGGAAAAAATAGTAGTGTTTACCAATAGGCCTGATTTCTGCGATCTTCTCAAGGGATGGCTTAAGGAAAAGAATATTGACAGTGAGATATTCACAGGAAAGGTTGACATTGACAGCAGAAACAAGAGGCTTGGATTGTTCAGGAACGCAAGCCTAAACGTCCTTCTTGCCTCAATTAACGTGACAGACACCGGCTTAAACATTCCAGAAGCCAATGCAGCGATTATATGCGAGCCTGCATGGAAATTCAGCATAATCGAGCAGGCTTACTGCAGGATATTAAGGCCGCAAACAAAAGGCTTTCCGGTTGTTTATCTTGTCAGAAATGAAGGCACAATTGACCAATACCTTTGGCAGCACTGCATGTCAAAGAAAGGCGCAATAGAGGAAGTCCTTGAAAGAAAAGAAGACGTGGAAAAGCACGAATGGGTGCATTGGAAAGACTTCATAATTAAGATGCTGACAGCAGAAGGGCTGTGGGGCAAAGATGATAATAATTGACAGGGAAGCAAAGCAGATAGTGTTTCAAAACGAATACTCTGAGTCTGAAACGCCTAAGCCAATACACAGAAAGGACTTGATATCGTGCTACGTATGCCCTAAATGCAATGAAATCATAACTGCTTACTTTAAGACAGAGGCTTATATCCTGGTTTGGGAGTATGATGAAACTTCTGATAAGGAATCTTACAAAAGCGATTTGCGCCACTACAAATACAGGATATTTTACACTCATGGGGCCATGGGGATTGAAAACAAGGAGCATAATAACAGCTATCAGCCAAAATGCAGCTTCAGGTACGTGGAAGCCCTGCATTTATTATATGGAATAAATGGAATAATCAAAGTTCTAAACAAGCAATTTGACGAGGAAGTTTTCAAGCCTATTGAGCAAATCAAAAGCAAGGAAGAGCTGCTCAAAAGGCTGGCCGCAAATCCTATCATTGAGCTTGTGCATGACGTTTGCGAAAGAGGATACCCTCTGATTCATTTGAACATTAACGAGATTAGTTTTGAGGAAACTCATTATTGGAAATACAAGGGAATAGTATATGAAAAGAGAAAAAAGCAGGAGCAGAAAAACAAGCTTAAAGCTTTTGATTCTATTTATTCGATGATGCAATGCTAGCTCTTTAAAAAACGAAATGTTTATATAACAGCCTGCTATTAGTTAGCAATTAGGTGATTTAAAATGGTAACTTTAACAGCTGACGTGACAGAAGGAATAAAGGACATGACACAAAAACTTATTAAGAGTGGAATGTATAAGAGCCAATCAGAGGTAGTTAGGGATGCTATCAGGCAGCTTGCCTACAGGTACAGAATAGATACTGCACCTAACATAAATGACGTTAGGAGAATTTTCAGTAAAGCAGCCAAAAAAACTAAAAAAACACTTTCCCAAACCGTGAGAGAAATAAGGGATGAAGAATGAATTATCTGGATACCTCGTCTTTTGTCAAATACTACAGATTTGAGGCGGATGAGAAGGGAGCGGAGAGGGTTATCAGGCTGATAGATAATGCAAAAGAAGGAAATGCTACGCTTATCTCATCCTTTCTTTTAGTCGGCGAGTGTGTCTCGGTTTTTGATAAATGGGTAAGGTATAAGTTTATTTCACCTGAGGAATCAAATCGCATTATTAAGAAATTTATAATGGACATCCAAGAATTGTCAAATAATGGCATGTTGATTCTTGAGCCAGTTTCTACATCAACTATCACAAACTGTTTAGACTTGATAATCAAGCATCATCTTTCAATCAATGATGCAATCCATCTCTATGCGGCCTTGAGCAATAAGAGCCTGATTGAGCAATTCATTTGCTCTGATGAGCTGTTATTGAAAGCGGCGAAATCAGAGGGCTTTTTGATTTTAAACCCTGAAGATAAGTCAGAACGAAAATGATTCAAAAAACATAATGAATCAAAAACTTCTTAACTGAAAAACAGATTTAACACGAACTGATATATTCTTCAAGATTTTTTCTTTAATTGAGAAAAAATCTTTAGGAGGTTTTAAACATGGAAAACGGAAAAGCGGCGAATAAGCCAGTGAAGAGATTTACAGATAGATTGCTAAGCGTGGCAGTCTGGAAGAATAAGGGGACAAGCAGATATGGCCAAGATACGGAGTTCTATACTGCGAGCATATCGAGGGGCTACAAAGACAGGAGTGGGGAGTTCAAGTCAACAAACTCTTTGAGGCCAGATGATTTGCCGGCAGTAAGGGAATTGCTGATGCAGGCAGAGAACTTCATTAACGGGGCTTCTTCCGAAATGGAAGAGGAGATTTTGGAAGAGGTTTTTTAATTTTTTAGAATGGCAGACTGGGACAAGATAAAGAAAGAAAAGCAAAGGAGCATATCTTTGTGCGAGGCAAGGAATGGGGCAATTTTGCTGCTAAAAGATGCAAGAGAAGGCAACTGGAATGATTTGTACAAGGAAACTGTAAGGAACTTGTTCAAGTTAAATCTGGAATTGGACAAAGAATTGCTTGAGGAGAAATAAGCTTTCTGGTAAAATTTTGGAGGTGGCAAAAATGAAAATTCCAAGCCTTAGGCAGCAGCATTTTGGAGACTTGAACAGGCAGCTGAACAGCATGAGAAGGAAGATGAATGCTCAAGTTAGAGACGAGATTCTTGAGAGGATTAATAAGCGTCGGGAAGCGCAGCTTGACGCATCCATGAGAATTCTTTAGGTTGAACAAGAAGGAAATTTCCTTCTCATCCAACCCTATTGTGTTCCGTTACATTTTAATATAGGTTCCTCCTTTATATATTTTTAGGGGCGGCGTGACCTGCTGAACCCTCGCGGATTGAGCGAAGCGAAATCCGC
>CAYWNO010000131.1:0-4212 GCA_964459665.1 uncultured Methanosarcinales archaeon
CGCCCACTGCGTTAGACATCTGCAACCGAGTTGCAAATAAGCTTTCTCCTAAATATGATGAGTTAAATGAGAAGCTAAAGAAATCACAGGCTGTCAACGCCGATGAAACTGGCTCAAACCAAAACGGTAAATCTGAATGGTTGTGGGGTTTCTTTACCACTTCACTTGCTTTTTTTGTGTTCTTCCCGCAAAGAGGAGGAGAAATTGTCGAGAAAGTTCTTGGAAATTGCTTCAAAGGAATAATTGGTTGTGATGGATGGCAAACTTATAGAGTAGAATTGGTTTACTTGTGTGCTGCATCCTGAAATTGAACCAACCAATAACCGTGCTGAAAGAGGAATAAGAAAGTTTGTGATTCTGGAAAAAATAATTGGGTGTCTCCGCTCAGAGCAAGGCAAGAGTTCAACCCAAATCATGATGAGCCTCTTTGGGACTTGGAAACTGCAAGGTTTGAACCCTTACAAGGAATTACGTGCTATCCTCTAGAGCTTAATACATACATTTTTTAGTTAATTATTTATATAACCTTATCCATAAAAAAATTTAATACCAAAAAGATTAAATTTTTTTACAAAAAAAAGTGCAAACATGAAATTCGGCTCTGGTTATTATTCTCATCAGCCTGTCGTGGACTACTTTAATGCAATGGACCCACAGTCTTATGGGGAAAAGCCTTCTTATGGCGCGGAATTGGGAATAAAAGACATAGGAATGAGCGTTCCTATGGGAATATCTGCGGCAAACGTTGCTGGAATATATTCCAAGATAAGGATGGGCGCAGGCAACATAGAAATCCAGTTTCCCGGATATAGGATGGGGAATCGGAACGCGCAAACTCCCGAAATGCTCGGCGAAGACCAGAGGCAGGCAATAAGGGAGCTTTCGCTGGCAAATGAAGTCAAGTTCACAACCCACGCCTCTTTTCAGCTTATGGGGATGATGGGCAGGGACGAAAGAGGCAATTTTTCAATTTATAACGCAACCCAGGACATGTTTGAGCTTAAAAGGGCAATTGACTTTCAGGCTGACCTCGGAGGCGGCTCTGTTGTCATACACTCGGGCGAGTTTGAAAGACCCATGACGGACATGTACCTCGACGATGAAACAGGCAGGCTGAACCTTGCGCGCGATTCGACAGGAAGGCTTCTTTTTAGGCAGGCGCATACGCAGGAAGTTGACGCGCATTTCGAATTGCTTGATGACCGAACGCACGCCAAAATAGAGACGGTGCAAAAGAACAGGCTGGTTGCGCATCCCGAATGGCTTCGCTCAAAAGAAGAGCGCATGGGCATTGACCAGGACGGTAATAGGATACTAATACAAAAAGGAGACTATATAGACTACGAAAACAGGAAGATTATTGACCCTTACAATCCGGAAAGGGGCAGGGTTCCGGAATTTAACGAGGCAAAAAAGGAATTCAAGATAAGGCTAAAGTCATACGAGGAATTCAGGAAGGAAGCTGAAGAATTCAACAAGTACAAGGAAAAAGAACTTGGAAGAAAGCCCAACTATTATGAAAAGATGTATCCCGAAGAGGCGTACGTTCGTGCAACGCTCGACGCCAATGAGGGAGTAGCAAGAGGCTGGTCGGTTTATTATGGCTTGGACACGGAAAAGCAAATAAGAGCGTTAAAAGAGCTTGAAAAAGCAAAGGAGTATTATGAGAAGCTTGACAAGTCAATACCTCCAGAAGATCAGTGGAAAATTTTAAGGGAAGATAGGGAGCTCGTTGGAATGACAGGGGGGTTTGCCTCTCCTGAAATGAAGCACCCGTTGGAACTGATAAAAAAGACAATAGAAGACAACAGAAGGCGGCTTGAGTACGCACGCACCGCAGCTTCGGGGCAGCTCCAGCAGGCAAAAGATACTGCCGAAACAAAAGAGCATATCATAACTCCAATCAAAAGGTTCGAAAAGCACGCTGCAAGGCTTTATGCGGAAGCGGGCGTTCATGCACTAAGAAGAACAAGGGACCCTGACAATCCGGTAACCGTAGCCGTCGAGCATATCTTTCCTGAGAGGTTTGGCGGGCATCTCGAGGAGCTGAAGTGGATAATAAGTAAGTCAAGGGAAAAAATGGTTGAGCTTCTAACGCAACCCGAGATTGAGTACGGCGCGAGCATGTCTCCAGAAGAGATTGACGAAAAAAAATTAAGGGAAGGCCTTAAGCAGCCGAATCCATATTATATGGGCGTAAGCAGGGAAGAGGCCGAAAAGCTGGCCGAAAGGCACATAAAGGCAACGATTGATACGGGGCACATAAACCTATGGAGAAAATACTGGCAGGACGACCCAAGAAAGACAAAAGAGCAGAATGAAGACGGATTCAAGCAATGGGTGCTTTCGCAGGTTGAAAGCATTGCAAAAGAAAAAATGGTGGGAAACGTGCACCTTGCAGATAACTACGGATACCATGACGACCATCTTGGCCCGGGGCAGGGCAACAGCCCGATAAAGGAAATAATGTCCATCCTTAAAAAGCACGGCTATCAAAAAGCAGTAACAGTCGAGCCCGGAGCAGATGCATCAACTGACCTTAGCGACTTTCACGGGCTGATGAAGACCTGGAGATTTTTCGGAAGCCCCGTCTACGGAATGGGATTCAGCGGAAGGGGGGTTCCGCAGACTTGGGCAGATGTGCAGTATTCCTTCTTCGGCCAAAACAAGCCGCCTTATTACGTTTTCGGAGGGTATGCCCCATCAAACGACTGGACATTATGGAGCGCAGTGCCGCTCGAATAAAAATAACAATCTATCTTAATATAGAGGACTTTGAATAACCCCCTTGTATTTATAAAGTAAATACATTTTATTTATAAATGGGATAGGGTTATTCAAAACTCTCTATACCAAAAAAACAATCAATAACAATTGAACATTGGCAAAATCCATCAATAAAAAACATTAACTAAAAACTAATCAAAAGCTTTGTAAGTGCGCCTGAACAATCAATAATCTTTTGATACCAAACAGCTACAATTTAGAATGCAATAATATGAAATCAGATATTGGGCATATTGGGATTAATCTCTCAAACTCGAAGAAATCATTTCGCTTTTGGAAAGATATTTTTTACTATCTTGGCTTTAAAGTTACCGAAGATGGCAGGCATTTTGATGCAAGCGATGGAAGGAGTTATTTTTGCATAAATGTGACGGGGAATGATTATAAGAAAAAAGGTTTTCATCGAAAGCGCACTGGATTAAATCACGTGGCATTTAGAGTGGCGTCTCGCAAACTAGTTGATAAGTTTGTTTCTGGCTTTCTTGTGCCTAGAAATATCCGGCCCCTTTATGGCGGATCAAAAATGTATCCCGAATATGCTAAAGGCTACTATGCGGTTTACTTTGAGGACCCGGATCGAATAAAAATAGAAGTCGCTTACGAGCCGCTTTAATTAAACGGCAGAAAATGATAGATAAGAAAGAGCTTACTAAAATACCCCCTCAGGAAAGGATAAAAAAACTTAAGCTGATGGAGGATGAGCGCAAGAAAGAAGTTGACGAGATAGAATCATTGATAAAAGAATCAATCAAGGAAATAAAGACCGACAAGCTCGCTGAAGAGATTGCCCCGGAGCAGCGCGTTGTTGATATTTCAAGGCTTTTTGAGATGACTGGAGAGCAGGCTCTAGAAAGGGCTGCAAGAAAAGGAAGGGCTGCTTCCCTTAGAGGCGTAAGGTATCCCGCTTTCCTTCGGCCATATGAAGATTATTCCCAGCTTAAGAAGCTTTACAGCATCCTGTCCATCGGCGGCAGCCTTACAGAAGACCAGTTAAGCCTTGTAGGCAAGATAGGCGAGCGAATCAACAAGTTCCAAAAGTACATACCCGAAGGAGAAAAATACGTCAGCATTCTCGATGCAAGCAAGGCAGTCCTTAAAAAGTTAAAAAGCGAAACAGGGATAGAGTAGGGAATTTTGAAAAAAACAATTACCAAAACAATTACCATTTCCATCATAATAGCATCTCTCAAAAATAATAGAACTTTTACAGCAAGAATTAATAACATTCACCGACTATAAACTCAAAAGAAAAAGTTCCAAAATTGAGGAGATTTGCTATAAGTCCTGCTTAATTCTTCTGCAAATGCCACAGGCAATGAAATTATCAAAAACTGGAGTGAACCCCTGAAAGTAGACAAATAGTTAAGGAGCACCAAACATACAAAAAATGAGTGAGGTGTCAAAATGGTTTCACGAAGAAGGTTT
>CAYWNO010000132.1:0-4212 GCA_964459665.1 uncultured Methanosarcinales archaeon
CAAACTCTGGACGAAGCGGAGCGTAGTCCAGAGTGGTCGGATTTTTATGATTTCTTCGCGCTGAATTTTCTTTTAGGATTTTTTTTTCTGATTTTAGCAATTCTTTTAATGATGTGATTGCGACTTCAACCTGCCCGTTAGTCGGCTCTTTTGTCGTGATTTTCTGGAGCGCAAGGCCGGGCATTGAGATTATCCTGAACAAAATGCTCTTTTGGCGCCTGTCGCTGGCTTTGAGAACTTCATAAGAGATTCCGGCGACCAATGGTATAAGCGCTATTCTTACGGGAAACAGGACTCCTTTTCGAAGAGCCATGCCCAAATGCGAAAATCCCGGATAATAAAATCCAAGGGCCAATGGGATAAAGGAAAAAATGATGATGCTTATGATAAACACTATCAGCAGAAATGATGTTCCGCATCTTGGATGCAGTGTTGTGTATTTTTTGACGTTCTCCAAACTGAGCTTTTCGCCTTTTTCATAGCAATGTATTGCCTTGTGCTCTGCGCCGTGGTATTGAAAAAGAACCCTTACATCTTTCATGAATGATATTGCAAAAATATACGCAAGGAAAATAAGGATCCTTATAACTCCGTCGATTATGTTGAAAGAAACAGGGCTATTCTCTTCGGAAAAGCCGATTATGCCCGTCAGAAAATAAGGCAGCGCTATGAAAAAAAGCACCACAAGCCCGACTGAAACAAGTATCGTGAGCCAAATCCCGGTTTTTCCGGGGCCGTTTTTTCCGTGGATTTCCTTCTCGCCCGATGCCTGCTCTGCGGACCACATAAGGGATTTTATGCCGATTGATGCCATCTCGGCAAGATTTACAAAGCCGCGAAAAACCGGCCATTTCAAAAAAGGATATTTTTTGCCCTTGATTGTTCCTTTCCGGGTTATTATGCGCTTATTTTTTCTGACGGCAACGCTGTAATGCGAAGGCCCGCGTATCATCACCCCTTCAATTACCGCCTGTCCGCCTACGCTTATCTTTTTTGTATTCATTTTTTAATTTAATATAGCAAAATTTTTATGTAAATAAAAATTTTGCCTATTTATGTATGTATTAAGCTACATGTCGTCGAGGCTTTATAAATAATCGCCACCCGTATCACCGTCGAGAGCCCGTTTCAGTCAAAATATTAAAATTTTGGGGAGATAGCGCACAAATGGATGTTTATAGATTGACAGATGCAGTTTCTCAAACTCGTAGCATAGCCCAAACAGCGATGATTGATATAGGAATACTGCTTCCAAATCAGGATGAGGTGCTGGTTGGGATCCATAGCAATCATCCAAACTATGTTAATAAAAGAAGAAAATTTTTTAATGTATAACCATTGTATCCTATATTTATGATAATTGGTCTTACGGGCAAAAATGCCGCCGGCAAGGGGGAGATTGCAAAATATCTGCAAAAAAAAGGTTTTGTATATTATTCGCTTTCTGATATGATCAGGGATGAAGCAACAAAAAGAGGATTAGAGCATTCCCGTGACAACATGATTAATCTTGGAAACGATCTGAGGCAGAAATTTGGCCCCGGCTGTCTTGCGCAAAAAACCAATGAGAAAATAGAAAATACAAAAAAAAAATCCTTCGGGGAATTTTTTTTTGTAATAGACAGCATACGAAGCCCCCATGAAGTTAAGGAACTTAAAAAAAACAAAGATTTTATTCTTGTAGGAATAGAAGCGCCGATTGAATTAAGGCTCGAAAGAATGCTAAGAAGAAACAGGATAGGCGATGCTAAAACCCTAGAAGAGCTTAAGCAGCACGAGCAAAGGGAAAATTTAAAAAGCGATGCGAACCAGCAGGTTGATGTGGCATTGAAACTGGCAAATGCCGTTGTCATAAACGCCGGCACGCTAGAAGATCTGCATGAAAGAATTGATTATTTGCTTGTTAAGTTAAGAAAAAAGCAGGATAAATCCAATATTCAAAATAAAAATTTTTAATATGCCTTCGGCAACAGATACTCGCCGCCGCATTGCGGCGAAATTTATTGAGAACTTTGAAAAATTCACTTTTGAGTTAATTTTTCAACTTTTTTAAACAAAATGACAAGAGTAAGCTGGGAACAATATTTCATGAACATAGCAAAGGAATCCGCCACAAGAAGCACCTGCGAGAGAAAGCACGTAGGCGCCGTCATTGTGAGGGACAAGACGATACTTTCAACAGGCTACAACGGAAGCATAAGGGGAATGCCGCACTGCGATGAAGTGGGGCACCTGATGGAAAACAACCATTGCGTTGCAACCATCCATGCCGAAACGAACGCCATCCTTCAGGCTGCAAAAAACGGCGTTATGATAGACAATGGCGAGGTTTACATAACGGCAAGCCCGTGTTGGAGCTGCTTTAAGATGCTCGCAAACGCGGGCATAAAGAAAATCTATTACGGCGAGTTCTACAGGGACGAGAAAATATTTGATGTTGCAAAAAGGATTGGGATGGAATTAATCCACATTCCTGTTGATCAGGGGGAACTTTGAAAGTTTGAATAGAAAACTCTAAAAATCAATTTTTCCGTAAAATTATATAAACCTTAATTTCCCGCAAATTTTGAGTATACAGATTTCGCTTCTTTCTCGTCCTTTGCCTTGAGCAATGCCCTTCCGTCTTCAAAAACCGTGATTTTGCCGTCAAAATTTATGCAGTAAGAAAAATCAATCACTTTGCCGATTTTTTTTAATTTATTTTTTAAAATGTTGAATTGCTTTTTGCCCATTGGCTTTGCCTTTATCTGGTACATATTGTTTCCGCACAATTTCGCGATTCCTGCGGATTGTTTGCCGTCAAGGTATTTGAAATTATTTTTGGCGCAGCAAATGCAGTTCCTGTTTTTGTTTGCATTTATTTTTGAAAATTCATTTTTCCATATGTCAAAAAACAATAAGCTTTTTTCATAATTCCTGCCCAATATTATTTTAAACGCCTCATTTGCCTGAACAGAAGAAACAAGATGCGTGATGGAATTTAGCACTCCAGTGTTTTCACAAGTTTCCAACTGCGCAGGCTCCTTTAAAAAACACCTCAAGCAGGCAGAAGAACCCGGCATTACATTGAAAACGTATCCTCTTGTCCCCACTGCCGCAGAATATATGAACGGAACCTTGTTCTTGACGCAGAAATCATTGAGCAAAAATCTTGTTTCCAGATTATCCGTGCAATCTAATATAACATCAAAATTTTTTCTTTTGGAAAAAATTTTGCTTATATTCTCGCAGGTTAAGTCTTCGATGAAAAACTCGATTGTTATTTCCGAGTTGATTCTTTTTAGGTGCTGCCATGCGGCAGATGCCTTTGGCTTTCCTATGTCGCTTTCTTCAAAGATGCCCTGCCTTTGGAGATTTGATAATTCGACAACGTCCCTGTCAATCAGTAGAATCTTCCCTATTCCGGCTCTCGCCAGAAGCTCAGAAGAGACGCTTCCTAATGCGCCTAACCCGACTATCGCAGCAGAGCTTTTTTCCAGCCTTTCCTGTCCGCTTTTTCCGATTTCCTTTAGTATTTGCTGGCGCGTGTATCTCATAAAAGTATTGCCTTAACTCATTGAAGATATTTTTGGAATTTCTCTTTTGCCCTGATGTTTAAAGAGATGTGCAGTCCATACGATGTTGGTTTTGGAGTAAGAATCTCCTCATTAATCAACTCCTTTGTAACTTCTTTGACATCTCCCCTTACATGACTAGGTAAACCCTTCTTTAAGTTTTCAATATCAGTATGTCTGCCACCAATATAGCCATGGTGGAATAATTTCTTAATGATAAAACCTTTCATCTGCTCTTTTTCCATAAGAAAAACCAAAAAAGACATAAAATATAAAAAACTTTGGATTACAAAAAATGTAGCTATTAACACCAAAAAATATATAAATAGTACTACTATTTAACATTAAGTATGGAAGAACAATCAATTTTTATACAAACATTTGGGAATTATCCATTAATTAAAATACTTAACTTTCTTATTTACTCTCGAGACTTTGACTACCCAATAACTGAAATAGCCAAAAATGCAGATGTAAATTTCCAGACTTTGAAGAAGCTGTGGCCAAAATTAGAGCAGGACAAGATTGTTGTTTCAACCAGAACAATAAGCGGAAATACCCTCTATAAGATTAATACCAAAAACCCCATTGTTAAAAAGTTAATTGAGCTAAACAATTTCCTATGTTGGGAATTTGCTGAGGGCATTGAAAAAAAGCA
>CAYWNO010000133.1:0-4146 GCA_964459665.1 uncultured Methanosarcinales archaeon
AAGAAACGGCTAAAATGGGCTGGAAACCATGTTTTTAGGGCTTATTATTGCTATTTTGCTCGGTGCGTCCGCCGGCGTAATAACGGGCATAACCCCGGGCCTTCACATAAACCTTGTGGCATTAATCCTATTTAGCATTTCTCCTGTATTGCTGGGGTACACAAACATCATTGCAGTCGCATCGTTTATAATCGCGATGTCAATAACCCACACGTTCACGGATTTTATAAGCGCAACTTATCTGGGGGCGCCCGCCGAGGATACTGCATTGGCCGTGCTTCCAGCCCACAGGTTATTGCTCGAAGGGATGGGCCATGAAGCTGTGAAATTAACCGTGATAGGCAGCCTGCTGTGCCTTATCATAACAATCATGCTCTCGCCGCTGCTCGTTATTGCAGTCCCGTTTGTCTTTTCTTTCCTTAAAAGTTATGTTGCGTGGATTTTGCTCGGCATCGTTGTTTTCATGATTTTAAGAGAAGAGGACATGAACAAGAGATTCTGGGCATTTGTTGTCGCATCGTTGTCTGGAATCTTAGGATTGATAGTCTTTAACCTTCCAAACCTTAAAGACCCTTTGCTGCCAATGCTTTCAGGATTGTTCGGCGTAAGCGTTCTTCTGCTGAGCCTTACACAGAAAGTTATCCTTCCGATTCAAAGGACAACCGGAATGATAAAGTTAAAAACAAAAAATACAATCAAGGCAATAGCCTCCGGGATTTTTTCAGGCTCTTTGGTTTCGGTATTTCCGGGCCTTGGGCCTGCGCAGGCGGCCGTCCTTGCTGGGCAGATCGCAGGAAAAATAGACACTTTCAGCTACCTTATTTTAGTCGGAGGAATAAACACTGTTTCAATGATTCTTTCATTAATCACGCTTTTTACAATTGGAAAGGCAAGAAACGGCTCTATCATCGTCGTGCAGCAATTATTGGAGGTAATAAGCCTTGATACGCTGATGCTGTTTTTAGCCGTTGCATTGGCTGCAGGAGGGATTGCAGCCATGATTACATTATACGTGAGCAAGCTGTTCTCCGGAATAATGAACAGGCTGAACTATTCGGCATTAAGCATATCAATCATTACTTTTGTAGCGGCAATGGTCTTATACTTTTCCGGAATTTTAGGCTTTCTGATTTTGATAATAGCGACGTCAATAGGCTTGATACCCAACATAGTAAACGTAAGCAGGAGCAATTCAATGGCGTGCCTTTTCATTCCCATAATCCTGGTTAGCCTGATTTGAAGGAACATTGAAAAATTTGCTTTGAAAGCAAATTTTTCAACATAAAATTTTCACAATCTTTTTTAATAGGCTAGAATTAACAAGCCCATGTTAATCGGACTAGTAGGAAAGCCATCAGCCGGGAAATCAACCTTCTTCAAAGCCTCCACTCTTGCAAATGTAGATATAGCGAATTATCCTTTTACCACGATAAAGCCAAACCACGGCACGGGATATGCAAGGGTTGACTGCGTGGATGCCGAGTTTAACGTGAAATGCAACCCAAGATTCGGGTACTGCATTGACGGAAAAAGATTTGTCCCGGTTGAGCTGCTAGACGTTGCAGGACTTGTTCCGGGCGCCCATGAAGGAAAGGGAATGGGCAACCAGTTTCTAGACGACCTGAATCAGGCCGATGTGCTTATACACATAATAGACATTTCAGGCTCTACAAATGAAAAAGGCGAGCCCGTTCCCGCATTAAGCTACGACCCTTTGAATGACGTGAGGTTTCTCGATCATGAGCTTGACATGTGGTACCTAAGGCTCATAGAAAAAGGCTGGGAGAGGTTTGCAAGAACTGTAAATCAGGAAAGGCCAGAGCTTAACAAGGCAGTCGCAAAGCAGCTTAGCTCCTTGAGGGTTACTGAAAAACTCATAGAAAAAGTAATCCAGAAGCTGGATTTGGGGCAGGATATAATGAAATGGGACAGAAGCGTCCTCCTGAAAATCGCAAAAGAGCTAAGAAAGGCTACAAAGCCCATGCTCGTAGCGTGCAACAAGATAGACATCAAAGGCGCTTATGAAAATTTTCAAAGGCTTAAGGCTGAATTTTCCGATTATTCGATTGTGCCGTGCAGCGCGGAATGCGAGCTGGCATTAAGGGAAGCCGCAAAGCACGAATTGATAAAGTATATTCCCGGAGACGGCAGCTTTGATGTGCTTAATGAAGAAAAGCTTACTGACAAGCAAAAAAACGCATTGAATTTCATAAGAACACAAGTGCTTGAAAAGCACGGCTCAACGGGAATCCAAAAGACCATTGACACTGCCGTTTTCGAGCTTCTAAAATACATCGCGATATTTCCGGGCGGCGTAAACAAGCTTGCTGACCAGCACGGAAATGTAATTCCTGATTGCTTTTTAATGCCGCCGAATTCAACTGCATTGGACTTCGCATTTAAGCTGCATACTGATATAGGCAGCCATTTCATAAAGGCAATTGACGTCAAGAGCAAAAGGCCCGTCGGAAAAGAGCACCTTCTAAAGCACAGGGACGTTATTGAAATACAAAACAGATGACTTTGGGTAATTTAAATTATTCTTCAAGCATCCACGAAAAGATTGTGCTTCTGCGCGCCTTCAATTTCCTGAAGGACCCTTCTTATGATGATCTTTTCAGGGTCGGGTATGAGCTTTAGCCTGCTTCTTAAATCAGCAAAGCTTTCGAAGGGCTTTTCTTCTCTTACTTCTATTACCTGCCACATGTGCTTCTTGCCAAGGCCCGGCAAAAGCTCGAGCTGGTGCATTCTCGTGCTCAAAGGCTGCGCCCTGTTAAAAAAATCTACAAACCTTTTCTCGTTCTTGTTTACTATTTCTTTTACAACAAACTCCAATTCCGACTTGGCAGTGGCCGTTAATTTTCCGATTGAAATCTTGCCTATGATGTGGTGTATCTTGTCTCTCTTGCCGCTCCCGATATAGACTGCCTCAAAAGGCTGGAGGTGAACGCCTTTCTTTGGAACCAATTCCAAGAGGACAAAGCGCTCCTTGCCTAAAGCCTGGGCTATCGGCGTCTTCATGTACATGGGCCTTTCGTCATAGGAGTAGCCGTTTGGCAAGAAATCCAGCACTATGGCGGCCTCTTCCTTTGATTTTTCGGATTTTTCCGCATTTATGTTCTCGCTCTTGTTTTCCATTTTCATAAGTTTATGACCGTTGCAAAATTGCGCAGCTCTTTTCTGAAATCATTGCCGATCCTTAGCTTTTTCATCGAAATGCTTTTTTCCTCCATAATCCTTAGCAATTTTGATTTCTCTTTTATAATCTGCATTATTTTTTTGGCTATATTCCTTCTTGCAGCATTGTTATTTTTGAGCTTACTAAAAATTTTCGCTTCTTTTGAATATAAATCTTCCAGATATGACAGAAGGGCAAACACCCTTGCAGCCCAATGAGTGAATATTGGCTCTTTTATCAGGGCGGCGCTGACTGCTTTTCTGGGCGGAAGCTTAGCCTCAAGATGCTCCATGATGGAAGACTCCTTCCTTAAAATCATCTCTAGATTTTCAGCTTCTCCCTTTTCTTTCCTTGCCGCGCTTATTTCCCTAAGCTTGTACTCTTTGAGGGCTGTCTTGTCAAGCATAACTGCATTTTCTATCAGCTTGTAAGCGCTGTATTCCAAAGCCTCCAACTCATCTATTGCAACTATGCCCTCGCGCCTTAATTTTGGGTTTTTCCCGGTATTGATTTTTGAAAGCCTGATGTCTTCCAAAAATGCGGTTTCAAGATAATAATTTATGCTTCTTAGCTTGCCTATTAATTTTCTTATGTCATGCAGCCTTTCTCTTAGCGAATCAAGCGAGCTTTTATTGAATTTTTTTTTATCTATCGAAAATGCCGCGACAGCATAATCATGCAGCATCCCAATCAAAATCTTTTTTTTCTTTTCTACAGAGATGTCGCGCCTTAACAGCATCCCGTCTATGCTTTCGATTCTGGAATAGATTTTATTGCTGAAATTTTTTGATGACCTGTTTAGGTCTTTAATCAGGGCTTCATTTAAGCCAAAGCGTTTTTTACCTAATACCCCCCTCATTTTTAAGATACTTAAAAACCCCGTCTTTATAAAGATTTTGGAACTAATTTTTTTCTGTTCAATTTGATTATTAGTTTACACTTTAATAATTAGCCAAGATTTCTGCACT
>CAYWNO010000134.1:0-4109 GCA_964459665.1 uncultured Methanosarcinales archaeon
AACGAAAGGTTTATATATTAGTTATACTATCTATTATACAATTAAAGAAATAATATAACTAATTTAGGTGAACAACAATGGAAATAAAACAAATGATGGAAAATAAAAATGCTTCGGAGCAGATGAGGGTAGTTCGTGGTTATGCTATAATCAGTAAAGGAGATACACCAAAAGAGATAGCAAAAGAAACATATACTTTACCATCTCAATCGGGTAATGGAGAATACACAATAACAAAAAATGGAAAGTGGAAATGCACTTGTCCAGATTTTGAAAAAAGAAAAATGGATTGTAAGCATATTCACGCTGTAAAATTTACAATAACTTTTCAGAAGAAGATTAAAGAAGATAGTCTGGAAATTGAACAAACTTATAAAATTCCAAATTGTATCTACTGCAATAATTCTGATGTTGTTAAATTCGGAAAGAGGAAATGCAGAGATAAGATAAAACAATTATTCAGATGTAACGGATGCAGAAAATATTTTATTGACAACAAAGACTTTCAAAGAATTAAAGGAGATTCAAAAACAACAACCTTAATTCTTGATTTATATTTTAAGGGAATTTCTTTAAGAGGAATACAAGACCATTTAAAACAATTCTATAATTTAAGTTTAGACCACAGCAATATATTAAGAAGGATACAAAAGTTTAGCAAAATAATAAATGAGTATGTTATAACTTTAAAACCAGAATTAAGCAACATTTGGCACATAGACGAAATGAAAATACAGGCAGATGGCAAATGGAAGTGGCTCTGGAATATGATGGATGCAGACACTAAATTTATTGTGAGCCAGAAAGTAACTGACAGAAGAAGAATAAGAGATTGTAGGAGACTTTTAATAAATGCTAAAGAAACAGCACAGAAGCAACCAGCTTTTATGATAACTGATGGTTGCCACAGCTACAAGAGGAGTTTAGTAAAAGAGATGCCAAATACAAACCATGTCCAGCTAAAGAGCATAAGAGACCATGTTAATAATAATCCTATTGAACGGCTTAATGGCTCAATAAGAGACAGGATAAAAACAATGCGTGGATTGCAGGATTTAGAGAGTGCTGATTTAATGTTTTCTGCACACCGAAACTATTATAACTTCATAAGAGTGCATCAAACCATAGGAAAAACACCTGCGGAAGCGTCAAATATAAATATAGGTGTAAATTCTGGGAACAGATGGATGAAACTATTGGAATTGAGTTTGGGGATGAACAAATGAACACTTATAACAATAAACCAGCAAATAAAAAATACAAAATAATAGAAGAAGATATAGGTAGGAATCCTAATACAAGTGAATTGAAAATTATAGATTTATTAGAGACAAGGTTTTCAAAAAATGATTTCTTTTTTATTATAAACGACCATAAAATTCAGTTTCATTTAAACTCAATTGATTTGGATAAATTTAAAGAAAACCTACGAGAACTATTAAAACAGCATAATAGCGAGGGTAATCTACTTTTTTCATTAATCAACAAAGTAGAAGATATAAAAAGTTATGGAATGAGAGGTAGAAAAAGGGTGTATATTGATTACAATAAAGAAAGAAAGGTTACTGATAGAAAAATAAAGGAAAAAAATAGAGAGGTATATTATTATGCACAAGATAATAATTTTAGTAAACACAATAATCAAATTCCATTAGATTTTGTCAACAAAATAGTTTGTGCCGATAGTGAAGAATTTTTAAAAAAAATGCCAGATAATTGTGTGGATTTAGTTTTCACATCACCACCATACAATTTTGGATTAGATTATAACAATTCTGAAAATGATAGTGTTCATTGGAATAAATATTTAGAAAAACTATTTGCTGTGTTTAAAGAATGTATAAGAGTTACAAAATATGGTGGAAGGATAATAATTAATGTTCAGCCCTTATTTTCAGATTATATACCTATCCACCACATAATTTCTGATTTTTTTATGAAAAATAAACTTATTTGGAAAGGGGAAATACTTTGGGAAAAAAATAATTATAACTGCAAATATACTGCATGGGGAAGCTGGAAAAGTCCAAGCAATCCATATTTAAAATATACATGGGAATTTCTGGAAGTTTTTTGTAAGGGAAATTTAAAACATGAAGGAGACAGAAAAAATGCAGATATAGTCGGAGACGAATTTAAGAAATGGGTTTACGCTAAATGGAGTATTGCACCCGAAAGAAATATGAAGGAGTTGGGACACCCTGCAATGTTTCCAGAAAAATTAGTTGAACAAACATTAAAATTGTTTAGTTTTGAAAATGATATTGTATTAGACCCTTTTAATGGACTTGGAACAACTACAAAAGTAGCAAAACAATTTAATAGGAAATTTATTGGTATTGATATATCACAAGAATATTGTAAAAAGGCTGAACAAAGACTCAAAGAAGTAATACATCAAAAAACACTTAAATTTTAATATTTATTTAGGATTTCTTTTAAAATATTAATAGACCTTTCTAAGCTTTCTCGTTTTAGTGGTTTAAAAAATTGTTTTTTATGAATAGGTTTATCTACTTTTCTTTCACCTTTGAGCAATGTGATAATGTATAAATCTATATCAAAGTATGATAAAAGTGTATGTGTTGATGAACTACCATAGGTAACATTTTTTAATTCGGAGTAATCACCACCCAATTGACTTTCTAACTGAAATAATATTGAAATTATATTGGGGTGAATATGTTTTATCAAGGTAGAATCTACAAGAATCCTTTTTATCATGGCATTTTCTGTATATGCTTTACATTCTATGGCAATTACATATTTGCCATCTATTGTTACAGAAACATCAGGTTTGTAAGTATAACTATAATCGCTAATTCTATTTTTAATATGATTTTTAACTTCAACATTTTGTAGTTTCTCTAAATATTCTTTTTGAATTTTGAGAATTACGGGTTTTCTATCCAAATTTAGTCTATGTGATGGTTTGCCTAACCTTTCCCATGCTATTCTAACAAGGCTCTTGGCTATACTTTCAACAAGTTCACCTTTACCAGCCCGAACAATACCTCCATAAGCCCTGCCTTTGGTATTGGCAAGTGCAGACTGGTCTATTCCCTTAACCAAAACATCATAAGCGTCTAATATTTCTTGGATTTCATCAGGCATAAACCTTATGGAAAATAAATCCTATATAAAACTTCCTTTATAAATCAAACAAAACGCAACAAAAAGACAGAAATAGCTCAAATCAAATGACTACGCACCAGAACCTTATTTTGTAATTACTTTAAAAGGATAAACATATCGCTCCGCAAGGACTTTAAAAAATTCGCTTTTCGGGCGAATTTTTCAACTTGTTTATTTCCTGTACCTTAAGTCATACTTGAAGACATCGCTTCTTATTTCGCCGAAAAGCAGCCTGTAAAATACTGACAGCAGAAGCTTAAAGCCGACTTTGAGCCTGCCTTCGATAAAGTATCTGCGCATGGAGTAGATGACTTTGGAATTTTTAAGTATCCTAAATTTTCCTATTCTGCCGCATCTTTTGACATAATCCATGTCTTCGCTTAGCTTTATGGTTTCGTCAAACCCATTGACCTTTTCGTGAAGCCGTCTTCTGCAAAAAATTCCGGTCCCGCACGCATTCGGATAAAAAAGCTGTGTTGCACGAGCCCAAATATTAAACACCGACATAAAGATTTTATCAACTATTTTGTCGCTTACAGGGTAAAGCAAGGAGCCTGCAACATCAAGCTTCATTTTTTTAAAATCTTCCAGCGAATTCTCAAGAAAATTTTCGTCAATAAGAGAATCCGCATCCAAAAACAATAAAATATCGCCCTTTGCAGCCTTCGCCCCCTTATTCCTTCCGGCGGCAGGCATTCCGCCTTTTACAACTTTGCAGCCATATTGCTTTGCTACGCTTCTGGTTTTGTCTTTAGAATTAGCGTCCGCAACAATAATCTCATAATCCTTGTAGGTTTGCTTTTTTATGCACTCCAGTAATCTTGGAAGGTATTTTTCCTCATTAAACGCCGGGATTATGATGCTTAGCATGTTTTAGGATAATCACAGCAGGTTTATAAAGGTGTTTGAAAAAATCAGAAAATGTAGTATACGGTTATTTTTGCATGGCAACTTGATTCTATATTTTGTACTAT
>CAYWNO010000135.1:0-3979 GCA_964459665.1 uncultured Methanosarcinales archaeon
AGCAAACTCTGGACGAAGCGGAGCGTAGTCCAGAGTGGTCGGATTTTTATGATATGCGAATTGATTTTTTTAGCAAATTAATATGAGGCTAATTACCATATCAAAGATTTTGCTTATATTTGCCCTGCCATTACTGATTTTTCTTTTCGCAACTGGTTTTGTAGCGTTTAGCGGTTCATTTTATCAGGAAAAATTTTCAGAGTATGGCGTGCAGAAAGACGTTCCGGAGGCAGCCTTACTGCATCAAAGAGTTATGGAATTTCTTAAAGGGACAAGCAATGATCTGCCGCCCGATTTTAACGAGAGGGAAAAGCAGCACCTGCTAGATGTAAAAAAAATTGCGGATATCTCGACTGTTTTGCTTTACATTCTGCTGGCATTGTTCGTTATTTTGCTTGCAGCCTCTGCATTTATGCTCAAAATCAGCCATTATATAATGAGGTTCATAGGCAAGGTGCTTTTATTCGGCGGCTTGCTTGCCGTGATTCTTGCATCAGCATTGTTATTTTTTATAAATTCCGATTTCGCGTCATCTTTTGAGTCATTCCACAGCATGCTGTTCCAGAAAGGAACATACACCTTTGAACCTGCAAGAGAAACAATCGTAAGGCTTTATCCCGAGCAGCTTTTCATGGACTTGGGAATAAGCATATCAAAATGGGCGGCTATAATCTCTGCTTCAATAATCTTATTGGGGCTGATGCTCATTATAAAAAGCAAAACAATAAATAATAAAAAAAATTTCAAATTGTAGAGAACTTTGAAAAAACCAATTTTTTAGTCGAACGCGTGCGAGCGAACCCGATTCGCTCGCATGTCCCAAAATTGATTTTTTTTCGATTTTTTTGATGCTAAGATGAAGCTAATCGCAGCCAACTGGAAGATGAACAAGACCATAAGCGAAGCAGTTTTTTCAGCTAAAGAGCTGAAAAAACTGCTTAAGAATGAAAGCGATAATGAGATTGTCATCTGCCCGCCTTTTACTGCGCTTCATGCGGTTTTTGAAGAATTGAAGGGAAGCAGAATAAAGCTGGGGGCTCAGAATATGCATTTTATGGACTCGGGGGCGTACACGGGAGAAATTTCTCCATTGATGCTTAAAGACGTCGGAGCCGAGTATGTTATTCTTGGGCATTCTGAAAGAAGAGGAGCTTTCGGGGAGAAAGATTCCCTCATAAACCAAAAAGTCCACGCTGCCCTGAATAACGGGATTTTCCCGATATTGTGCGTAGGGGAAGGATTGGAAGATAGAAACAACGGAAAGGCAAAAGAAATCATTGAAAGCCAGCTTGGAAACTGCCTTAAAGGCGTAAAAGAGAATGGGATGCGAAAGGTTAGCATTGCCTATGAGCCTTTATGGGCGATAAGCAAGGGAAACCAGAATCACAAGCCTGCAACTGCAAAAGATGCAGAAGAAATGCACCAATCCATCAAAAATTTTCTTAAGAAAATTTTTGATTCGGATACGGCTAAAAACATGAAGGTCATCTATGGCGGCAGCATGAAGCCGGATAATGCAAAAGAGCTGCTGTCAATGCCGAATATAGACGGGGGATTGGTAGGCCATGCCTCGCTGGACGCCAAAAGCTTTGCCGACGTTGTAAAAGCCGCCAGATAGCCCAATAAAGAATATAGAGGACTTTGAATAACCCCATTTTTTGAATTGTTTTGATTTTCAGTCTCGACGATGCGCAAATAATAAATTGTTATTTTCAGAGGGTTATTCAAAGTTCTCTATAGAGAACTTTGAAAAAACCAATTTTATAAGTTGAAAAATTCGCTTCAAGCAAATTTTTCAAGGTTAGGAAACATCCACGTACAATTTCTGTATTGAGCTGTATGGGCTGCCGTCATCTGCGGTTTTTATTTCCACATTCAGTATATAAGTTCCTGATACGGCGTCAGGCGGAACCTGAACTCCGATTCCAATCTCCCTTTCTTCATTCTGGGCTATAAAAACCGCCCTTGCTGCAGGATTTATTATAAGGTTTGGCTCTGCCAGAGGTATAGGCGACTTGTCTTTTTTAAATCCAAGGGAATCAACAGGAGGGAATATCCTTATTTCAAAATCTTCTCCGCTCTTGCCTGTAGGCGGCTCAATCACATTTGTTATTTTCAGCCCGAAAAAGCCGACACCCCCTTTTTTTATTGCTTTCCTGTAAGCGCTGATGCAAACCCTCTCGGAGCCTTCGCAAATAATCTTTCCTATCTTAGAGTCAAGCTCTGACGCAGTCATCTTTTGAAGCTCTGCTGCCTGAGAAGAAAGGCGGGCTATAAAGTTGATTCCGAAGCCGAATATTACAATCGAGATTATCAGTATTACTATAAAGTTTAGTGAGAGCTCTATTGCTTTCTTGCTTGGCATTTTATTCACTTCTTACAAAGAAAACCCTTTTGGACGGTGAACTGAATTTTTCCCTGACAATTTCGGGGCTGTAAATGAGCGTTCCGTCTGCTGCCTTGCCGCTTGGAACGCTTTTGATGTAGTTGTAATCAATGCCATACCTCAATGAGCCTGCCTCTTCTATTTCCCGGGGCTTGTATCCTAAGTTAAGGGGCATTCTTATAACGAGCTTATCGCCTATACTATTGAGGCGGCTGTCATGGCCAAGATCCTGCTCGGCAACCAGCATTTCTGCAGCAGATTCGCCATTAAACATCAGCCTTATTTTTGTAAGCTCTATGGGAAATGCCATTCCCTTGCTGGTGTCGTCTAAGGTTATTGCATATTCAAAAATATCGTTTTTTATGTCAAAAGGGCTGTTGTAGCTTATTACAGAGGTTGCCTTAAAAAAGCCGGCAGCAATTGGGTCCAAAAAGTTTTGCGGCACTACATCATTTCTTTCCACTCCGAGAACGCATTGCTCATTGCCGTCGCAGTAATAGTGCAGGTATCTTGCGTCTTCGCTCTTCAGGCCGAATTGAATCTTACCCTTGCCCTCGCACTTCCCGTAATCCGCAGGGCAGGTGCATTTATTGCCAAGCTTTCCGTCTTCAGTGTTTTCGCTTATTTTATTGCCGCAGCAGTTATTCTGAAATGAATATGAGCATTTGCCGCTTTCGCATCTTGAGGAAAAGCATTTTTTTGGCGAGCAGTCGCCGTCAGCCTTGCATTCAGGCCTTGAGCAGCCTGCAATTGCAAGCATCGCTATTAATAGGAGCAAGAGCGCGACTTTATTCCTTTTTGGTTTATCCATCTTTTGGATTATAGTCAACCAACAAAGTAATTAGGTGTTATGGCTCTGCTCTAAACAATAAGACTAAGTGAGCCGTAGGTCGAGGGTTCAAACTTGTAAAACAATGAAAGTCCCTTCGGGCCCATTTATTGCTCCCGTAGTGTAGTCCGGTCTGAAGAAAATCTTTATATGTGGTTTTTCTTTGGGGAAAACCAATCATTTCGGATTTTCGATCCGAAGACCTGGGTTCAAAACTGGCAACCAAAAATTTGATTTTGAAAATCAAATTTTTGGCAGATAGTAAGCTATATGAAAATTCGCGACTGAAAGGAGCGAATTTTATGCCAAGTGAAAGTCCCGGCGGGAGCACCTTATAATTTTATTTCTATTAAGTAATTACAAAATTGGGAATTTTTGTTAAGTTGTTGGAGCGTTACGCATTTTTTGTTAAATTGGATTTATTTATCTTCCAAATTTTGATTAAAATACGTGTAATTATATAAATAGAAATAAAATTAAAAAGATTACAATAACTACAAGAAAAATATAAGGCATTGTTTTTAGATAAAGATTAAAAAATTTTGATGTATGTTTCATTAAGTCTGATATAGGCATTAAGTATTTAAATGTTATATGCAAATGAAATACTACTTTATATAGCATTATGTTTGTGTATAGAAGACTTAACAGTTCACAAAAAAGAAAGTTTTTTAAATGTAGTACACTATTTTATAGTTATGGAAACGATAACATTGCCAAAAGCTGAACTTGAACAGTTACATCGTGAATTAGAAACACTTAGA
>CAYWNO010000136.1:0-3975 GCA_964459665.1 uncultured Methanosarcinales archaeon
ACCAACTTCGTTGGAATTGAGACGAGGGAGATGAAAATAAAAAAAGCGGCAACGTCGGCCTCTCGTCACAAAAGTTTACACGCACCTGCCCATCGCAATATCAGGACTTGCCGAAATTGCAGTTAAAATGAACATCTTAACCCGTTCCCTCGAACCAATAGAACCCTGCCGAAATTTATGGGCAGGTGCTGTCTCCCGTCGGTACAGGGTAAAAATAAATCACGGCAAAGTCGGCATAGGGACGACGGGGCCTAACTTCCTTTTAGACGTCGCAGGAAAAGCTAATGCAACGGCTATAGAGGACTTTGAATAACCCCCTGTATTTATAAGTAAATGCAGTTTATTTATAAATGGAATAGGGTTATTCAAAACTCTCTATAATCACTGATGAGGCAAGCGGAGCTATAACAACCTGCAATGTCGGAGAAATAAGAGGCAATGCAACGGCAAATAAGATATGCTTATGCACGACAGCTAACAACTGGAAGTGCGCTGCTGTGAGTTAAGGCAGTTAAAGTGAATTGGAGTGGAAGTAAAGGAGAGAGAGTAAAAAAATGGAATGCTCAGCAAAAACCCATATCCCGAATTTTTCATTCAATGCTCAAAATCGGAAAAAGTCGGGAGATTTTTCCAACGAAACTCGGGAGATGAAAATCATTTAATTTCAATAGAGAAAATAAATAAAAAAATCATCTAAAAAGAGGTGCAAAATGGAATATAACAGTTATCGCGTAAAAGGCCCAGTTAAGTTGTTTAGAGACTTGGAAGTTTATCAAAAAACCATTCAGTTGTCAGATGAAATTACAAATTTGCCGTTTCTAAACAAAGAATCATTTGAAAAAGACAATGAGGAAATAAAGCAAATAGCAGAGAAAATCCCAAAGCTGATAGCAGAAGCCTATGGAGATAAATTTGATTCAAGAGAACTTGCGCATAAAAAGCTTACAGAATCAGTTACATTAATAACTAATGCAGTAACAAAGATAGATCTTTTCAGGGAGAGATTTAAAGAAGATAAAAAATCTAAAGAAATTCTGGATAATCTTCTTACCAGATACCAAACCCAGAAGATAAAAGTCCTCAACCTTAGAAAAGCATGGGACAGGGTTTTTACAAACTATCCTCAAAATGAGCCAGGAAAAGCTGATTGGAGAAAATAAGGAAGCTGCAATAGAGGAGCAGGCAGAAGATAATGTTAGCAATAGCCATAAGCTCCTGACTCACTGCCCATATTGCTCCGGAAATATTGTAAAAAGAGGTTTGAGAAAGAAAAAGTATGAAGAAGTCCAAAGATATTACTGCGAAAACTGCGATAAAAGCTTTACTTCAGCATTGACAAAACACAAAACTTACCCATTAAAGCTGATAATTGACGCATTAACATTATAGAGAACTTTGAATAACCCTCTGAAAATAACAATTTATTATTTGCGCATCGTCGAGACTGAAAATCAAAACAATTCAAAAAATGGGGTTATTCAAAGTCCTCTATACAACAAGCTAAACCCAATTGAAAAAATTCCGGATTTAATTGAAGAAAAATATGGAATAAAAATAACTTCCAGAACTATATCCGACTGGCTCAAAGAATACGAAAAATACATTCCCTTTATCAGAATGCGCGAATTTGCAGCAAAGAAATATGATAAAAAAGAATTCATTGAAGAATCAAAATTATTCCATCAGCAGATTTACAATTTCAAATATCACAGGGCAAAACTAGACTTAATACTAAACGAAGAATTCAGGCATTTCCGCTTCAAGCCGCTGCAGGAATTTTTAGAGCTTGCAATAGCAGAATGCCCGCACCAAATTTTTCAAAACTCCAGCAAAAGAGCTTCAGAGTATAAAAATACATTTAACCTCGATCAAGTTAAAATTGTTCCAAAGGAAAATTTTGCTGTAAAAATAGCTAATTTTGTAACTCAGGCAGTCTCCAACAACAAGCTAAGGCATGAGACATTGCAGGAATTCATGCTCGCAAACGACACAGTTACAATAGCGGCAGAAACTGCCGTACTCATAGGCAGCGACGACATAAGGCACTTGAAGCACGAGTTAAATTTTGATGTTCCAATTAATATAGAAGATGGCGAGCACATAACAGGGCATATTGATATTATCCAAGTAAGAAACGGCTCAATCCATTTAATGGACTACAAACCTTCTGCAAACAAGGAAAAGCCTGTTGACCAATTAACAATTTATGTTTTGGCATTAAGCAGATTAACCGGAATAAGGCTCTACCACATGAAGTGCGCCTGGTTTGATGAAAATAGCTACTATGAGTTTTTCCCGCTTCATGTCGTGTATAAGCTGAAAAAAGGAAAAAGAATCCCTAGAGAGCAGATGAAATTGTAATTACAACTAAAGATGTATATATATACAACTAAAGGTGTAGAATGTTCCCAAAAACCAAAGAGAAGCTGGATAAGGAGTATGAAAAATGTAAAAAATCATTTGTTGAGGTAAATAAAGAATCGTACATTCACTACAAGAATGAGGCTTATTCCGATCTGCAGTCTGCTGAAAATGACAGCTCTGAGAAATGGGCTATAACCAAAGCCTATCAGGCGCTATTCTTAATGTGCAATGCCCTTTTAGTAAAAAATATGGGGCATTACTCAAAGGATCACTCATGCATCATTATAGCATTGCTGAAAAATAATATAGTGGCGGAAGGGACGCTGAATAAAATCAGCGATATGCTGAAAGAAAAGAAGAAGCTATTAGCGGAGTTCAAGCCAAAAGACAATTTCTTTGAAGAAATCTCTAATATAAGAATTACAAGAAACAGGTATCTCTACCTTCCAGAAACAGAAAGAAAGCTAAAAAGCTCTCATAAGGCCATTATTGAAGAAGTAAGGGAAATAATCAATAGAGGACTTTGAATAACCCCATTTTTTGAATTGTTTTGATTTTCAGTCTCGACGATGCGCAAATAATAAATTGTTATTTTCAGAGGGTTATTCAAAGTTCTCAATATTCTAAGCGAAGAGGAAGAATGATTGAAAAACTTATTCCGCTGACCAAAAACAAGCTGGAAATACTAAAATCAATATATGAAAACAACGAGTCTCATCTCTCAAGCTTGTCTAAAGAGCTGAAAATCCATCCCTTCAGCGTTCAAAAAACCCTAAAATCAATCAAAGGCTTGCTTTATGAGAAAAAAGCAGGAAGAACAATCTGTTTAAGCATCAACAAGAATTTAAGGGAATATTTTGAGCTGTGCTGCATTATTGAAGATTATAAGTTAGAGGCAAAAGACAGAATCTTAAAGCTATTAATAAAAAATCTTCAGGAATTTTTCTCAAAAGACAAAAATATGCTGTCCTGCGTCATATTCGGCTCTTATGCGAGAGGAACATATGAAAGAGAAAGTGATATTGACATGCTAATAATGCTTAAAACAAAAAATAAGGATATTGAGGAAAAGATTAGCCAAATTGGATATGTTCTTGGCAGGGAAATAAATCCCATAATAATGAACGAAAAAGAATTTGCTGTTGCTCTAAAAACAAAAGAACCCGCTGTAATATCAATTTTAGAGCCGTCGCAGAGATTAATAGTTGTAGGCAAGGAATATTTTTTGAAAAATGTTTTTGAAAATTAAATGAAAGTAAGCCACCCATAAAATCTGCCACTTCGGCAATTTGCTACATGCGGCAACCTCGGCAACGGGAACAAAGAAACCAAGCATCGCTTGGACTGACCCCTTGTTTTCGACATCAAGATAAGCTAATTTTTGCCGTTTTTTCGAACTCTTCAGGCGGGACATAGCCAATTCCTGAGTGTAACTGTTTCTTGTTATACACCTCCTCTATAAATCTTTTTATATTTGCACGGGCATCCTCGAAAGATCCATATTCTTTCATATGCACTTCATTATACTTGATGGTCTTTATTGCAGACTCTGCATATCAGTACATCGGATTGAAATCACCAAATTTTCTTCACTTCTTTCAAGATAAGCAA
>CAYWNO010000137.1:0-3838 GCA_964459665.1 uncultured Methanosarcinales archaeon
CCCGCCCCTTGGGGCGATTGGGTATTTTATTTAAAAAAATAATCATCAATGTAGAAGATTAACAGAGAACTTGAGAGAACTTTGACACACCGCCAAGATTTTAGAAAACCGGGAAAAACTTCTCAAAAGAAATTTTTTCTTTTTACGTCAATTCCTTTAATTTTGCTTCCACCGCATTGAGCTGGGCTTCGAGCTTTTCAAGCTCTGTAATGTCTTTTAGCGGCTCTTTGACTGGATGTTTTTCCTTTTCCTGCACTGTCCTTGCTTTTTTCTTCTCGGCAGCCTTCCTGGGCTCTTTGGCAGTTTCCTTGACGGATAGTGCCTTTAAATCCGTTTGGGGAAGCTTTAGCTTTAAGCTTCCAAGCATCTTGTTTGCGTCCTTGAGAAGAACCCTTAGCTTTTGCACTTTTAGCGACTTCTCGTGCCTGATTTGCCTGAATTTTTCAAACCTGTGCAGGACCTCAAGTATATCCTTGAGTGTTTGAAGGATATGCTTTCTGACTTCGTTAGGCTCCCTTACCTGCACAAAAAACAACTCTCTGTTTGGATCTTTCAAGCTCTCACTCCATATGCTCGGGAGCAAACATTATTTTGTCGATGCTCTCCACCTTTCTTTCAATATCGTTTACGGTGTTGCCCCACATTGCAAACTCCGCATCTTCCTCGTGCCGCAATGAGTTTATGCTTCCAAGCACATCGCGTATTTCCTTGATTTTGTCCTTTATGATGTCCAATACATCCAGAATTTCCTTGTATTCGCCTACCTTTACAAAAACAGGCGCTCCGCTCTTTTGCTCTCTCATTTTACTCACCTTTGAATAAAGTTTTATCAATAAATATCAGCTTTTTCTGCAAATCCTCCATGCAGGATTTAACAGTGTCCAATGACTTGTCCTTGGAAGATTTGATGTTTTCCAGCTTCACCAATGTTTCTTCGGACTTTCTTAAATCGCTTCTTATGGAGTTTATGCCTCCAAGCGTAGCCTTGAACTTATCAATCCTTACATAAATTTCCCTTGCATCCATGCCCTGCCTTGAAATCTTCTTTTTCTGCTCGGGGCTTTTAGAGGCTGCTTTTCTGTATGCATCGTGTTTTGGAGAATCGGTTTGCTCCGGCTTTGATTCGTTTTCCTGATTATACGGTGCATCGGTTTTTTGCGATGGGGCTTTAGGCTCAAGCGCAGACAGTGGCATGCGTATCGGCTCTATTGACGCCATCTGGCTCTCGTCTATGTCTGGAAAAACCGGAAAATCCTTTGGAAAGCTTTGAATGCTTTTTTCCTGGCCTGTACCGATGTTAGCAAATTCATGATCCTTATCTGGATGCCCTATATCTGGAAAGTCGAGCTTTTGTGAATCTTTTCCCAATGACGCGTACTTTGCATGCTCAAATTCCGGAAAATCTGGAATGTTATCGTCGAAGTCCTCCATCGGGGGCGGAACAGGAGGTAAATCCATCTTATCCAGACTGCCCTCTTTTTTCCCTCTTTTCAAGAATTTTAAAAAACCCACCAACATGCACCTATAAATAATCAATGCAAATCTCTTTTTTATTAAACTTTTGTTAGCATTTTAAAGTAGAAAAATATATAAAACACGCATCTAGGGAGCTTTTATGAAAATCTTATTCATTGCGGCCCTCTTAACAATCCTGCTTGCCCATGGCTCTCTTGCGCAGGAATCAGGATGTGATTATAAGGCTGAAATACTTCTTAACGGCACGGAATTTGAAAACGGCGGGCTGGCGTTTAGGATAAAAGCCACAAGAATATCTGGCATGCCAACCGACATAAACGGCACCGCAGATATCAGGGATTTTTCAGGCAAAACAGTAAAACTTTACAAAATTTGGGATTCTGAGCCGATTTCAAAGCAAAAAACTTCAGGTGATTACGTTCCTTATTTAAGCGAAGGCGAGCAATACAGGATAATTGCAAAGATTGATGTTAAATGCAATGATACGGGCGAGGACAACAACCTCGACGCAAAGATGGTAAGAATAAAAGGCCAAAAAACGCAAAATGAGATATACCTAAAAGAAGGGCAAAAAAGCGAGGCGAATGGCGCAGCCTATGAGTCTTCAAGTCAAAAAGCAGGAAGGATTATCTTAATATCGCTTCTTGTCTTGTCTGTTCTGCTTAACATAATCTTGATTTGGAAGCGCTAGTCACGCACGCTTTACCGATATGCTTTCTATCACGTGGGCTGCATCCTCGCATTTGT
Source organism: uncultured Methanosarcinales archaeon (assembly GCA_964459665.1). Classification (GTDB taxonomy): domain Archaea; phylum Nanobdellota; class Nanobdellia; order Woesearchaeales; family GW2011-AR4. The sequence goes on from CAYWNO010000137.1 coordinate 2,224, forward strand.
CGGTGATTTCTTCCAAAAGCCCGTAAATTTCCTTGTACTTTATTATGTCTATTGAATTTTTATAGAAGTGGAACAGCTCCGAGAGCGCCTCGTGATAGGCATCGTCTGCATCCTTTTCCAGGCTGCGTATTTTTAAGTAGTGCTCCTTCATGCCTTTTTGCCTGATTAAATCAAGAATGCCATCGGTAAGCTCGGAGACGGCTCTTTCGACAATATCTGCAAGCTTTATTATGTACACATCTATCCTCTCTATTCCGAAAAGCACGAGCCTTAATGAAACCGCGTTAATCAAATCCATGACATCATCGACAAATACTGCAATCTGCTGTATCTCGTGCTTGTCTATAGGGGCCCTGAAAGCTTGATTCAGCTTTTCCATTATGCTTCTCGTTATTTCGTCGCCTTTAGCCTCTATCAGGCTTATAGAATGCGATTTTGATTTTCTCTCATTTCTCTCGAGCTTGGAATAATCCATGACAAAGCCTTTGAGCTCTTTTGCGCCGCAAAGCGCATTTTCCGACTGCTTTGCAAGCATTTCAAAGAATTTATGCTCACTTGGCGCTATCCAGCGCATTATGTTTGCCATGTATTTAGTTCCTCATACGTATATAAATAGGTTTCGCCGGATGCGGTAGAGAACTTTTATTCGTTACCAATCTTTACCGAAGTCATGGAAATAGAGCCGAGGACGGTTTTATCGTTAAAGAAAGAGATATTTTCATTTTTTCCCTTTAATCCAAGGATGTAAAGCAGAGGCAGATAATGCTCAGGAGTAGGAACTGCCATCTTAATCTCTTTTCCCAAAGAGTCGTATTTGATAAGCTGCCTGTGCTCGCCCCGTTCAATGAGCTTTTTCATCATTTCGTTTGCATGGATTGCCCATTCAAAACCAATATCTGCTTTCCAATCCATCATTCCAAGGTTATGCACAATGTTCCCGCTTCCAATAATAAGAACGCCTTTTTTGCGCAGGACGGTAAGCTCTTTTGCAATCCCGTAATGCCATAAAGGGTGCCTGTACCTATCAAGGCTCATCTCTACAATAGGAATGTTTGCTTTCGGGAACATGTTTTTTACAACAGCCCAGCACCCGTGGTCCAGCCCCCAATTTTGGTCCATGCCTACATTTGTTTTCCTGATTGCTTCCTTGGCTTCTTTTGCCAGCTTCGGGCTGCCGGGCGAAGGGTATTTCACGTCGTACAATTCTTTTGGAAAGCCGTAAAAATCGTGAATGGTTCTCGGATTTTGCATTGCCGTAACAAATGTGCCGTTAGTTTCCCAGTGGGCGGAAATGCAGAGTATGGCGCTTGGCTTTGGCAATGACTTTGCAGCCTTTTTCCATCCTTCTGTAAATTCGTTTTTAGCGATTGCATTGAGGGGGTTGCCGTGCCCTACAAACAAAAGAGGCATCTTAGAAGTGCTTTCAAGATTTTCAGCCCTCTTTCTGAATTCAGAAATGCTCATGGCCGCTCTTGATTTCAGAGTCTCTGGAGAATTTTTACTGTCCATGCTATGCGGAGAACTCAATTTTTATAGTTTAAAAAGTTATTTATTGGAGAACTTTGAAGCGATGAGAATTCTTTTAAGCATTTGAGATTAAAAATAAGCTGAGGTG
>CAYWNO010000138.1:0-3837 GCA_964459665.1 uncultured Methanosarcinales archaeon
ATATATATTAACAAAACTAACAGAAATGTCAAAAATTAGCTAAACAAATACAAAATTCTTAATGACCTTAATCCTATATTCATTTCTACATCTGGCATTTAGATAAAGACATCTGTAAAACTACTTTTAAATCTTTCTTACATTTAATTGGTCCCGCCCATCACCGAAAGATTTATTGTTGCTTTTGCTCTTCGCAAAATCAATCATAAATCTTTCCCTTCCTTTCAGGAAGGCTTCGGGTTATCAGTGTTGAGCACATAGAATTCTAGGAAACTCTAAAGATTTTTTCCCATGTATGAGAAAAAATCTTCTCGGAGGCGATAAGAATGAGCGAATTTAATTACAATAAGATGTGGGAGCTTGAAGAGCCGGTAAAAATGCCCCATGCAAAAAGGTCTGAAGAATTAGGAATACAAGTCAGCGGAGTTACTGTAAGCCCTGCATTGACTAAATACAGCGAAAGCATAAGAAGAATTGAGGAATCATTTAATATGCCTGATCTTGAAGAAGCAGGAATAGCAGTCAATCAATTGCTAAGCAGCCATACTGAAATGCAAGTAATTGACTTTCTCGAAGAGCAGGGATTCGAGCATTCGCTGTCTTTGGGAGAAATCGAAGGATTGCTGTTTGGAGCTGAATGGAGAAGCATCCTGCAAATACCAAGGATAAAAGGAGACTTCTTTCTTTTAAAGCAATTCGAGGAAAGCTCAAATGGTAGGCTTGTTGATGTTTCAGCATTCGGCACAGTGGATTTCTTAAAGACTCTTGATTATTTCGAGTTTGACAAATACAAATACCTCACTGACAAAGTGGCTGAAAAAGCAGAGGAGATGGCAATAATGCACAGCTGCATATCGGATGCGACAGGAAAAGAGCGAGTCAAGCAGCGCTTTATCTCGTTTGTAAATCAAAAGTACAGGGACTATGCCTTAAGGCTGGTTGCGATGATGAGAAGCACTGATGATGAAGGCAAGAAGGCAGATCTGATGAGGAAAATTCAGGAAAGAAACAGGCAGATAAGAAGATTAAAGCTGATTTGGAAAAAATACGCATATTGGGACCGATTAAAATGGCTTACAGCCTTATCATTCCACCGGATTTGGTAAGCCAAATGCACCAAATCAGGACAAATACAGGAATTCCCATTAGAAGGCAAGTAATCCGCGCTATTGATAAGTATGTTGAGCAGATGCAGGATAAAAGCGTTAAAAAAATAATCTCAGGAGGTATAGCAACCTTTAAATAATAGTAAGTTTTATCCTAACTAAAATGAAAAGTAAAGAAGATTCAATACTGGAGCTGTTTTATAACAGCTCAAAGCACTGGCATTTTGAGGAGATTATGGAACATGCCAATATCAGCAGGCCCCAATTAGCCAAATGGCTGAGAACACTTGAAAATGAGGGGATAATAAAGCGCATAAAACCCAAGGGCAAAATGCCATATTATGTTCACGATTTCCACAACCCAAAATTTAGCGTAAGGAAACGATTGTACGCTCAGCAAAAATTGGCATTAAGCGGCCTTTTAGACCATCTTGCGTCTTTGGATAAAGCAAAGGTTGTTATTCTATTCGGAAGCTTTTCAAGATGGGACTGGTACAAGGACAGCGACATAGACATATTCATATATGGAAGCGACGATGAGTTCAAGCAGGGCAAGTTTGAGTTGAAGCTTCACAGAGACATACAAGTTCATATAGCAAAAGATAAGAATGACCTAAAAAGAATGGACAAAATGATGCCCTACATTGTGTCTGGAAACTTTATTAAGGGTTCTATAGATGACTTAGGAGTTGAAATCAGTGCGAAAGCCTAAAACACTCGAAGAAACCTACAATGCCTGCGTAGCCGGAGGGCATGTTAACGATATAACTGAAGTAAATCTCGATAAAATAAAATCCCTCCTGCAAAATGCCGAAATATGCCTTAGGACCGCAATCATCGTGGTTAAGGCTATCAGCCAGAAAGACAAGGAATGGATGAGCGTATATTTGAATCATTATGATGCGTTGAGGATCCATGCAGAAGCGTTCTTGCAATTTGATAAATTAAACATTCCCAATCATGAATGTCTTTTTGCATGCCTTTGCGTTAAGCATCCGGAACTTGAATTCGATTGGGAATTTTTGAATAATGCCAGAAAGAAGCGCAATGGAGTAAATTATTACGGTGATCATATAACTTATGATAATTGGAAATCTGCTGAATTGCAGTTCAAACTTTATATTTCCACACTGAAAAAGGAGATAAACAAGAAGCTGGCCGTTAATCCTGAATAGATTTTTAATTCATAATAAAAGAATAAAATATATTTCTAAAAAGTGACATGGTACGACGGAACTAGGTGCAGCGATGGCCGGCATCATAATCCCGGCAGATTCCCAAGAATTGCTCTTGACGGAGAAAAGCTCCAAGAGATTTATTACAATGGCATTAAGATAAAAGAGATTGCATCATCTTTCAACTGCTCAATTCCGACCATAAAAAGGCATATTAAAATTCTGGTTCCTGATAAACTGCGCAGGTACAAATATTATTACTCAGCCTCAAATCCGTTAAATCAAAGAATCGCTAAGCTATACTCCAATCATCATTATTCAACCCAGAAAATTTCTGAGATGGTTGATTTGTGCGACGAAACCGTAAGGAGAAGATTGCATAGAACAGGCATTGAATTGCGCGGAAGAAACTTCAAGAATCTGGAAGGATTTCATCCTGGGAAATTAAACAGAAGGATCGGCAAACAATATCCTATTAGTGATTAGGCCAGTTTAATCAAAAATTCATGGAGTATTATTGCCTTATGCTGCCAATGAAAACTATTGCAGAGTTTCTCAACATAGACCGAGGCACTGTAAGCAGAAGGATAAAATTCATCAGGACTCTTTATTATTTCAAGACAAGGGTTTGCAAGAGATGCAATAAATTTTTTAGATTTAAGGTTACTGAAAGGCAGAAGAATTCAAGAGTCTGCGGAAGATGCAGATTAGATTACAATAAAGTTACTGTCTAAAAAATAAAAAAATCTACTTGAATTGAAAATCATTCTCGTTCAAGTAGTCCATGCCCATATCCTTCAAGTCATTCTCTGCACAGATGTCCATAAGCCGCCTTATCATCTCGAAATATTCATCTAGGTCTAAATGCTCGCAGATGCCGTATCTCTTTAGCAGTCTGTAAACAGTAGTGTCAAAGAACTGCTTGGTGGTCATATCAAATCCCTTATGCCTCAAAACTTCTATTATCTTATCCAACTTGTTGTATCTCATTTTTGCCTCCATTGGCATTCGCCAATACCAACGGCTTTTTAGAAAAATAGAAACCTGCCTTCCACGGTGCGGATACATAAAATTTTCAGAATAGCGTTAATTTGAAGCAAGGCAGCCCTGCATAGTAGGGGAAAATTTTAGTGAGCCGCAACTCGCTAGCCGAGTAGTGGAAGGCTCTTATCTTAGAAAACAAGAATTTTTCCCAATCTTGCGAAAAATTTACTTGTAGCAAAATGGATCTAAACAGCTTTATCAGCAATGCAGAAAAGAGAATCTACAAAATCACTTATAATATTGCGGAATCAAGGATTACAAGATTTTTAACAGCTTCTTCAAAGGAAAATGCAAAATACCTCTTAGAGCAGGATTTCAAGAAAGATAACCCAGAATCAAAATTTAAGATTATTTCTATTGAAGATTTAGCGCAAAAACATAAAGGAGGTGGTTTAGATGTACAAGGATTGGGCAGATAGGGCAACTAATGTAAGATGCAGCTTTGAAAGGCTTTGCATGAATAATTCGGTAATTAGTTGTCGCTTCTGCAGTATATAGGTCATTTTTAAACT
>CAYWNO010000139.1:0-3813 GCA_964459665.1 uncultured Methanosarcinales archaeon
ACGAGAAATAAAATTCAGAAATCTTTAATAAGGGGTTATTCAAAACTCTCTATATCATAAATTTCCTTTTCTATTCTTGCCCCGAAAAATTTTGTTTTATGCATGTTTGATGTCCTCGGCTTCATCCAAAAATTCGCTTCGCGAAGGTTAGCAGCTTCAAAGTCCTTAATGTTTTAGGATTATAGCCGACATTCCCCGTAAGGGACATCCCCATTGTCGCCTGGACTGTTTTACGGATTGGACTTTGACTTGAGGCTGCTAACCCATTTTTTGGATGAAGCCGATGTCCTCCAAAGCTTTATCAATTAAATAATCCGAAAACCAGCCAAACTCCCTTAATCTTTTTAATCCTTCAACAGCTTTATCTTCGTCTATTAACTTTAATCTGTGCAAAGATATTATCCCATCTACGCTCCCTATAAGGCTTAAGCCATGGATAAAGGCTGATTTTCTTCCTTGTTTGTTGTCTGTTAAAACAGCATCGCATTGCTTATTAATCACTAAAGCTAAAGTTTCCGCTTCTCCAATTCCCACGCCAAAATCATGCATTAATTTTTTTATCAGGCTATTGTTTGCGGTATGAATCACTTTTATTTTTCTTTCTTTTACCAAACCTTCTGTCAGCAAAGCGTCTATGAATTTTTTATCCTTGCCTTTCAAAATTTCTTTATAAACTCCTTCTGTTATGAATAAGTCATAATTCTTGGCAAATATCTCAAGGACAGCGGATTTGGAGAGCAGTATCATACTGCACGAATCAACAGCGACTTTCATTGTTAAACAATGTTAAACACAGTTAAATATATAAACATTTCTATTACAAACCTTTAAAAAGCGGGAAAAATTCATAAGTTGAACTGATGAATTTTTTAATATCCGATGCCAAAAAAAATAACGCTTGCTGAAATAAAGAAGATGGTAAAATCCGGAAACATAATCATAGGCACTGAGAGGAGCATAAAGAGCCTCAAGCTTGGCAAGGTCGAAAAAGTTCTGTTAAGCTCGAACTGCCCGGCTGGCGTCGAAAAAGATGTCGAATATTATTCGGGCTTGAGCGGCGCGCAATACTTCAGGATTGATTACCCGAATGACGAGCTGAGCCTTATATGCAAAAAGCCTTTTGCTGTCTCTGTATTGGCATTGCTTAAAGGTGCAAGTAAGTGAATAAGGTAAAATATAATTCTGATTCAATGAAATTGATAACTCTTTTTGAGTCGTTTACAGGAGCAGAGGTCAAAGACTGCATTTCCAACGAAAAGCTGATTTTCATAATACAGGAAAATGAAATGGGCAAGGCAATCGGCAAAAACGGCTTTAACGTAAAAAAAATAGAGGGCAAGCTAAGTAAAAAAATCAAGCTCGTTGAGTTTACCAATGACATCAAGCAGTTTGTTAAAAACCTGATTTACCCCATTGAAGCGCAGGATATAAGCTTCGATAACCGCATTGTGACAATACGCGGCAAGGATGCGGGCTCAAAAGCAATGATCATTGGAAGAGAGCGCCACAACATCAGGCATTTAAGCGAGATTGTAGGGAGGTACTTTGATATTAAAGAGATAAGGGTAGTTTAATTGTTTAGCCTTACAAAGTTATAGAGGACTTTGAAAAAATCAATTTTTTTTTTGTAAAATTGATTTTTTAGTTTCCAATAGCAAGCTTTAAAAATAAATACATAATACTTAACAAAAAGAAAATTTTGCCCAAAAGGCAAAATTTTAGTCTAAAATGAGCAACAAATCACGCGGATTATACTCGGGAAAAAGATTAAAGGAGAGGAGAAAGAAAGGCAGGTGGCACTATAGCCCTTACATCAAAAGGATTCTTCGGCTAAAGCAGCGCTCCGATCCTCTCGAAGGGGCATCGCAAGCAAGAGGAATTGTGCTCGAGAAAGTTCAGCTCGAGGCAAAGCAGCCAAACTCAGCAATGAGAAAATGCGTAAGAGTCCAGCTAATAAAAAACGGCCGCCAAGTGACCGCTTTCTGCCCGCGTGACGGCGCGACAAAGATGATAGACGAGCATGACGAAGTCCTAATTGAGTGCATCGGGGGCGCAATGGGCAAGTCCAAGGGCGATATTCCGGGAGTCAGGTGGCAGGTAATCAAAGTTAATGACCAAAGCCTTGATGCCTTACTGAAAGGAAGGATAGAGAAAGCAAGGAAGTAAACTAGAAATGGCAGAATTAAAATTATTCAACAGGTGGAGCATGGAAGGAATCAAAGTTGACGACATGGGCCTTCAGGCTTACGTCAATCTATCGCCAAGAATTGTTCCAAAGACGGGGGCAAGATACGCTGGCAGCAGATTCCACAAGAGCAGAACTTTTATTGTTGAAAGGCTCATAAACAAGATGATGGTTCCGGGGCACAAGGGAAAGAAGCATTACAAGACAAGCTACACTATAACAGGAAAAGCGCCGACGGCTTACGGCATAGTGGAGGAAGCTTTCAAGCATATTGAGAAAACAATCAAGGAAAACCCAATCAAGGTTTTTGTAAAGGCATTGGAGAATGCAGCCCAAAGGGAAGAAATCATAACAATCGAATACGGCGGGGCAAGATATCCCAAAGCGGTTGAATGCTCTCCTCAAAGAAGGGTTGATTTGGTTCTAAAGCACATGGCGCAGGGTGCATACCACAAGACATTCAACACGAAGAAATCAATTGTGAATACACTTGCAGATGAGATAATAAGCGCCTACAGGCTAAGCAACACATCAAACGCGATAGCAAAGAAGCTTGAAATAGAAAGGCAGTCTGACGGTTCGAGATAGTTTTCTTGAATCTATCCTTCAATAATAATCGGAAAAGACGAAATAAAAATAATAACTGCTTTTTGGCTTGATTTCATTTGAGCCATAGACAGTCAATTGGATTATTTAAACCCACAATAAACCCTCTTCATCAACAGCGCATCTTCCTCTATGTTCGGGCTTTCGGAAATAGCCACTCCTTTTACTTTAAAATCTTTCAAAGCTTTTAGCAGCTCCTCGTACTTCAGGTCGGATTCTTTAAGAGTAAGGTGGTTTTTCTCTCCTTTGGGGCCATATTCTATTCCCGTTATGTGCATGTGCATATTTTCAAGCCCCTTCCTTCCGAGCTTTTTTTCTATCGCTTCAAGAATGCTTGCGAACTCACCGTAAGTATTGTATTTTCCGTTTGTCCTCGCATGAAAATGCGCAAAATCAACGCAGGGCATCACGTTGTCAAGCTCCACGCTTAGCTGCAATATTTCATCCACGTTTCCGAATTGCGTTCCCTTTCCTGTCGTTTCGGGCCTTATCCATATGTTATTGCCCTCTTTTTTGAGCGTGGAAATAATCTCTTTCATATTGCGCTTTATTTCATCATAGACTTTTTTTGGCTCCTGCCCCATGTAAAACCCCGCATGAAAGCAGGCGCTATAGCCGCCGCATAGATTTGCAATCCTTGCGGAATTCAGGATTCTTTCAATGCTCGCCTTTATTTTTGCCTTTTCCGCAGAATTCAGGTTTATGAAGTACGGGGCATGGCACGTCAAAATCACATTATTGTCCTGCGCAATTTTTTTTATTTCAGGCGCCTTTTCTTTTGTTATGTTGACGCTATGCACAAACTCCATCTCCATCGCGCCAAGCCCTATGCTTCTTACATGCTTTATGCCGTCGGGAGTCGTCCTCGGGTCTGAGCTTAACGGAATTCCTGCCGTGCCGAATAATAATTCTTTCATTAAAAAATGTGCAGCTTTGCTATTTTTAAAGTTTTGCGTAGAGAACTTTGATGTTCAATTTGATTATTAGTTTACACTTTAATAATTAGCCAAGATTTCTGCACT
>CAYWNO010000140.1:0-3720 GCA_964459665.1 uncultured Methanosarcinales archaeon
GCTTCATCCAAAAATTCGCTTCGCGAAGTTTAGCAGCTTCAAAGTCCTTGATGTTCTATTTTATAGCCGACATTCCCCGTAAGGGATATCCCCCTTGTCGGCTGGATTATTTAGCCGATTGGACTTTGACCTTATAGCAAATGACACAAATTTTTATACAATGTATATGTCATTTGCTTATTACGAACGGACAACAATTGTCTAATTATTTTTGTCCGTGAGTATAGGCTGCTAAACCATTTTTTGGATGAAGCCGTTTTACGTATTAAGTTTTTAAAACGATTTCACAGGTTGCGGATATTGTGCCTTCCTTCAGAGAACTTTGAAAAAATCAATTTTTTAGTCGAACGCGTGCGAGCGAACCCGATTCGCTCGCATGTCCCAAAATTGATTTTTTCACTCAAAAGTGAATTTTTCAAATTTCTCCATAAAAACAAACTTTTAAATATCGGGGCATAATTCTTTATTTTATGCAGCGAGTTGATTATATTCCGTGTTCCAAGTGATTTTTCTAGGTACACTCATAAAAAAAATTTGTATAGGCGCATTGGCTTTATTGGAGCCGGAAGAATGGCAACAGCTTTAATCAGCTGTTTGCAGGGCAAGAAATCAATTGCCTCGATTATTGCAAGCGGCACAAATGCCAAAAGCCTAAGAAAAATAAAAATCCAATTTAAAATAAGAATAACGGCGTACAATAAAGAAGCAATTAAAAATTCAGACATTGTTTTTATCTGCGTAAAGCCGCAGGATATTGATTCTGTCCTAAATGAGATTAAACATTCTATAAAAGGCCAGCTTATAGTTTCAATAGTTGCGGGAATAAGCTTAAGGCATATAGAGGGCATATTAAAAAATAAAAGGATAATTCGAGTGATGCCCAACATCAACTGCATTGTTTCGGAAATGGCAGCGGGCTTCTGCGCTGGAAAATACGCAACAAATAAAGACATAAAAAATGTAGCTGAAATATTGGATTATATGGGGGCATCTTTGCTGCTCAGGGAGGATTTGCTTGACGCTGTTACGGCAATAAGCGGCTCCGGGCCCGCTTTCTTTGCGTATTTTATCAAAGCATTTGAAAAAGCAGGAGTTAGGAACGGCTTATCAAAAGAAGCTGCTTTTATTTTGGCGTCCAAGACAGCTTTTGGGACCGCAAAGCTGTTGATTGAAAAAAGATTATCCTATGATGATTTGATAAGGATGGTTGCCTCAAAGAAAGGCACAACTTCTGCCGGCATGAATATTCTTCAGAAAAATAAAGTAAACAGCATTCTGATAAAAACAATAAATGCTGCAATAAGGAGGGGCAGGGAAATTAGAAAAGGCAAATGACGAGTATATATTCAACAATAAAATGAAAGGCACAATAATAAGTCGGGCGCAGCTTGCGAAGAATGCATCGCGAAAGCTTGCTTTGCTCTCGTCAAAAATAAAGAATAATGCGCTCCTCGCCATAGCGAAGTCCATAAAGGAAAATTCCGGGCTGATACTTGATGCCAATAAAAAGGATGCAGAATCGGCAAGAAAGATTGGAATCGATGAAGCATCGCTAAAGAGGCTTGTTTTGGACAAATCCAAAATAGATGAGATGGCTAAAATAGTCAAAGGCATCGCGAGATTAGACGAGCCTGTCGGTAAAATCTTATCCAAAATTGAGCTTGACAGCGGGCTGCATCTTTGCAAAGTCTCATGCCCTATCGGAGTGATAGCCGCGGTTTTTGAGTCAAGGCCTGACGCTTTAACCCAAATAATTGCTTTATGCTTGAAATCAGCAAATGCTTTAATTTTGAAAGGAGGCTTTGAAGCCAAAAACTCCAATGCGGCATTATTCAGGTTGATTTCAAAAGCAGCGCAGGAAAATCATATACCCAAAGGGGCAATACAGATTATAGAAACAAGGGAGGAATTATTGCAGATATTAAAACAGCACGACTATATAGACCTTGCAATACCGAGGGGCAGCAAAAGGCTTGTAAAATATATACAAGGGCATACAAAAATACCTGTGATTGGGCATTCAGGAGGTGTATGCCATGTTTTTGTTGATAAATATGCAAACATAAAACAAGCGCTTGATATTTGCTTTGATGCAAAATGCCAATACCCTGCAGCATGCAATGCAATGGAGACGCTGCTCGTGCATAAAGGCATCGCAAAAGATTTTTTGCCCTTGATGTCAAAAAAGTTTTTGGATGCGGAGGTTGAAATCAGGGGAGACTATAAGACAAGGGAAATCATAAATCACGCTAAAAAGGCAGTTGAAAGAGACTGGTCAACAGAATACAATGGTATGGTGCTTTCTGTCAAAGTAGTTGATGATTTAAGCGAAGCGATATGCCATATAAACAAATACGGCTCAAGGCATACAGACGCGATTGTTACAAAAAATAAAAACACCGCCGAACTTTTTATGAGCCTTGTTGATTCTTCGTCAGTAATATGGAACGCCTCCACAAGATTTGCAGACGGATACAGGTATGGAAAAGGCGCCGAGCTCGGCATTAGCTCGGCAAAAATTCATGCAAGAGGCCCTGTCGGGCTGGACGGCCTTGTTATTTACAAGTATAAATTAGCGGGCAAAGGGCATATAGTTAAAGGGTATATAGGCAAAAATGCCAAAAAATTCAGGCACCGCATAATTATAGCGGCGGACTTTGATATTCGTAATAATTTCCAAAGTCCGCCTGATATAGGCACGGCTAATTATTGACGATTATTAACGTCAGTGCCTATATAGCCAACCAACAAAGTAATTAGGTGTCATGTATGATTTGTTGTTGACTATTACGAACACACAGCAATACCTAATAAATTCTGTGTGTGAGTATAAATAAAGAATGATCAAATGAGCAGCATAAAAGCACGCAGGATTGTAGTAAAGATAGGAACATCTGCCTTAATGGGCAGCAATGGATTTATTGATGTTAAGGTTATTAAATCCCTTGCTGCACAGATTGCAAAAATAAAAAATTCCGGAAAGCAAGTGCTGCTGGTAACAAGCGGCGCAATAGGCGCAGGGATGAAAGAGCTTGGCATTAAATCAAGGCCCAAACATGTCGTGATGCGGCAGGCTTGTGCGGCAATAGGCCAGCCCGTGCTTATGTCTAAATACCAGTCGTTATTTGGAAATCTAGGAATTAAAGTAGCTCAAATATTGCTTACTCGTGAGGCGCTCTCAAAAAGAAAAAGCTGCATTAATCTTCAAAACAGCATAAGCAGGCTGCTTGATTTGGGCGTTATACCGATAATAAACGAGAACGACCCTATATCAATTGATGAGATTGGCCGCTCGTTTGGCGATAATGACATGCTCTCAGCCATGCTCTCCTCAAAAACAGGGGCGGATTTGCTTGCCATACTTACCGATGTTGACGGATTGCTGGATAAGGAAGGCAATCTGGTAATAAGAATTGCAGAAATAAATGAAAGCATCAAATCTTTATGCACCGATGAAGGATACGGCACAGGAGGAATGATAAGCAAGCTTGAGGCTGCGGATTTATTATTAAAAGAGGGCATACCTACAATAATCGGAAATGCAAAATACAGCCTTGCGGATTTAATGGAAAATGAAAAAATAAGAACACTGATATGCAAGTGAAGGGCTTTATCCAAAAAACGGGTTAGCAGCCTTTAGTGTCCTAAAAATTTTTCGCCTCGGATTTATGCACAAAAATAGAAAACTCTGGATGTAACGAAGTGAAATCCAGAGTATCC
>CAYWNO010000141.1:0-3421 GCA_964459665.1 uncultured Methanosarcinales archaeon
CTACATTTATTTTGAAAATTGATGACAAAAACCAGATTGCTTTAAGTTGGTGGGTGTCTGCAAAAAGAACAAGGTCGTATCCTTATGCAAGAGTTTATGATTCACTATCTTTTGCTGGAAAGAAAGTAACAATAATCCCTATTGTGAAAGATGAAGGAATAGACGGCGACAGGGATTTTTTACAATGGGATACCGTTTCATTAATGAGTTTGCTTGGTGTTTATGTTATAATTGCCTATTACAATGATGCTATACAAAGTTTAAGATATAGATAATTGCGTTAATTAGTTGAATAATATTCCATAAAAAAATGAAGATACAAGATTTTCTTTTCTTTGTATAGGCATCATCTTTGAGAGAACCAGCGGCTTAAAATCTTTAAAAGATTTTGCCTGATGCGCTTTTAACTTAAACCCTTTCAAATACGCCCAAACGTGCTCATCCGGGTTAAGTTCAGGCGAATAACCTGGCAAAAAATAGATGGCCAGCTTCTTCTTCTGCGTTTCTACAAATTGAGAAACTTCTTTCGCAATATGGGGCTTGGCTCCATCTTCGATTATAATTATTTTTCTGCGAGGGTGATTTTTTTGAACTTGCTTCAAAAATTCTATGTGTTTTAATGAATTTACCGTTTCTTTTTCCAGCCTAAATACCATTCTCCCTGCTGGACTAATTGCAGAAGTGACGCAAATTGTCCCCCTATTGCCAGTAACTCTTACAACTGGAGTATTCCTTTTTTTTGCCCATGTTGTTCCCAGAAAGGCAGTAAGTCTCACCGCACTTTCATCCTGAAAATAAACCATCGCTTGCCATCGCCGAGCATGTGCAAGTATTTTTGGCCATATATTTTCGATCCATTCTTTTACTTTCTTTTCATTTCTTTCTTTTGCCTGTCTCTGCGGTTTTTGGGATCTCAATCCAAACTTATGTAGGAGCCTCCAGACATTTGAAAAATGGATGGATTTTCCAAATTTTTCCCTAATGAGTTGTGTTATTTTTTTGTAGTTCCAAAGAGGAGATTCAAAACCGTAATTGTCGGCTGTTTTTTCTATCATCTTAAGGAGTTTTTTTATTTCATCTTTACCGAGTTTCGGCTCAGCTCCTTTCGCTTTTTTCTTTTTCAACCCCTTTAAGCCTTGTTTTTTGTAGTACTTTATCCACTCATAAACTGCAGCTTTTGTTACTCCAAAATTTTCTGCTATATCCTTGACCTTCTTTTCTTTTTTCCAAAGGTTAATTGCCCGCACCCTTAGATGCTCAAGAGCATCCCGATTTATTGACCTGCCATCTTTTTTGTTTGCCATAAAAAAGATATAGAAGAACAAGTATTTTAATCTTTCTATTTTTTAAACTAATCAACGCAAAGGTCTATAATCTATTTTGTTGTCTCTTCTGAACTTGTTTGCGACGGCGCGCTTTAGCTCCAAAATTCCGCCCACGGGAGTATACCTTGTGATGTTGTTTTTAACTGCATTTATGGCCGCCTGCTTTATATTGTCTGGTGTGTTAAAGTCAGGCTCGCCCGCCCCGAATATGATAACGTCCTTGCCGATGTTTTTAAGCTACTTTGCCTTCGCATCTATGGCGAGTGTCGCGCTCGGCGCAATGCTTCTTAATCTTTTTGCAGGCATCATGTTTTTATCTTTTTGACGTGTCAATCACGAGCACGTTGTGCTTTCTTTCCAAGGCCTCGTTATGGCATATGTCAAATATTTCTGCTTGCAGGTTTTCCGCTATTTTTTCTTTGTGGAATCTTTTCTTCTTCAGGCGCGCGCTTAACTCTTTGATATCGCATTTTGCAACAATGCACAAGTTGGCATATCTTCCCGGAAGATAATGGGACAAGTGCGAGTCTATTATCACTCCTTTTATTTTTTTTTGATTCTTTATTTTATTTATTTTTTTATATTTTTTAATGAAATTTATTTCTTTTATCAATGATTTGGCAAGCTTATTTGCATCAACTATTTTACTTTTTCTTTTTTTATCATAGCCTTCTGAGAGATTATTCTTGGATATCAGCTTATTAACATCCAGATACAAAAAATTTAGCTTTTGGGCTAAATTTTTTGCAAGTGCAGTCTTGCCCGTGCCGGGAGTTCCTGTTACTAGGATTATCTTCATAAGGAAGATTATTTTGGCAATGTTTAAATATGTATCCGACAGTTTTCATATACATTTATAAATAACTTCTTTATACCCTAAGTTATGCCAGCGCCAAGATTGAGGTCAAGAAGCCGAAGGAAAGTTTTCAGGAAGACACCGGGCGGAAGAGTCAGCATTCACTACAAGAAAAGAAAGCCCGAATCCGCAAAATGCGGCAATTGCGGGGCTGTGCTAAAGGGCATTCCGAGGGAGTTTCCCTATAAAATGAAAAATATGGCCAAGACGAAAAAAAGACCGGAAAGGCCATTTGGCGGCGTGTTGTGCAGCAGATGCATGAGAAGCGAGATTATAAAGAAAGCGAGGCAATAAAATTTTTAATTCTTTGAGAATTAAAAATTTTTAAGATAGGTCATAGGATAGATGGCGACACTATCTGGGAAATATCAGAGGAAAAAATGACAATTGAAATAGGAAGGTTATGCGTAAAATTAGCCGGAAGGGATGCAGGCAAAAAAGCAGTCATCATTGACATTCTCGATGAAAAATTTGTCCTTATAGACGGCGAGACACGAAGGAGAAAATGCAACATCCTTCACCTTGAGCCATTGAATCATGTCCTTAAAATAGCAAAGAACGCAGGCCACGAAGAAGTCGCTAATTTGCTAAAGGAGATGGGAATAGAGACGAGGCAGTCAAATCCAAAGCACAAAGCACAAAGGCCCAAAAAGAACAGAAAGACTCCCGATCAGTTAAGGGTGCAAAAGGAAGAGAAAAAGAAATTAAGGAGCATGTTTAGTTTCAAGAAAAAGGAAGAGAAGCCTCAGGAAAAGAAAGAAGCAACATTGGAAGATAAGGCCGCAATTGCAAAAGAGGCTTTGTAAGAAACCAATGAATCAAAAGAAGGCGCTGAAGGCATCTTGAAGGAATCTTCTGAAAAATCATAAGAACAAAAGAAAGCCGATTCAAAGCCAAAGTATGCGAAGAAAAAAGAGGCAAGGGAGCCTTCTGCTAAAAAGCCTGCTGAGAAGAAAGAAGTTTAAAAAATTCGTTTTTCATGAATAGCTCTCTATAACAGCAAATTTTAAATTCTGACCTATATTTTTATAGTATATGCAGAATAAAGCGGAATATGCTACATATTCGGATAGTGAATTCTTAACTAGATTGCAAAGGATAGATGTAGCTTTAGAAGAATCTGGCTGGAAAGTAAAAAGCAAAGCAATGGTAATTGAAGAACTTGACACAAAACAATCTAATTTCAAAAAAAGAATTTACAAAGTCTATAAAGATACTTATGAAAATGAATTGCCAAGCA
>CAYWNO010000142.1:0-3407 GCA_964459665.1 uncultured Methanosarcinales archaeon
AAGCCGTTTGAAAACGGCGAAGTTTACCACTCGTTAAGTTTACAGCTCAGTTTTTCAAAAGATTTAAATATCTGCAAATTTTTACATAAAAATCAAGCGAATTTTTTCAAAAAGGGTGATAGTATGGCTAAAAAAAGAGGCATAGTAAATAAAGCTATTTCTAAAACTAATCCAAAACCTGATTACAGAAAGCAAGGCCAAACTGTCGAGGTCATAATAAGAAAAAAAATTCTTGGGGAGGCTCCCGAAGAGCGCCATTTTATGGTTGCAGACGGTAAAAAGCTTAGGAACATAATCGACCTTGCAGACGCACTCGAAACAATGAGCGAGGAGATATTTCGGCACCATGCCAATGAATTCAAGAATGATTTCAGCTCCTGGGTCAGGGATGTATTTTATGACCATAGCCTAGCAGAAGACATATCGAGGGCTAAAAACAAGCTTGAAACGCAGATTGCCATATTGAGAAGATTAGTCAAGGAGTTGATGTAAAAATGACGACAAAAGAGGAATCAAAAAACTATTTGAGGGAGGTTTACTCCGAGCAATGCTTCTGGGTCAACAAAGGCCCCGTATTAAAAAATCTTGAAGAATTATCTCATGCCCTGGAAGAAATGAGCCATGAAACCTACAAGCATCATGTGAATGCAGAGAGAAATGACTTTAGCAGGTGGGTAAATGACGTAATAGGCGATAAAAAGCTTGCAAATGAGCTGCTAAGCTCCAAGAACAAAGAATCAGCCTCAAAGAAAATAAAGAGCAGGCTAAGTTCCCTGAAGAAGAAGGCTGTTTAGGATATTGATGACTTAGAAAAATTCACTTTTGAGTGAATTTTTCAGCATAAGTGATTGTTTATGGCAAAAATTTCAATTTCATTGAAATTTTTGCTTTTATTTCTTACCTAAAACGGAAGGTATAATGCTATTTTCTCGTCGGGAAACTTTAGTTGAAAAAATTAATTTTTTGTAAAAATTGATTTTTTCAAAGTTCTCTTTTCAAAATTCTCCATGAATAATCAAAACTTTTATATAATGATTATATAATTTATATAAATGTGAAGTTCCTGCAGATGAGATATTTAAAAAGAGGTATGTTCAGCTTTATGATTATTGCCGTCGTTTTAGCCTATTCTATGCCATCGCATTCCCAAACAAATACTGAAGCCAATGCGCTGTTTGGGAATAATGAAGAGGCAATGGTCATAGTGATTTTAAAAGATGACTACAAGCAGGAAGATGTTTTTAAGGGGCTTAGGCTAAAGAAAAGCGGAAAAGCAAAAAAATCTGCCGAACAGATTTTTTTGCCGGGCGAGGATTACGATTTTGATTTGAAAAATTCTTACACTACAATAAACGGCTTCGCAGGAAAATTAAAAAAATCGGCATATGAAAAGCTAAGGGGCAATCCCAAAGTTTCAAAGATAATCAAAAGCGGAATCAAAAGCATCATGCTGGATGCAAGCGTGCCGCAGGTTAATGCAACAGGCGCATGGAAACTGGTTTATGGCGGCGCAAATATCACAGGAAAAGGCGAAAGCGTTTGCGTCATAGACACAGGCATTGACTACACGCACCCAAACCTTGGCGGATGCACCACTGCCTCATTTCTGGCGGGAAACTGCAGCAAAGTCATAGGGGGGCATGATTTCATAAACGATGATAATGACCCGATGGATGATCACGTTCACGGAACGCATGTTGCAGGCATAATAGCATCCATAAATAATACATACAGGGGGGTTGCTCCCGATGCGACATTGGTTGCATTAAAGGTATGCAACTCCGCAGGCACCTGCCCCGATAATGAGGTTATATCTGCAATTGACTGGTGCGTGAGCAATGCTTCAAAATACAAAATATCCGTCATAAGCATGAGCCTTGGCGCAGGCTCATTTGCGACATATTGCGATGACGAGGCAGGCGAATTAGGATTTAAAGTGGCAATTGACAATGCAGTTTCAAGGAACATCTCGGTTGTTGTCGCAACCGGCAATGAATACAGCACAAATTCCATTGCTTCCCCCGCCTGCATACAGAATTCAACGTCAGTCGGCTCTGTGACAAAATCAGGTGCCATATCGGCATTCAGCAACAGGAACAACATAACGGATTTGATGGCTCCGGGAAGCTCCATAACTTCGACAGCGCTAAGAAGCTGCTTAATCTGCGATTCAAGCGGATTTTTAACGCTTTCAGGCACTTCAATGGCAACGCCGCATGTCGCAGGCGCATTTGCCTTGCTGCGCGATTACAAGCGCCTGGAGCAGGGCACAGTTCTTACTCCATTTCAAATCCAGAATGCGCTAAACAGCACGGGAAAACAAATAAATGATTCAGGTGGGAGCAACATTTTTTACTCAAGAATAAACATAATGCCTGCTTTGCTATCCCTTGATACTACCGCACCTGCAATCACTTTAGCTGCCCCAACGCCGGCTAATAACACCAACACCTCAAATTCCTCATTTATTATAAACATCACATCAGACGAAGTATTATCAACTGCCATTCTGGAGTTTAATTCCTCAAATGAAACCATCAATGCGACTTCAATACAGCTAAACTGGATGATAAACAAATCAGTTGGCTCATTTGGAATCTTTAATTACAGGATTTATGCAAATGATTCTGCAGGAAACATGAGGATAACTCCAACCTTCCAGATTAAGATAAACAACACGGCGCCGAATATAACCTCTTTTTTCCCGAATGAGCTTAACGCAGGCATAAAAGAGCCAAATAACCTTACATTCAATGCCAGCGCTTCTGACATCAACGGTGATTTAATATCATTTTCATGGTACCAGAACGGAACCTTAAAATCATCAAATAACAATTTCACGTTCATCGGAAACTATTCAACGGCGGGGCTTTACAACATAACTGTGATTGTTTCCGACGGCAAGCTTCAGGCATTTGAATCATGGAGCCTTGTGGTAAACAACACCAACACGCCCCCTTCCATAACATCAGTAAACTTGAGCAACACCGACTTTCTAAACAGAACTAACGGCTCACTTCAGGCATTCTTTAGCTTTAATGACTCGCAGGATGATGCAATAACTGCAAATGAAACATCATGGTACATAAACAATACAAAGATGGAGGTGTATGCAAACAAAACTTTCATTGAAGGGGCAAACACAACAAGGCTTGAAAACTGGACTTTTAGCGTAAGGGTATTCGACGGCTCAGATTGGAGCGATTTTATAAACAGCTCTGCCATAAAAATATCAAACTCAAGGCCGAGAATAAGCACAAGCCCGTTTTCAATCTTAGTTTTGGAAACCCAGCTTGTAAACATTTCATTAAATGTTTCTGATTTGGATAATGATCCATTTGTTTTAACTTCAAATAAAAGCGATTTTTTAATCTTTGGCAATTATTTGCTATGGCCGACAAACCTTA
>CAYWNO010000143.1:0-3405 GCA_964459665.1 uncultured Methanosarcinales archaeon
GATAATCCTGATATTTGCAGAAATAGGGGTGCAATAATTTCCGTATACTACAATAAAGATTTCTGAAGAAAAGATTTATATACAAGTAACCAAATAAAACAATCTAAAAAAAAGCGGTGCACCACAATGAATAAAACAAGGAGTTTCTTTATCACATTTGCCTTTCTTCTGCTATTCATCAATGTTGCCCACGCATCTTCCTTCGATATCAAGGTTGTCCCAATAAAAGACAAGATTGTAGTGGACGATACCGCGGAGTTTAACGTAACCATAATCAATAACTTCGATAGTGACGAGGAGTTTACCATAAAAAAAGTAGGCTACCCGTTTTGGGATTCTTACACAAAGCCCCTGCAGAACCCAATAACCCTGAAGGTTCCCGCATCGGGCAGCGCCACGATAAAGCTTTTTGTACATCCCATGTATATCGCCTCAGTTGATACTTACACTCTTGATTTGGGAGTTGCCCTTGAGAGAAAATCCGAGCAGCAAAAAGTCCTCATAACTGTGGGCATAATATCAACTGAGCCCTTGATAGGCGGCTATGTCCCAACTGTCATAACAAGCACGAGCATATCGCCAAAAGAGATAGACCCAAGGCAGCAAGCCATAATCAAGATTTTATTAAACAACCAAAACGTGCTCAATTATTCGAACCTGACAATCAAGATCGAAAGCAAGCTTTTCAATGATCAGATTTATGTGCCCTTGGGATCAAAAGAGGATAAAATAATCGAGATACCAAAAAAGCTCGACGATTTTACCATGCCGCAGCGCGATAGTTTTGTGGTCGCAGTATTCAGGGGCGAGAGGATGATAGTCAACCCGATTGTTACGGAATTCGATGTCGGCGAATATGTAGTTCAGGAGGGTATTCCCAAACAGGAATCTTTCCTGAAGATAAGGAGGGGCATAAAAGTTACGTCGAATAACCCATCTTATGAAGGGAAGATAAAGTTTGAAATAACGCCTTTTCAAAGCTTGTTCATGACTTCATCGCCCAAAGCAAGAGCAGTAAAGGAGAATGGCAGGCAGTACCTTGTCTGGGACGTTAGAATAATCGAAGGCAATTCCACGACGGTCTATACTTTTGAAAATTACAGGCACATTCTTGTAGCGGCATTGCTCATTATCCTGTCAGTAGCCCTATATTTCCTTTTTAGAAGCCCCGTTATAGTAAAAAAGAGCGTAGCCAACATAGGAATGAGCGAAGGCGGGATTTCCGAGGCAAAAGTGATTGTAAGGGTAAAAAACAGAAGCCGCAATCAGATAGAAGGGATAGAAGTCACGGATAACCTGCCCCACATTGCCCATGTGGAAAAAGAGATTTCAATAGGTTCGATGCAGCCGCATTCTGTCCTCGCGCACCCAAAAAAAGGAGTGATGATAAAATGGAACATAGAAACCTTAGAGCCCGGCGATGAAAGAGTGCTTTCTTACAGGATGAAATCAAGGCTCCCTATATTGGGGGAGTTTAACCTCCCAGCCGCAACCGCAAGGTGCAAGTTCGGCAACAAGCTGGTTATAACTAATTCCAACAGGGTAAGCGTGGGAGCTTGATTTAACATTGTTATGATTCTTCTTGTTTTGTCTACTCCATCCAGAAATTCATAAATTTATGACTGGGCGAATTTTTAAAAAATATGCCGGCAATCTAGGCGATGCCAATGCGCATCGCATTCATTGGAATGCAAGCTCAAAGAACTCGCCCTGCATTACGGGGCGAGAATACCTTTCATTGCTTAAAATCACCGAGCTACGGGTTCTTACGGCATTTGCAGATTTTTTTAATTGATTATCGAGATAGTTAATGGTTTTTGTGTTAATGTTCAATCGTTATTGTGTTTTTATTATTGATTAATTGATTCGGCAATTTTCCTTATTGCTTGTTTTTGATTAATGTCAGAATTCCTGTCTTAAACATTAAACAGATACCCTTATATACAAGTTAAGCTAACCTAACATTCATGGTTACTACAAACAGGGAAGACTACTTAAGGGCATTGTACGTAATGGAGGAAAAAAATCATGAAATAAAGTCCATCGGCATAGCCCAATACCTGAATGTATCAAAGCCGAGCGTTTCTGAAATGGCAAGGGAGCTTAGCAAGGAAGGATTGGTTTCATATAAAAAATATTCAAGGCTCAGGTTTACGCAAAAAGGGCGCAGGATTGCGCAAAAGCTTACTTACAAGCACAGGCTCATAGAGCTTTTCCTTAAGAAAGTATTGAAAATAGATTCGGGCAGCATCCATGATGAAGCGCACAGGCTTGAGCACGCATTCAGCGACGAATCAATAGAAAAGCTAAGAAAGCTGCTTGGCAACCCTAAAAAGGACCCGCACGGAAAGCCAATACCAAGACCAATTCTATAATCTAAGATGAATAAGCAAAAACTAATCATGGGGATAGCGGCATTTCTTGTAATTGCAGGCATGATCTTCATATTCTCAGAATATTTTACAAAAGATGTCATGGCGAATTCGGAATTTGATAAGTTAAAAGAAGCGGCAAAACATTGCACAAATCCAGTTGATGCAGATCCAAAATGCCTTGAATCATTCAGTCAGATGCAAGATATGCGCTCAAAACCAAACAATGTGCAAAGAACAGCGCAGGAAAAAATAGGAATAGTTGGAAA
This sequence comes from uncultured Methanosarcinales archaeon, assembly GCA_964459665.1. GTDB lineage: Archaea > Nanobdellota > Nanobdellia > Woesearchaeales > GW2011-AR4. Next base: position 2,642 of record CAYWNO010000143.1, read on the forward strand.
GTATGGAGAAGAGGATGGATTTGAGCCGATGGAATTTCTATCAACATGGAATTATAACAATCTCCCTGCACAGGAAAGGGGCAAATTTTACAAAGAGAGCAAAAGAGCAGATGGTAGCTTATTAAGGGAGTATTGGGTTTATGCAGAGGACAAGGAAATTGAAATTGCGCCAGGAGTCTTCTTTCCGGCATGGACTTACAACGGACAAGTTCCTGCCCCTACAATAAGGGCAACAGAAGGGGACAGGATAAGAATTCATTTTACAAATAAAGGAACAAAACCGCATACTATGCACTTTCATGGATTTCACCCATCAAACATGGATGGCTCTATGCCGGAAGATTTTGTATATCCCGGGAAGAATTTTACTTATGAATTTGATGCAGACCCTTTTGGAGTTCATCTATTCCATTGCCATTCTGTTCCCCTAAAGCAGCATATATCAAAAGGGCTTTATGGGGCATATATAGTGGATCCTAAAAATGACACAAGGCCTAAAGCAGACAGAGAGCTAGTAATGCTCATGAATGCTTTTGACACAACCTTAGATGGGGAGAATGAAGTATATGCAGTTAATACGAAAGCATTTTACTATGCGTTAAATCCTATCAAAGTAAAGAAAGACGAATTAATAAGGGTTTACTTAATAAATATCATCGAGTTTGACCCAATTAATTCATTTCACTTGCATGCGGTTTTTTTTGATGAGTACAGAACCGGAACAAAGCAAGAGCCGAATGCTTACACAGATATTGTGTCATTTG
>CAYWNO010000144.1:0-3376 GCA_964459665.1 uncultured Methanosarcinales archaeon
AGTTTTGAATAACCCTATTCCATTTATAAATAAACTGCATTTACTTTATAAATATAGGGGGTTATTCAAAGTCCTCTATAAAAGTGAGTTAATAGGAATAGTAAAAATAGATAAAAGATCAAAAGTATATTGAATGATTAATAAAATTTCATTGAATTAAACAGGATAGTGGCACTGAATATGTGAGAGTCTGTCGGATAATTTTAATTTATAATTGGCTATACAGTTTTTCAATCCGTCACCGTTGAGGCGACAATATTGACATTTTGATCTTGGAAGAAAGCTTATTGCCTATTATTCGGCATTGGTTTCTGATCCAATTCGGGATAGGTAATATAAAATTGAGGTTTACAAGGATTATGCAACAAACCCAAATCACAAAAAACTATATGCAAGAATTAAAACCAGCTCAAAGTGAATTTGCAGTCCAAAAGAAAGAGGAAGCTTTGGATAATTTAAGCCACATCCCGATGCCCAAAGAAAGGGACGAAGACTGGCGATATACCAAGATAGATAAATTCGACCTTCAAAAATTTTCCTTATATCAGGCAAAAACCAAAATTTTTGCAGAAAAGCTAAGCGAGAATTTGGCTGATAGCGGGGTAATTTTAACGGACATAAACACGGCGCTTGAAAAATACCCGATTGCCCAAAAATATTTTTTTAAAAATATAAACGTAAAAAACGACAAATTCAATGCATTGAATTTGTCGTTTTTTAATCATGGCATTTTCCTGTACGTCCCTAAAAATGCAGAGCTTGAAGAGCCGATAAAGGCAAGGTTTCATGCAGAAGAAGAAAGCAGCGTAATCCATAATGTGATTGTAGCCGAGCAGGGCAGCAAGCTTGATTTTATCGAGGAATATTCGAACAGCGCGATTTCAAATGAGCAGCTTAACGCCTGCGTCACCGAAGTTTTTGCCATGGACAACTCGAAAATCAATTTTTACCACTTGAACAAATGGACAAAAAATGCTTATAATTTTACAAACATAGTCGGAACGGCGGAAAGGGACGCTTCAATAAACTGGATTTCCGGGTGCTTTGGCGGCAGGATAAACAGGATAAGGATAGACACGAATTTTTACGGGCATGGCTCGCAGTGCTCAAATATCGGGGTTTTCCTAGGCAGGGGAAGCGAGCATATTGACTTTACCACAAATGTTTACCATAAAGCCGTTGGCACGACAAACGACATACTTGTCAAAGGAATATTAAAAGATGAATCCACATCGGTTTACAGAGGGCTAATAAGCATAGACAAAACTGCCCAAAAAACAAATTCGTACCTTGACAACCAGATTTTAAAGCTCGGCGAAAAGACCCTTGCAAACAGCATACCGAGCCTGAAGATAGATGCAAACGACGTCAAGGCAAGCCACGGCGCAACAGTCGGGCAGATTGATGAAGAGAACATGTTTTATTTGATGGCAAGGGGATTGTCAAGGGATGATGCAGAAAAACTAATCGTCGAGGGATTTTTCGAGCCGGTAATACAGAAGATACCATTGGAAGAGCTGAGGAATAAGATAAGGGAGAGGGTTAGGGAGTAAAAAATGTTTTCTCTGAAAGAGTCCAAAAAGGCATGCATTCAATCAGTACGCAATATTTCGGAGGCCAGGGAATGAGATATTTTCAACATTGGAATTTTGTAAGAACGCCAGCTACGGATTTGGAAACAAAAGTTAGTAATTTACAGCTTGAAGAATATAAGGGAATATTTCCCCAAAAAGAAGGAAATAGTGTTATGCTGCACTTTGATTTGTTTGGAAAGAGGGATTCTACTCCAATATTAAGAACACAATAAATATTATGGCAAATGAATCAATCTTAAAAAAATTACTGAAAAAGCCATTAACGATTTAACATTAGTCCAAACACAATAAAAAATGACGGAATGCGAAGAATCAGGATGCAGGGAAATTGCAACGAAAGACTGGAACGGAAGAAAGGTCTGCGCCGACCACTATGACATGTACAAGGAAGCTGATGAAAGGCTGACCAAGGATATGTATTGAGGACTTTGAAAAATTCGCTTTTCAAGCGAATTTTTTAACTTATAATTTACAAAAGATGCCAAATAACAAACCTTCACTTAAAGTTGAGCAGATAAGAAAGGATTTTCCTATTTTACAGAGGAAAGTCCATGGGAAGCCATTGGTTTACCTTGACAACGCCGCAACATCGCAAAAGCCAAGGCAGGTCATTGATGCTATTGATTTTTACTACGAAAACTATAATGCAAACATCCACAGGAGCATTCACGTTCTTGGGGAAGAAGCGACCGCAAAATTCGAGGAGGCTCACGAGAAAATAGCGAAGTTCATTAACGCGGATTCGTACCAGAATATTATCCTAACAAAGAATACAACAGAATCACTGAATCTTGCAGCTTATTCATTGACTGCTGCATTGGAAAAGGGCGATGAAATAGCCATATCCCAAATGGAGCACCACAGCAATTTTGTAACGTGGCAGCAGCTGGCAAAATTGAGGGGCTTAAAGCTAAAGTTTATCAAGATCGACAATGAGGGAAATCTTGAGCAAGAGAGCATAAAAGAAAACATAACCAAAAAAACAAGGATTGTTTCATTGACTCATGTTTCAAATGTGCTTGGGACAATCAACCCCATAAGGGAAATTTCAAAGATTGCGCACGAAGCCGGCGCCTTGATGGTTGTGGACGGCGCGCAGTCTGCCCCCCACATGCCTGTTGATGTAAAGAATCTTGATGCGGATCTTTATGCGTTCAGCGGCCATAAAATGCTTGGCCCAACAGGAATCGGCGTTTTATACGGGAAGAAAGATATTCTCCAAAACATGCAGCCATTCTTGTATGGCGGCGAAATGATAAGGGAAGTAAAGTTTGAAGGCACTACATTTAACGATCTTCCATGGAAATTTGAAGCCGGAACGCCCAATATTGCGCAAGCGATTGGATTAAGCGCTGCAATTGATTACCTGTCCGGGATAGGCATGGAAAAGATACGCCAAAGGGACAGGGAGCTTGCAGATTACGCAATAAAAAAGCTAAGAGAGATTAAAGGCATTGAAATTTACGGCCCCAAGGAGAGGGGCGCCGTAGTGGCATTTAACTTAATGGGCGTGCATGCCCATGATGTTTCGCAGATACTAGACAGCGAGGGAGTTGCAATAAGGGCGGGCCACCACTGCTGCATGCCGCTTCATTCCGTCCTTGGAATAGGCTCAAGCGCAAGGGCGAGCTTTTACATTTACAACACGGAGCAGGAAGTTGATGTTTTTATTAGAGCAATACACAAAGTTAAAAAAATCTTCAGTTCAAAGAGCTGAAAATTTTTTTAATATAGAGGACTTTGAATAACCCCCCTGTATTTATAAAGTAAATGCGGTTTAT
>CAYWNO010000145.1:0-3362 GCA_964459665.1 uncultured Methanosarcinales archaeon
CAATTATTTACTTCCAACACTATACATTGTATAAAAATTTGTGTCATTTGCTATAGTTCGTGAAAAACGAATTTTTCAAAGTTCTCTTAAAAATTAACCGAACAATGCCCCAAGCCCTGCGGCAGCCGCTTCTTCTGATTTCTTCTCCTCGGCAGCTTTCTTCTTGTCATCTGCCTTGTGCTCTACCTTGTGCTCTGCTGCCGGCGCTGCTGCCACTGCAACCTGGGCCATTGCTGCCTTCTCTATAGCTTCGTCTATGTTAACCCCTTCCAAAGCCGCAACAAGAGCTTTTGCCCTTGCATCGTCAACCTTGGCATGGGCGGATTCAAGAACCTTTTTCACGGATGCCTCGTCTATCTTCTGTCCTGCTTTGTGAAGCAACATAGCTGCGTACACGTATTCCATTTTGACCTCCAAAAAATTTCTTTTTGAAAGAAATTTTTTTGTATTTTGTTTTTATTTATTTTTATTGGGCTAATTCTTCCAATGAGTATTCATCTTTAGGAAGCAATTCACGCAATGTTTCAAGATGGGTATCTTTCTGATAAAGTATTAGATTATATCTATCTAAATAAGGCGTAAGTGTCTGGTATCTCCAATGCATCATTTTCTCGTTTTTTGTTATGGTGTCAAGATTCGCGATAAGGGAACTACCTAAGCCCTTGCCATCGAAAGACTCATACCATATTGTAGAGTCAGAATCCAGTAGTATCCATTCATCGAAATTTTTTTGATATTTTTGGCTTAATTCGCGAGTAAGACTGATCGTTAAATTGTTTGGACTTTTTGCATAATAAATTGTTTTTGTCATTTTTGTCTTCCAAAAAATTTCTTTTCAAAAAGAAATTTTTTGATTTATTATAGAGAGTTTTGAATAACCCTATTCCATTTATAAATAAACTGCATTTACTTTATAAATACAGGGGGTTATTCAAAGTCCTCTATATATTTACCGTTGATTTTAAGTTGTTCATCTGCGATTGCGCCTTTGCGAGCAATAATTCAATGATTCCCTTGTCAAAAATATTCTGCGCAACTCCCAATGCCTTTGCATCATTGTTGGCTTTTCCTATGAGCAGTCTTATTGTTTCCTTTGACGGATAGCCGGCATATACTGCAAGGTTAAACGCCCATCTTGACGCGTTTGACAGTCTTCTTAGGTATTCTGCTTCATCCACTAACAATACATCCCTACCGTATATGATTCCGTTTTCAAATACGGCAACCAAGTCCAATCCTACTTCCATCGGCTGTATTCCAAGCCTCGTTAGGATTTCTGCGACTTTCGGTTTTATTTTTTCGCCCGACCTTACGACAACAACGTCCTCTTTTATTGCTACTTTTCCGCCTTCAACTCCTGCCTTTATGCCTGCAACGGCAAGCTCTCCTATTATGGGCCCCGGGGCAAATGATGTTGCTCCCTTGTTTACAATCACATCTCTGGGGGCAGTCTGTCCTGCCTTTGCGGGCGCAGGGCTCTTGCTTTTCTGCAAGGTCTTGCTTAGCCTGAAAGGATTTTCTTTTGTGAATATAAGCGCCGGCATTCCGACGAGGCAGGATTCTAGCTTCTCGATGCCTTTTTTTCCGGATTTTGCCTGATCTATAGCTAGCTTTATGAGCCTTCTCTTGCTCATAGTGATGAAAAATTTTCCCCTCAACTGTGCCCTCATGCTCTGCAGTTGCGGCGCAGGAAGGTTTTCCATGTTCACAACGCCAATTATGGTGTATTCATTGATAAGCTTTACAAGATTGCTTACGACCTCTTTTTTGTAGTCAGCTACGTGAGTTTGTATTGTTTCTGCCATTTTATTTTTCCGCATCCTCTTTTTCGCCAAGCTTTATTGGCTTTCCCATTGTGAGCTTGACGTAAGCGTCTTTTATGTTGTGCTTTTCATTTGGAAGGGCATTTAGCAATGAGTTGTAGACGCTCAATGCATTGTCTGTTATCTCGCTTAAATCCATGTCTTCCGTTCCTATTCCGCACTGAATAATCGGGGCGCTTTTCACGGTTGCCCTTACAGTGCGCTGTAGCTTCTCGTATAACGGCTTTAGGTTTGCATTCGGAGGAACGACGCACCCCGACTTTGGGTTGGGCATGCGCCCTCTTGGGCCAAAAACCCTTCCGAAAACCGTAGCTACCTTTGGCATTATGTTCGCCTGCGCAATAAAAAAATCAAAGCTGTCTGCAATTTTTTTCAGCTCCTTCTTGTCCTTGTACCTATCAAAATTATCTAATGATATCAAAGAATCGCAAACGCCCTTTGCCTGACTCTCAAGCTCGGGCCCCACCAATGCGCATACCTTTACCTTTTTCCCCCTTAAATGCGGCATTGTTATGAAAATGTCAATCTGGTGCTCCTGCTTTTTCGCATCGAGCCCCTTGAGGTTGATTATCAAGTCGTAACTCTGCTTGAAATTTCTTTTATTAGAACTATCCTTAGCCTTTGTTAATGCTTCCTGTATCTGTTCCTTGTCCATCTGCCCTCCTACCGAAGTAGTCTTAATCGGGTAATAACAAACAGGAATATTGAGGGGTTTTTAAATGTTGTTATGGCAGCTGAAGTTGTATTATCCCGAAATTATTTTACCTCGATGAAAAAACTCGAGGTATGAAATTGACAAAACCAAAGCTCGTCGAGACTTTACGGGTGCTCAATGACGAAGCTTCCAAATGCCAAGCCCGTAGATTGCAGGCATAACCAAACAGCGTGTTTATCAGGTTTGGAACGACTACAACAAAAAAGGGCTTAAAAATATAGTGAGAAACGGAAAAAGGAAAAATGGCACGCAGTATTATAGTTGCACGGAGTGTGTAGTTTCTTTTGTCAGAACGAAAGGAACAATATTCTATCTTTGCCAAGAAAAGAAGACAGATTAGCAATCTGCTTCACATCACACAAACAAATCATAATTTTATTGAGACTGTTAGAGGAAAAACTCCAGCAATGAAGGAAGGTTTGGTTCAAAGTAAGCTGTCGTGGAATAATGTTTTTAATGTAAGATTATCAATCAAAATTTAAGACACTTCCTTTAAATCTTTCTATTTTTTATTTACTTTGTAGTAGTTAATAGCCTCACTCCTCTCCTATACTCCTCTAAAGTCTCCTCTGACTTTATCCCGTGGGAGGCTATAATTTTCATCATCTCGCTTATTGTAACTCCGGATATTTCCGCGGCTTTATCCACTGAAATCAAACCTTTTTCGTACTGGCTTAATGCTTTTTTTTGCCTTAACCCCTTCCACCCTTCATTTATGAGTATCTTTACGGTGGAAGTCTTGTCTAAATTTTCTTCTTGTGAAACTTTATTTATTATAGAGGACTTTGAATATCCTCATCTTTATAAAAATTTCTTCTGATTTT
>CAYWNO010000146.1:0-3289 GCA_964459665.1 uncultured Methanosarcinales archaeon
TCAAGGACTTTGAAGCTGCTAACCTGAGCGAAGCGAATTTTTGGATGAAGCCGAATTAAAGAGAAGAGAACTTTGAAAAATTCGTTCTCAATAAAAATCAAACAGCCTTTGGCTCCTGCTGGCTGCCGCAGTGCAAAGTTCCAAGACCGTAAACCATTGCAGCGCAGTTTATGGCGGCAACTTTCCTTTCGGGAAATAATGCTTTTATTATGCCAATAGCTTTTTTGTCGTTTTTATGCCCGAATACAGGGACTGCAACAGCCCTGTTTCCAATATAGAAATTTGCATAGCTTGCAGGCAGTCTTTTTTTGCCCGCCCCTACGAAACCCGGCATCGGAAGCTTTATTACTTTTAGCTTATTGCCTGATTCATCTTTCATGCTTTTAAGCAGCTCATAATTTTCCTTAAGGATTTGGTAATTCTCATCATTTTTGTCTTCCTCAAATGCGCACAATACTGTATTCTTGCCGGTGAATCTTGCAATATCGTCTATATGCCCGTCAGTGTCATCGCCTGCGATTCCCTCTTTGAGCCAAAGGACATTCGGGGCGTTAAGATAGTCCTTGAGGCATTCCAAAATATCGGATTGGCTTAACCTCGGATTCCTGTTTTTATTAAGAAGGCATTGCTCTGTTGTCAAAACTGAGCCTGTGCCATTTACTTCTATAGAGCCGCCTTCCAAGATAATGCCGGGCTCAAAAAAAGGAAGATTCATGCTCTTGTTTATTTCGTAAGGCACTGAATTATCCTTTTTTAGCTCTTCATACTTGTTTCCCCAAGCATTAAATTTCCACTTGACAAATGCCAACTTTTGTTCTGAATTTTGGTTTAAAACAAAAGTTTGGCCATAATCGCGAATCCACGCATCAACAGTTCTTACTTTATAAAAAATGATTTGAGAAATATCTACACTGTATTTTTTTAATTTGTTCATTGCCCTTGTCTTCTCGCCTTCGCCGCTTACCAAGATTTTAACCTTCTGTCCTGAATGGATGGCGCTTGCAAACTGAGCATAGCTCTCTTCAACTTCGCCGAGCATATCGCCCCACGTTTCCCTGTTGTGCGGCCATGAAATCCATGCAGCTTCCTGCGCTTCCCATTCCGCAGGCATTCTATAGCCGAGGGATTTTGGAGTTTTTTCCATAATAAGTTGAAAAATCCGCCTTTCAGGCGGATTTTTCAAAAACGCTTCATTAAAATTTAAATACTTGCTGGTTTTATGCGGCTGCAATGGGAATAAAAAATATCCTCATAGTTTACACGACACCAAGAACAGATGAGCAAAAATCCTCCCTGTCTTCTGTGAAGGAGGCATTGAAAAAGATAGGGATAAGCTATAGCATTGCCAACAGGGACAGGCTGTCCGAGGGGCAATTTGCCGGCAGGGAATTTGTGATTGCAGTCGGAGGAGACGGGACTTTTTTAAGGGCGGCGCAATTTGCGAAGGAGCATAAGCTATTCGGGGTTAATTCCGATGTTTTGCACAAGGAAGGGTTTTTTATGAAATCGAACAAGGATAATTTTGAGGATAAATTAAAAAAAATAATAAATAGGAGATATGAAATAAAAAAGCTGCCGAGGCTTGAAGCGCGCATAAACGGCAAAAAAATTGACTCGGTTGCGCTGAACGAATTTTTCGTCGGGGCAAAAAAACCCTACCAGTCCTCAAAATACATAATTAAAATCGGCGGCAGAAAAGAAAGGCAGAAAAGCAGCGGCGTTTTGGTTGCAACTCCTGCGGGCAGCCATTCATGGGCAAAATCATCCTGCGGAAAAACTTTGCCGCTAGGCTCAAGCATGTGCCAGCTCGTTGTGCGCGAGCCTTATGAAGGAAGGGTTTTTGGAAATTACAAATCAAAGTACAAACTGCTGAAAAATGGCCAAAAGGTTGATATTTTTTCAGAGATGCTGGGCGGGGTTTTAATAGCGGATTCCGTTGGCAAGGAGCACTGCCTAAAGGACGGCGATTGGGTTGCTATAAAAATGTCAAACAAGCCGCTGAATTGGGTATTGGTATAAGATGGAATGGTATTTACGGATGTCCTATGGAATTAAAAGGGCAGTTGAAGATTGGTGATTTTATAAGTTGAGTTTGAATTTATTATCTCATGAAGTTTCCTCAAAATTCATTTTATTAACTTATTCTTAACTTTATTTAAATATAACTTATATTAATCATTAAGTATGAATTGGAGTAAATTTGCTTGGTTGAATCGCGGTGGAAGAAGAAAAAAGATATTGCTATTATTAAATGATTCCAACAGACCCCTCACCACTAAAGAGATAAAGGATAGTGCTAAAATTGCCATATCCCAAGCATCTGCAACTATTTCTGAGCTGTATAAACAAGGTATGCTATCGTGTAAAAATCCTCAAGATAAAATAGGAAGGTTATATGAAATTAATAAATTCGGCAAAGAAATGTTACAACCATTGAAAAGTTCAACAAATATGTAAGAATGATATGAATTATGATAAACTTATTGATGGAGTTAGAGAATATTGTCAGTATTATGACTTACCCATATCCCACATAGTTGAGATTATTAGTGATTTAAAAGTAATTCCTATGTTAAGGGGCAAGGGTTTTGAGTTCACTGTTTCAGATTTCTTAAAAGCAAAACTATCTTCACAATGGAATATTTCAAATCCAAATATAAATGCTCAATCTGAAGTTCATGATGTGGACGTTTACGTTATAAGGAAAAAAGATAATAAACAGGTTCGTATAGAATGTAAGCTGGCAGGTAAAGATTCGTTCTCTAGCGATTCCGATAACCCAATATTCAAAGTAAAATGTATGCGAAGTAGGACTATAAGTGACAATGAGGTTGCTACAAGAATGTCGAAAAAATATAGAATAGAGCGAAAACACGTTTTGTATCATGCAGATAACTATAGAAAAGACGATTTTGATTATGTAGTGGCCAGCATGGGAAATGCTTTCTGGACAACAAAAGATAAAAAATACGTGTTTGAATATACTGATGAAGATGCAAGCATACTTTCAAAATTATTCCCTAGTCATTTTAAAAATATAAGAGATAGTGGTGAATTCAGAAAAAGAGCATTTAATTTTCTACTTATTGCCCATTCAAAAGACATAACAATTTCAAAATCTAATGACATAATCTGCACAAGGCGTAAATGTATAGAAAATGGGACTTCTACAAATTGCGGATTTATTCCAAATTACCCAATCGTGAATTTGAAAGAAGTGGCTCAGGGAAGAGGTTGGACTGACCCCTTGTTTTCGACATCAAGATAAGCTAATTTTTGCCGTTTTTTC
>CAYWNO010000147.1:0-3268 GCA_964459665.1 uncultured Methanosarcinales archaeon
GCAAACTCTGGACGAAGCGGAGCGTAGTCCAGAGTGGTCGGATTTTTATGATTTACCAAACTCCCCCACAACAGGATTGACCACTTTCATCAAATCCTTCGCCTTCATCTTTATGCTTCTTGCGTGGCTGCCTGCATTAAATGCAACAACGTCATTCTCCACAACCGACTTGTCGAAATAAACCTTCAGGTTAAACAGGTTGCCAAAAGGCGGCACGCTTCCTATGTTGCAACCCGTGACTTTTCTTACTTCTTTTGGGTCGGCAAGCTCGATTTTCTTGAACAATGTAATTTGCTGCAATCTTTCCATGTCAATCTCTTTTGCGCCGCTTACAACTGCCTGGATAAATCCTTCTTCTGTTTTGCAAATGAGCGCTTTTGTTCCCTGCCTTAATTGAGTGCCTCTTGCCTCGGCAGCATCCTTGCTCGTAAAAACCGGCTTGTGCTCGATTACTTCGTAAACAATCTTCTCCTTATTCAGTGCATCCGTTATTTTGCTGAATGCTTCATTTTTTGAGTCTTTTACGAAATCCAGCTTTATGTGCAGCTCCGAAAGCTGCTTTTCGCTAACTTCGCTCGGGGTATCGTCCATTAATGACTGCGCTGCCTTGTTCTTCGGGAAAGCTATGACTTCCCTTATGTCATGTATGCCCTGCATCAAGGCAACAAGCCTGTCAAACCCAAGCCCGAATCCGGCGTGGCTCGGCGCCCCGTATTTGTAAGCTTCCAGCAAAAAGCCGAATCTTTCCTTTACCTGCTCGCCTTGCATTCCGGTAACCATGAAAGCCTTCTCCTGAAGCTGCGGGATTGTATTTCGCACGGAGCCTGAGAAAAGCTCGACGCCGTTCATTACAAAATCATATTGGTATGAAAATACCTTTTCTGGACTTGAATCGAGATATTTTATGTCTTCTTCCCTTGGCATGGTAAAAGGGTTGTGGCAAAAATCCCATTTCTGCTCTTCGTCATTCCACTCAAACATCGGAAAATCAGTCACGAAGCAAAAACCGAAATCGTCCTTGATTAAGCCAAGCGAATTTGCGAGCCTTGCCCTTATCTTTGAGAGCACTTCATTTGCAACCTTTTCTTTGTCTGCGGCAAAAAGCAGCAAGTCCCCGGCTTTTGCATTTGCCTTATCTATGATTTTTTTTTGCGCGTCGGGCGGGAAAAATTTTGCAATGTTGCTTTCCAAAACATTGTCTTTTGCAACCTTCATCCAGGCAAGCCCTTTGGCGCCAATCTGCTTTGCGAACTCAATCAACTCATCAATGCCGTTCCTGCTTAATTTTTCCGCGCACCCTTGCGCATTAAGGGCTTTTACAATGCCCCCCTGCTTTATTACGTCTAAAAAAACCTTGAATTGGGAATTTTCAGCTATCTCGGTTACGTTAAAGCACTCAATTCCAAACCTTATGTCGGGCTTGTCGGTGCAGTATTTCTCCATTGATTCAAGATAGGTTATTCTTTTGAACGGCACCTTCACGTCCCTGTTAAGGGCTTTCCTGAATACGTGCTTTACAAGCCCTTCCGTCAGATGAAATATATCCTCTGCCTGCGCAAATGACATCTCGACATCAACTTGCGTATGCTCGGGCTGCCTGTCCGTCCTTAAATCTTCGTCCCTTAGGCACCTTGCAAACTGGTAATACCTATCGAACCCGGCAATCATCAGAATCTGCTTGTATATCTGCGGGGACTGCGGCAATGAATAGAAATTTCCCGGATGCACCCTGCTCGGAACTAAATAATCCCTTGCCCCTTCCGGGGTGCTTTTGATAAGCATTGGAGTTTCGATTTCAATAAAGCCGTTCTTGTCAAGATATTCCCTCACCGAGGCCGCCACATTATGCCTGAACATGAGCTGCTGCTGCATCTTTGGCCTTCTTAGGTCGAGATACCTGTATTTAAGGCGGACTTCCTCAGATGCTTCGATCCTGTCCTCGACTTCAAGAGGCGGCGTTTGCGCCTTGTTTACGTGGGAAATTTTGCTTACAAGAATCTCAATTTTGCCCGTCCCCATCCTTTCATTTTCCATGCCATGCGGCCTTTTTCTTACAGTCCCTTCAATTATTATTACGTCTTCTCTCCTTAGAGTTTCCGCAACCTTGTGGCTTTGGATATCGCTGCTTGGCTCAAAGACTATCTGAGCTATCCCGTAGCGGTCCCTTAAGTCAATGAAAACAACGCCGCCATGGTCCCTTCTTGCAGAGCACCAGCCGGCAAGGCTTACTTTCTTGTTTACGTCCCTGTCCGTTAATTCCCCGCAGGTATGCGTCCTTAGCATAGGATAGCGGATTAACGGAATTTATTTAAACTTATTGGAAGAATGATCTATCTTTTAATTGTAGTTTTACTCTGAAAATCTAATGTGTTTTTACAAAAATACACTTCGGCAAAAATTGATTACCACTAATTGATAAAATAAGTTATGGCAGTATTTCTATTTTCGGGCTTATCCAAGATTTTTTAGGGTATGAATTTTGCATGCATCAATTCCTTCCCCTCATAGAAACGTCGTACATGACTTCCTCTAGCTTCTTTAAGTTCCATTTTATGGAATCTGATTTTTTCCTTAACTCGCCGTTTCTTAGGTGCAGCTTGAGGAATTCTCCGTAAATCTCGTCAACAAGCTCCTTTATTTTTGCAGCTTCATCGAATTTTTTGTGTATCGCTTCAAAGATTGCCTTTCTTACAAGTTCTCCAGTCAAGTCGCAAAGCCCGCACAGGTAATCCTCGGCGCCAATTCCTAACTCTTCTCTCGCAGGAATCCTATTGTTTTTTACGAATTCGTAAAATGCAATAGCCTCGACATATTCCTGAAAAGCGACGGAATTTATGTTCGTGTCGGCGGCTATATTCACTTTTTTTAATTTAGCGATCTTTTGCCTGATTCCCTTGATTGCAGAAGCTGCGCTCTTAAGGTCGTTTCTCTGCACGGCATAGATTATCTGCTTCGAGATTGTTATTATTTCCCTCGATAGCTGGATGATTTCCTCACGGCGCGCATCCAGCCTGTGCATATCTTCCCTTATTTTTATGAAATCATTCTTGTCGAGCATTTTTATTGACCAATTTGAAAAATTTGCTTTCAAGCAAATTTTTCAACTTAGAATCTATATAAATCTTACTAAAGCTTTACGCTTTAACGGCGATAAGTCAATCAAGCGGAAAATCCGGAAAAAATAGATTTTCTAAATCTATTTTTTCAAAGTTTTTCTGTAGTATACGGTTATTTTTGCATGGCAACTTGATTCTATATTTTGTACTAT
>CAYWNO010000148.1:0-3248 GCA_964459665.1 uncultured Methanosarcinales archaeon
TTAAAAATGACCTATATACTGCAGAAGCGACAACTAATTACCGAATTATTCAATTGAAAATATCGAATAGAAAGCCCACAATAAAAAAGTTTATTGTTCAATCCATGCTGCAGTCAAAACCAGATATTTTTTCCCGTTCCTCTTTTCGTACCGCTCTTTGTAAAAAAGTTCCATTTTTTTACATACAAATGCCCCATCCGCAGCTTGGGCAGTTTAAGCATCCTTCCTTCTGCTCAAGCTCAGTTCCGCATTCCGGGCAGTTCTTCATTTTTTTGGATATATTGATGTCGCTTCCGTTGCCGTTTGCAAAAACCAATCCTGATTCTGACTCTTTGATTGTCTTTTTCATTTCGGGCTTTATATCTACTTTTGCCTCTTCTTTTCTCTCCTTTGCTTTTGGGGCGACAAGCACCTGATCCTTTATGCTAGAATCCCTAAAAACAGTCACGTCCTTGCACCCTAGCTTGTAGGCGAGTATGTAGCTGTCCCTCATGTGCTCAAGGGTTGCGTCTGCGGGAAAGTTGTTCGTCTTTGATATGGACGAGTCAACCCATTTCTGGAAAGAGGCAAGCGCCCTTATGTGCTCTTCAGGAGTTATGTCCATTGCCGTAACAAGAACTTTTCTTATTCTTTCTGGAATATAATCAATGTTTTGTATTGTGCCTTTATTCTTGTTGATGTCTTCCATCAATCTGTCATTGTAAAATCCCTCTTCCCTCAAGACTTTTTCAGCGGCAGGGTCAACATAATAAAAGCTTCCGACCTTTACGTTCTTTTCGAACACCAAAGAATAGACTGGCTCCATGCCCGAGCTGCAGCCCGCAATCATCGAGATGCTCCCCGTAGGCGCAATTATTGTGGTGTACCCGTTCCTGATTCCGTGGTTTTTAATGTCGGCGCTCATCTTGTCCCAGTTCAAGTTCCACTCTTCCCTTAGCTCAGCTCCCCTGAAAGGAAGCCTTCCTTTCTTGTAAAAGCTTTTGTCATAGTATGGCAATTTTCCTCTTGCCTTTGCCAATTCTACGCTCTCGAACTTGCTCCAGTAGGTAATGAATTCCATTAGCTGCTCCATGAACTTTCGCCCTTCTTCTGTATTGTAAGGCAGCCTTAATTCGTATAAAAGGTCGGCAACTCCCATTACGCCAAGCCCTATCTTTCTTGTCGCAAGGCTCATTTCCTCAATTTGCTTTAGAGGGAAATTATTCACATCAATCACGTTGTCAAGGAGCCTTGTACAGCTTTTTACGACTTCTTTTAGGCTGTCCCAGTCAACATGATTGTTGCCATCCTCGTCCTGCCTTGCAAAAGCCCAGACATTTATGGAGCCAAGGTTGCAAGGCTCGTTAGGGTAAAGAAGAACTTCCCCGCAAGGATTGGTCGTTACAATCGGCCCAAGATGCTCATAAAACGGATTGTAATCATTGACCTTGTCAAAGAAGATAACGCCCGGCTCTGCTGATTCCCATGCCTGGTAGACTATCTTGTCAAAAAGCACTCTCGGATTTACGTGCTTTACGATTTTTCCGTCTTTGGGATTGATTAATGGGTATGGGATGTTTTCTTCATAATACTTCCAGAAATCCGCCATAATTAATACAGAGATGTTGAAATTCCTTAATGATTTATTGCCGTCCTTTGCGGTTATGAACTTTTCAATGTCGGGATGGTTGCTGTTTAGGATGCCCATGTTAGCCCCGCGTCTGATGCCGCCTTGTTTTATAACCTCAGTCATCGTGTCAAACAGCCTCATAAAGCTCATTGGCCCTGAAGCTACTCCACCTGTGGAGCTAACAAAATCCCCTTCGGGCCTTAGCTTGGAAAAGTTATATCCCATGCCGCCGCCTGCTTTGAACACTACTGCCGTGTTCTTGAGAGTTTCCATTATTCCCTCTATCGAGTCAGGAACGTCGAGAACAAAGCACGCAGAGCCCATTCCCAAGGGATTTCCGAAATTTGCAATAGCGGGGGTGTTTGGCATGAAGAGCTTGTGTGTCATTAAGTTGTAGAAACCATTTATATTTTTTTCATAGGTGTCAAATTCTCCTCTTTTAAGCATATCAAAAAGCCTGCTCCATGTTATTTTCATCTGCTTGCTCTTGTTGAACCTGTCATACATTCTCTTTAATGCCTCGAGATGGTACCTGTTAAGCTTATGCTTTCCGATTCCGTATTGATTCTCGTGCACGGCCGGCTTGAAATCCTCGAGCATGTTCACGGGCTGCCTGCCGTCTATATCAAATATCCTTGTATCATAAAACAAGTCCGGCAGTGCCGAATGCACCGCAACTCTTGTGAACAGCTGCTTTGGCGTTTCAATGAGCTTTCCGGTTGCGTCTTTTCTTAGGTATCTTGCCTTAAGGACCCTTAATGCATTGACATCGAATCTTTTATCGACTTCGTCAATCTCTTCTTTTTCAAGAACCAGCTGTTTTTCTTTTCTTATTTCAGCGCGCTGCTGCCTGTAAAGAATATAAGCTTTCGCAGTTGCCACATGGCCTTCTTCAATCAATACTTTTTCAACAGTGTCCTGTATTTGTTCCACGGAAGGAAAATCGGAAAGCTTGTTTAGCTCTACAATTACCTTATCGCTTAATAGCTGCGCTGTTTTTTTGTTTCTTCCGCCAACTGATTTGTCTGCCTTGAAGATAGCGCTTGTTATCTTGCTGCCGTCAAAAACTGCTGTGCTCCCGTCCCTCTTTCTTATTTTAGAAATTTTTTGCTCCATTTTCAGACCTCTTTAAAAACACAATATATCATATATAAGATGCTATCAATCCACTACATGTTGTGTATTTTGTCATAGCAATTAATATTTAAATATTTTGTTTTCAAAGGAGTGTGGGACAGTAAAATTTGTGTACTCTTTTGCCCTCATGGATATAAAAGAGCGTATGTATATTGGATATGGAACAAGCTTAAAAGCGGTTTCTCCGAAGATAAGAAAAGAACAGGTTGGAGATTTGCCCAAAAAGGGAGGAAAGGATAGATACTGCGTACGGGCTTACAACACTGTGGCATAACTTATTTTGGGTAGGGAAATAGTTTTACTGTCCCACACTCCCAGCACTCCAGCTTTGTGTAAATAGTAGCTTCTGTGTAGAAAGTAGCAATTCTATGTAAAAAGTCTATTTTTCTAAAATAACTCCTTTTTCTTTTGCTAAATCATATAACTTCTGAAAATCACCTATTGGAATTATATAGTTAATGTGAATAATATTCGAACATTTTGACCTTAAAATCAGGATTAT
>CAYWNO010000149.1:0-3178 GCA_964459665.1 uncultured Methanosarcinales archaeon
AACTCTGGACGAAGCGGAGCGTAGTCCAGAGTGGTCGGATTTTTATGATTTTGAGAGCTTTTCTTTTTGCATATTCTCAAGTTCGTCTAGAATCTCCTGCGTGCTTTTTTTAGCTTCCCTTGGGCGCTCTTCCTTGGGCGGCTCTTTTTTTTCGGGCTTTTTCTGTGCTTTTATTTCAGCCGGGCTTTTCTGCCTGTTTAGCTTCCACACATAAATCCTGCCAGCTATTCCTATGGCAAGAAGAGCGGCCCCCAATGCAAGGATTGCGCTCGTGTACGTTCTTAACACCATGAGCAAAACCACGCTTATTATCGCCTTTATGTCAAATGAAAAGCCGCCCTGCAAAATAGAATTTAAAATTGGAGTCGTGTCTATTCCAACAAGCCTCTCATAAGCGATTATTGCAGCATAGGGCAAAATTATCATGATGCCCATGCTAAAGCAAATGCCTGCCAAGGCTGCCATGAACAATTTAATGTCCATAATCAGCAGGTATAATAAAGCCAGCAATATGGCAAGGGCTGCAAAATAAAGCATTTTGTTTTTGTTAAATGCCCCGATTATCACCTTATACTTTTCGAAAGCTCCGGCCTTTGGAAGCTCGAAATTATCTGGAATCGCGCTTCCAATGACTCCAAAGAAGAATTCCTGGTCGTTGATTTTCTTGCCGCCATAATCCTTGCATAAGGCGCCTATCTTGCTAAAATCAAGCGGCAAAGGGCTTTTTCCTTTAGTAGCAAGTTCCCCTCCTGAATCCAAGGCAGAGCAGGCTTGCGTTAATTTGCCAATGACTTCTTTTTGGGCATCGGGGGATGAGTAATTAAAAATATCGCCGAAAACCCCTTTAATCATATTAGGCAAATCGAGGGCTACCGTGGAGAATATAAGCGCAACAAGCAGAATCACAATCAGGTTTTTTATGAGCCATACGGCCATTCTTCTTAATATAAACATAACAAGCTAAAATTCGTGCAGAATATAAATATTTCTAAACGTCCAGGTTAATGACTTCCTTTGCGTGCATCTCGATGAACTTTCTTCGCGGCTCTACTTCATCGCCCATGAGCAAAGTGAACATCTTGTCGGCTTCGACGGCATCCTGAAGCGTGACCTGAAGTATTGTCCTGTTGTTAGGGTCCATGGTCGTTTCCCACAACTGCTGCGGGTTCATCTCGCCAAGCCCCTTGTACCTTTGCAGCAAGATTCCTTCCCTGCCCACTTCCTTCAGGAATTTTTCCAGATCCTCATCATTAAACGCATACCTTGTCAGCTTGCCTTTAGAAACTTTATACAATGGAGGCTGGGCTATGTATAAATAGCCTGCATCAATCAATGGGTGCATGTACCTGTAAAAAAACGTGAGCAGCAATGTCCTTATGTGGCTGCCGTCAACATCGGCATCGCTCATCAGAAAAAGCTTGTGGTATCTTGCCTTGCCTATGTCGAACTCTTCGCCTACTCCGGTCCCTATCGCGGTTATCATTGCAGTTATCTCCTCATTCTCAAAAATCTTGTTGAGCCTTGCCTTCTCAACATTGAGGATTTTTCCCTTCAACGGAAGGATAGCCTGAAAATCCCTGTTGCGGCCTTGTTTTGCAGAGCCTCCGGCTGAATCTCCCTCGACTATGAAAAGCTCGCACTTGCTTGGGTCTTTTTGCGCGCAATCCGCTAATTTGCCCGGCAAGGATCCATGGTTTAAGGCACCCTTTCTTCTGGTAAGCTCGCGGGCTTTTTGCGCAGCCTCCCTTGCCTGCGCCGCATTCACGCACTTATAGACGATGGCTTTGGCAATCTGCGGGTTTTCTTCCATGTAAGATCCAAGCGAATCATTGACAAGCGAATCAACAAGGCCTTTTATTTCGGAATTGCCGAGCTTTGTCTTGGTCTGCCCCTCAAACTGCGGCTCTGGAACTTTAATGGATAAGACTGCAGTAAGTCCTTCTCTTACATCCTCGCTTGTAAGCTTGACATCTTTTAGCTTGCTTTTTTCTATGTAGCTGTTCATAACCCTTGTAAGCGCAGTCTTAAAGCCGATTAAGTGAGTGCCGCCCTCGTGGGTATTGATGGTGTTTGCAAACGAGAAAACATTTTCCTGATAGCTGTCGTTGTACTGCATAGCATATTCAAACTGCACTCCGTTCTTGGACTTGTTAAAATAGATTATCTTGTGCAAAGGATTCTTGTTTTTATTCAAATGCTCTACAAACGAGATTATTCCACCGTCATAATGGAATTCGTTTTTTTTTTCGCTCCTTTCATCTTCTATTTCTATTCTTATGCCCTTGTTGAGAAATGCGAGCTCCCTTAGCCTGCTGGAGAGGACATCGAAGCTGAATTCCGTAGCTTGAAAAATCTGCCCGTCGGGAAGGAACTTTACCAGTGTTCCCGTGTCTTTTGCATCAGCCTCGCCTATGACTTCCAATTCAGTAAAAGGCTTTCCGCACTGGTACTTTTGCTGGTAAACCTTTCCGTTTCTCTTTACCTGCACAATCATCTCCTTGGACAATGCGTTCGTTACCGAGATGCCTACTCCGTGCAGGCCGCCGCTTACATTATAGACTTTCTTGTCAAATTTGCCGCCGGCGTGAAGCTTTGTCATGACAACTTCAACGCCCGTTTTGTTTAATTTCGGATGTATGTCAACGGGAATTCCCCTTCCGTTGTCGCTTATTGTAATGAATCCGTCCTTGTGCATTATAACCGAAATCCTGCTGCAAAAGCCCGCGAGCGCTTCATCAATCGAGTTGTCAACCGCTTCGTAAACAAGATGATGCAGCCCTTTTATATCGGTAGAGCCAATGTACATTGCAGGCCTTTTTCTTACGGCGCTTATGCCCGCGAGAATCTGTATGTCCTTTGCCTCATAGCTTGTTCCCTGCGCAATTGCCGTTTCCTGGGATTGTGTGTCTTGTTCCATAGCCTAGTTTTGCCCCTAATTTTTGATTATGCAGTTATTGTTGAAACATTAAATTTATCGTCTATAAAATAGCGCCAAAATCTATGAATTTGTAAGCTTTTGACTATAGAGGACTTTGAATAACCCCCTGTATTTATAAAGTAAATGCAGTTTATTTATAAATGGAATAGGGTTATTCAAAACTCTCTATATAAATGTTTCGCAGCCTAAACTTTTGAAGCGATGAGAATTCTTTTAAGCATTTGAGATTAAAAATAAGCT
>CAYWNO010000150.1:0-3150 GCA_964459665.1 uncultured Methanosarcinales archaeon
AATATTGAATAGTTATGTGTTTGTTAAAAACGCAAAAGTTTAGGTGAAACTTGAGTTATATTAAGGAATCAAAGAAAAAATAATTTTTCAAAAAAATTATTTTTTATAGATTTATTTCTCTTCCTTTACTTCAGCCTTTACTTCCTGGGACTTTTCTCTTATCTCTATGCCGGCATACCTTATCTCGCACACCTTTAGCGGGTAAATCTTGTTCAAGGTTGATTTCATGGAATCCTGCATCTTGTGGGAGATTAGCTCATTTATGAATTCCTCGTAGGTGATTTTTTTAATGGCTTTCGAAAGAAAACTTGTTGCATTGTCTATAATCTTTGAAACTATAGAGCCTTTTACATCCGTCTTTGTAACAATCAAGGGCTTTACCCTCAGGAAAAGGTTGTCTGATGTCTCGCAGTTGAATGAAAGGTCTATTTTCTTGCTGTTTCTCCTTACGTATCTTTTTACAGAAGATGGAACAATCTCGTAGCCGGTTATGGTGGTTTTTGCCTTGTCGCCTTCAACCTCGACTACTTTAAAATGGATGCCGATATTCTGCCGCTTATTGTCATTGGTAAGGTTCATCAGGCTGTGGCTTAGCGTCTTTCCCATCATGGCGCTTGGCTCGTACACTAATGTCTCGCCCAAAACGATATTATCAAACTGCTTTGGCGCAGTGATCTGGTACCATTGCTTTTTCTTTAGCTTTACAATTTGCTCTGCCATATTGAAAATCAAAAAATGTTGCCTTCGACAACAATTTTTCCCCGTATTTATCGAGACTTTGCGTAGTTTATAAATGTTTATATCAAACTTGAGTTTTGTCTCTTCCACAAAATTTATATATAAGTTAACAATTGTTAAGTCTTATGCAAGAAACAATGCCGCAGGAGATAGAAGTAAGGTATATTCTTCCTGCAATAAGAAGGGAGCTTGCGAGAATTTTCATAGAAGACCATAAGATGAGCCAGAAAGATACGGCTAAGATATTGGGCATTACTGATGCAGCAGTGTCGCAGTATCAGCATTCCAAAAGGGCAAAAGAGGTCGTGTTCAGCGATGCAGTCGTCAATGAAATAAAGGTTTCCGCAGACAGGATTCTTGCCGAAAACAGCAAAAAGAGGATTATTGCCGAGATGTACAGGATAAGCAACCTTACGACGGTAAGGCAGGTTTTATGCGACATCCACAGGTCGCAGTCGAGGGAACTTGAAAAATGTAACGTATGTTTTGATGATGAACTAATAACAATTAAAACAATCAGGTAAAAAAATGGCTCCGACAGCAGAACAGGTTTTTGAAAATGATTACAGCAAGTATGGATTCCACGATAAGGAGCAGTCCGTCTTCAAAACTGAAAAAGGAATATCGGAAGATGTAGTCAGACAAATATCAAAAATAAAAAATGAACCTGAATGGATGCTTAAGCTAAGGCTAAAGTCACTCGAAGAGTTCTGGAAAAGGCCTATGCCGCATTGGGGGGCAAACCTTGATACAATCAATTTTAGTGAAATTTATTATTATCTTAGGCCTACGGACAGGCAGGGAGATTCATGGGAGGATGTTCCTGAATATATCAAGAATACGTTCAACAAGCTGGGAATTCCGGAAGCCGAGCAGAAATTTTTAGGAGGAGTCGGCGCACAATACGAATCTGAAGTCGTGTACCATAAGATAAGGGAGGATTTGGAAAAGCAGGGAGTTATTTTTCTCGATATGGACGGCGGCTTAAGGGAGCATTCCGGCATAGTCAAAAAATATTTTGGAACTGTGATACCATACAACGACAACAAGTTTGCGGCCCTGAACACGGCAGTATGGTCCGGCGGCTCATTTGTTTACATTCCTGCGGGCGTGAAGGTTGACTTGCCGCTTCAGGCATACTTTAGGATAAACGCAAGGAACATGGGGCAGTTCGAGAGAACACTGATTATAGCAGAGCCTGAAAGCTCGGTGCATTATATCGAGGGCTGCACGGCTCCGGTATATTCGTCAGACTCATTGCACAGCGCGGTTGTCGAGCTTATTGCAATGGAGGGCTCAAGAATCCAGTACACCACAATCCAAAACTGGAGCAACAACGTCTATAATCTTGTAACAAAAAGGGCGTTTGCTTACAAGAACTCGACGGTATTCTGGGTTGACGGAAACCTTGGAAGCAAAATCACTATGAAATATCCAAGCGTGTACCTCCTGGGTGAAAGGGCGAAGGCCGAGATTTTAAGCGTCGCATTTGCAGGCAAGGGCCAGCACCAGGATGCAGGCGGCAAAATAATGCACCTTGCGCCGAATACAACTTCAAGAATCACATCAAAGTCAGTAAGCAAGGGCGGCGGAAGGACAACTTACAGGGGTCTTATACATGTAGCAGAAGGCTGCAGGAACGTAAAGTCGCATGTTGCATGCGATGCGCTGATTTTAGACGAGAATTCCGCATCGGACACTGTGCCTTACATGGAAATCAACGAGAAGAACGTAACAATCGAGCACGAGGCAACCGTAGGAAAGATAGGCGAGGAGCAGTTGTTTTACCTCATGTCGAGAGGATTAAGTGAGGATTCGGCAAAGACGATGATAGTATCGGGCTTTATGGAGCCGTTCACTAAAGAGCTGCCTCTTGAGTATGCCATAGAATTAAACAGGCTGATAGCGATGAATATGGAAGGGTCTGTGGGGTAGGTATACAAATTAATTATTAAGAGAAGAATAAAATGGAAACGGAATTATTAAGTAAAATACAAAAAGACTTAGAGTTTGTCAAAAAAGAGATTACAGAAATAAAGGAGCATATGGTTGACATAGATAGCATAATGACAGAAGGTGACTACAAAGCTTTACAAGATTATATAAAAGAAAAGTCAGAAGGAAAACTTAAAACTCACGAAGATATTAAAAAAGAGATGGGCTTGTGATGTTTAATGTCAAATACTCAAATCAGTCTGAGAAATTTTTAAAGAAATCTGATAAAGTTTTAGTTAAAAGGATTATAGATAAAATAGAAAAACTTAGACAAGAGCCAATAATCCATGACGCAAAAAAAGTTGAAGGCTCAACTGGAATATTTAGAGTGAGAGTCGGAGATTATAGGATACTTTATCAAGTTGATTATAGAGAGTTTTGAATAACCCTATTCCATTTATAAATAAACTGCATTTA
>CAYWNO010000151.1:0-3135 GCA_964459665.1 uncultured Methanosarcinales archaeon
CTATACTCACGGACAAAAATAATTAGACAATTGTTGTCCGTTTGTAATAAGCAAATGACATATACATTGTATAAAAATTTGTGTTATTTGCTATAAAAATTGGATACGCCTTATGACAACCAAAAATAAAACCAAATTAAATTTCATTGAATGGAACAATAAGGTTCTTGCGTCTTCCATTAAAAAAATCAGCCTGGGAATATTTCTTATCATAATCCTGGATATATTGTTTTATGCCATATCAGGATTTATTGTCGCAGCATGGTATGGGCAGGTAAAGGCAAGGATGGAAAGCACGTCCCTTCCTAGCGCCGAATCATTGGCGGCATTAGGTGCGCAAAAAGCCCAGCAGGCAGTAACAGAGGCAAGGGCATTCATGCTATTTCTTATTTTTTCAATAATACTGCTGGTTACTGCAATCATCTTTTTAGCAAGCATAATAAAAGGAATCATCTGGGCTAAAACCACACGCACGAAGGTAACTTTCCAGCTTATATCGAAATTTTTGGCTTTAAACCTCATATGGATGACATTTTGGGTTGCATTGCTCGTTTTGATTTCAATCATTATCCAGCAAAGGCCGCTCACAACAATAAGTGACCCTAAGAATCCGGGCTTAGTCTTCCAGTTCACAAACACCCATCTCTATGTCATAATCATAATACTGATGAGCTCTTACTTCACAAACACCCTCTACTCAATTTTTATGAGCAATAAAAAGATAGGCTCCATACTGGAAGCGATTAAAATCGGAATATCTAAGATTCATTTGTTTTTACTGCCGTATGCAGTTATCCTGCTGTTGTTGTTTATCTTTATAAGGCTAAGCGGCATGTTAAGCTTCAGGTATTCGGCAATCGTGCTTGCCCTGATGGCAATCGCTTACGTTGCCGTAGTGAGGTATTACTGCTCAGAATTGGCTATTGAAATCAAAGAATTATCGTAAAGCATCCTCAATGGGCTTTCTTTTTGCTTCTTTTGTCTGCTGCGCCGCTTTTTGGAGGTCAACTCCTAGTTCCTGAAGGCTCTTGACGTGCATCTGCATCAATTGCTCAACTATTGAGAGAATCTTTAGCATCTCTTCCCTTTCTTTTGCAAGAGTAGTCAATGCGCCCTTGTGAAAGCCAATCTGCTCTTCCTTGCTTATTTGTTCTTTTGCCATAGAATCAGTTTAAAAAAGCGGTTATATTTAATTCTTTTGAATTTTTCAAAGTTATTTTCCATATTGTAAACAACCACTGGACACTGGACATTTTGCGGTGTGAAGTATTTAAATTAATCGGACTAATAGAATGGAAGGTGATTAAAATGGAATTAAGCAATGAATTTGTGGAAGACTTGTTTTTTAGGCAGATAAAGGAACTGACAAAAAGAACCAGCGGCCAGCTTAAAAGCTTTGAGCGTCAGTTCAGCGGCATAAAAATAAAATGAGGAGGTGATTCAGATGAAAAATATTTTTCAGGAAGATTATGGGGAGCATGACGAGGATTTTTATAACGAGGCGTGCCTTGAAGAGTCCATAGAAAGCGACGAGATAAGCAACTGGGAGGAAGGATTCATGAGGGGGTATCTGAATTAAGAACTTTGAAAAAATTTTCCATAAGTTTTATATACTATAAAGGACTGCTGTAAATAGAGCAATATGAGCATGCATTTTAAGGACCAGAGGGTTGGCGTTTTCATTGACGTGCAGAACATGTATTATTCGGCAAAGCACCTTTATAATGCAAAAGTCAATTTTGCGCAAATTCTTAAGACTGCCGTTGGAAACAGGAGCCTAATAAGGGCAATAACCTATGTTATAAAAGCCGACGTAAAGGAAGAGCAGAACTTTTTTGATGCGCTGGAAAAGATAGGCTATGAAGTAAAGGCAAAAGATTTGCAGATATTTGCAGGCGGCGCAAAAAAAGGCGATTGGGACATAGGGCTTGCAATGGATACGATTGAGCTTGCGCCAAAGCTCGATACAATAATCATAGTAAGCGGCGATGGCGACTACGTCCCATTGATACACCACTTGAGGCACGCATTAGGCTGCAGGATAGAGGTCATAGCATTCGGAAAGTCAAGCTCCTCTTCGCTCATGCAGGAATGCGACTTGTTTACCGACATGGACATGGATAAAAAGAAATTTTTGATGTACAGATGACTTAAAAATGATTGATGTCGCAAAGGAAACATTCGATAAAGAAGTATTAAAAAACAGCCATCCCGTGCTGGTTGATTTCTGGGCGCCATGGTGCGGCCCCTGCAGGATTGTAGGGCCAATCCTCGAGAAAATATCAAACGAGTACATTGATAAGCTAAAGTTTACAAAGCTTAATGTTGATGATGCGCAGGAAATTGCCGCCCAGTTCGATGTAAGGGGAATACCGTGCATGATAATATTTAGCAAAGGCAATGAGCTTGACAGGATTATAGGGGCTTATCCGCAAGCAGAGCTAATAAAGAGAATAGACCTGATATTGGCAAAAAAGTGAGGCACAAAAACATGGAGCAACTAAAACCTTTTTTGGATCTTGGAGATAATGGGATAGATTTTGAATTTGAGGCGCAGGTATTGGAAAAGAACGGCAAAGAGGCTGATTTGCTGATTAAGAAAGGCTATAAAATCAAAAAATCAGTCTGGAACGGATTGATTGCATCATAAAAAATGTACAAGTCAAAATTATGGGACGAGGACAAGTGGAATGTGCATTCAAGCGGCTATTCCTCTTCAAGGTATGAAAGCGCTTTTTCCGATAAAAACAGCGAAAGCGGCAAGTACCACTCGTCCGATTACATGAGAAAAGAGGAGCATAAAGAAAACGAAGACGGCAAAATCCAGGAAAGTTCCGAGGACGCAGAAGAAAAAAAAGAAAAAGAAATAAAAGACGAGCAAGCCACATTCAGGGCTGCCGCAAGCAATGCGCCTAATGAAGCCCAAAATGCCAAGAAACAGGAAAAGACGGCTTTTTCGTCAATAGAAGATGCCATCAAACAGGCAATTGAGGAGGAAAAGAAAGTCATCATAATGGACAGAGAACTTTGAAAAATTCGTTTTTCAAGCGAATTTTTCAACTTATGCACAAAAATAGAAGACTCTGGATGTAGCGAAGTGAAATCCAGAGTATCCTTTGAATTTAAGGAGTTTTC
>CAYWNO010000152.1:0-3078 GCA_964459665.1 uncultured Methanosarcinales archaeon
TTTACTTCCAACACTATACATTGTATAAAAATTTGTGTCATTTGCTATAAAATCATTAAAAGTGCCGATGACGAGATTTGAACTCGTGACGGACACCTTATGAGAGTGTCACTCTGCCAGGCTGAGTTACATCGGCATCAAGAGGCACAAGAATTGGATATGGTTTTATAAAAGTTGCTTTATTTCTAAATGAACTTTCTTATCTTTTCCGCATAATCGTTTATTTCATTATCCTCGTACTTGAGGTGGCTCCACTTAATCCTTAGCCTATCTTTCTGGAATCTTGGTATGATATGGATATGCGCGTGATTTACTATCTGCCCCGCCTCCTTTCCGTTGTTCATCACAAGATTAAAGCTACCATTGCCAAAGCTCAAAGACAATGCCCTTGCAATTTTTTTTGCCGCTTTTATGGTGCGGACTATTTCATCCTCTTCCATCTCAATCAGGGTCTGGGAATGTTTTTTTGGAACTAGAAGGCAATGGCCCTTGTTGGCAGGCATTATATCAAGAAAGCTTATAACATCGCCGTCTTCGTAAACCTTCGTTGAGGGGATTTTTCCCTCGACGATTTTGCAGAATATGCAGTCTTCCATTGTTACAGTAAAAAATTCAGATGCAAAGCATCTGAATTTTTTAATAATGTTTATTTTGTTATTTTATTCCGATGAATTCTACCCCATCATTAGCTATATCAAGCAAAGCTATCGTGTAAAGGTGTGCCCCGAATAATGCCCCGGGATTTATAACCCGAGTTTTTCCTATCGGCTCGTCCCTTTTTACGTGAGTATGCCCCGTTAAGATGTAGTCATATTTATTGCTTTTGATTGCGGCATCGAGATTGCCCGGTATTGTTCCATGGTACACTATATTGAAAACTAAAATTTTGCTCATTCCAGCTCAAAATAAGTTGCATCTAAATCGTCAAGATTTATAATCACGCAATTCAACTTATCCTCCGGATAGCTGCTCCCTGCATTTATGCAGACTGTTTTCCCGATTTTCTCTTTCCATGAGCCGCTCATCCTTGGGCTTTCATGGATGTGCCCGTGTAGTGTGAGGGGAGGCTGCTCTTTTTCTATAAAACCCCTTATTGATCTGCTTCCGACGTGGGCTCCGGTGGTTATCACGTCAAGATTTGTGCCAAAAGGCGGGGCATGAGTTACATAAACGGTATTTTCCGGGTCGCTTAATCTTTTTAATTTTTGCAGGTCGCCGTTTATTGTTCCATCTTCCTTTTCAATGCTCCTTATCTTCTGAGCAAACAGCTGAGGCGGGATTTTATCGCCCTTAAAGTCAGGCTTTTCCCAGTCTTTTAGCCTAAAAGGCGTCGGATTTACAAAGCTGTAGCCCGTAATGCTGAAATTTTTATCCAGCTTTGCAGATTTTTTATGGATGTATTTTAAAATTCCCGCTTTTTCGGCATTTTTCAATAGGGCATGGTTTATCCTAAAATCATCATTTCCCATAATCAGGTAGATTCCCTTGCTTTTGTTTTTTTGCCTGAATTGTCCCAATAGCGGAACCAAAAAGTTTTCAAGAAAAATTTTTGATGGATGATTTTGTCCTGAATGGTGCCTTCGTGTTTTGGGCACAAGTCACCTCCCATAACAACTGCATTGGCATTTTCTTCTTCTGCTTTTTTCAATAACCTTATGTAGAACGGCTCGTTTCCGTGCAGGTCCGAGGTGTAGAGAATCTTACAACTCATTTTAGCTTATAATCAGGATTGTTCAATATGTTTCATGCCCCATACATAATTTTCAATCAACCAAGCCCATTGCATCTTTGTCCAGTTTTCTTAAATTTTTCTATTGAAGTTATTTGGAATTAAAAAATAAATGGACCGGCCGGGATTTGAACCCGGAGCCTTATGGGCACTGCTTTACAGTGTCACCCATGCCATGGGCGCGTTATACCGGATTTAACTACCGGCCCATACCCTATGAAAACCCTGCCTGTTTATCTATTTTTTGGATGAAAAATAATTATACAATAGTTGTCCGTTCGTAATAAGCAAAAGACATTATTTATTGTCTAAAATTTGCTTGTTCTCCTTTCTTCTCTTCGTCGCCTTGCTGCACCCCTCGCAGCAGCTTTTGTTTTTCTTTTCACAGCATCCCTCGCAGCATATAAATAGCCTGTCGCATTCTATGTTGTGGCAGTTTAGGTAATTATCGCATTTTTTGCCGCACCATGAGCATTCGTTTAACGGCTCGGTATTGCCATTGTTTATCCCTATGGCAATCCGATCGTCGAAAACAAAGCACTTTCCCTGCCAGTATGTGTCGGGAAATTTGCTGCAAAAGCTTAAAATGCCGCCTTTGAGCTGCGATACATTTTCAAAGCCGTTTTCCTTTAGAAATGCAGATGCCTTCTCGCATCTTATCCCTCCGGTGCAGTAGGTTACTATCCTCTTGTCTTTTAAGTCTTGGATTTGATTGGAGGATTTTGCAAAGTCCCTGAAATTTTTCATGCTTAATGCTCTTGCGCCCTTGAATTTTCCAATCCTTGACTCGTAATCATTTCTCACGTCAACAAGCACGATGTCTTTGCTTTCATCGAGCATCTTTTTTAATTCCTGCGGGCTTACGAAATCTGCGGTGTTTTTCAGGTCAACTTTCAATCCCGAGTGGACTATCTCTTTTCTAATCCTCACAAACAGCTTCCTGAAAGCCTGCTTTTCAGAAAACTGCTCCTTGAATTCTATGCCCGAGAAAAGATAGTTTTTTCTTATCTGCTGCTTGTATCTCTCCACGCTTTCTTTTGTGCCGCACACAGAGCCGTTTATTCCTTCTTCCCCGAGAAGTATTCTTCCCTTTAAATTCAGGGATTTGCATAGCTCAAGGTGACCTTTCTGAAATTCAACATGGTTTTCTATTTTTACATATTTGTAGAATGATGCAACTACGTTTTCAGCTTTCATGCAAAATCTTTTTTGAATGAAGCCGCCTGCAATTTAAAAACATTTTTAAATAAAAGCAGCACACTGCCGTTGTGCTAATGAGAACTTTGAAAAATTCACTCCAAAAGTGAATTTTTCAACTTATACTCACGGACAAAAATAATTAGACAATT
>CAYWNO010000153.1:0-3008 GCA_964459665.1 uncultured Methanosarcinales archaeon
CTATATTTAAACCAAAAATTTTTAATCTTGGATTAAAAATTTTTCGTAAGTAAAAATCCATGATTTTCATGATAGTGTTGGATTAATATGCTCAATTATTTACTTCCAACACTATATTTAAACCAAAAATTTTTAATCTTGGATTAAAAATTTTTCGTAAGTAAAATACAAAAGAAAAAATTCAATCGCTTTGCGATTGAATTTTTTACGCCACATGAAAATCAAGATAACACTGCCGGACGCGAGCGTAAGGGAATATCCCAAAGGGGTTACTGCGGCAGAGATAGCTTTGAGCATAGGAAGAAGGCTTGCAGAAGATGCAGTGTTCGCTAAAATAAACGGCAATATCAAAGAGTTATCATTTCCCATTAGCGAGGATTCTTCAATCCGGATAATAACAATTAAGGACAAGGAAAGCCTTGATGCGCTAAGGCACAGCATAGCGCATCTTCTCGCTGCAGCAGTGATGGAATTATGGCCGGGCACAAAAAGAACAATCGGCCCTGCCATCGAGAACGGATTTTATTTTGACTTTGAATTTGGGCATCCTGTTTCGGAAGATGATTTGCCAAAGATTGAAAACAAGATGCGAGAGATTCTTCCTGCGTGGGACAAGTTTGAGCGCCATGAACTTACCGCATTGGAAGCAAAGAATGAATACCCGAATAATCCCTACAAGCACGAGCTTATCGACGAATTTTCACAGGGCGGAAAGAAAGTGTCTTTTTACAAGTCGGGCTCGTATTGGGACTTGTGCAGGGGCGGCCATCTTCCGAGCATGAAAATGGTAAGGCAGGATTCTTTTAAACTGACAAAGATTGCAGGCGCTTATTGGAGGGGATCCGAAAAAAACCCGATGCTGACAAGAATCTATGGAGTTGCATTTGCAGCAAAAAAGGAGCTTGATGAATACCTAAAGCAGCAGCAGGAAGCAGAGAAAAGAGACCACAGGAAAATAGGAAAAGAGCTTGACTTGTTTAGCTTCAATGAGATTACGCCGGGAAGCCCGTTCTTTCATCCCAAAGGGGCATTGATTTTCATAAAGCTCCAGAATTTTTTAAGGGAGCTGTACCCAAAATGGGGCTATCAGGAAGTCATTACTCCATTGATTTACGGCGCCGATTTATGGAAGCAGTCGGGGCATTGGGAGCATTTCAGGGAGCATATGTTCGAGGTTGCAATGGACCACAAGGAAGCCGCTCTAAAGCCGATGAACTGCCCAAGCCACATCCTTATTTACAAGAGCAGGGCGAGAAGCTACCGCGACCTGCCGCTTAGGATTACTGATTTTGCCCCATTGCACAGAAACGAAGTCAAGGGCACTTTAGGCGGGTTGATGAGGGTTAGGAAATTCTCGCAGGACGATTGCCACGTTTTCTGCACCCCCGAGCAGATAAAGCAGGAAGTAAAGTCGCACATTGCCCATGCAAAATATGTCTATCAGGATGTTTTTGGGTTTGATTTTAGAATCGAGCTTAGCACAAGGCCTCAAAATTCAATGGGCTCTGCCCAAATGTGGGAGCTTGCGGAAAAATCCCTTAAAGAAGTGCTGGATGAGAGCGGCCTTGAATACACAATCAATCCCGGAGACGGCGCATTTTATGGTCCAAAAATAGACTTTCACATAAAAGATGCATTAGGAAGAAGCTGGCAGTGCGGCACCGAGCAGCTTGATTTCCAGCAGCCGCATAGGTTCAAAGTCGAGTACAAGGGGGCAGACAATGCGGAGCATGTAGGCGTAATGCTTCACAGGACGGTGCTTGGCTCAATAGAAAGATTTTTGGGAATTTTAATAGAGCATTTTGCAGGCAGGTTTCCTTTATGGCTTGCGCCTGTCCAAATCAAAATCCTGACAGTCGCTGACAGGTTTGAGGCTTACGCAAATAAAATAAAAGAGGAATTTGAAAAAAATAATTTAAGGGTTGAGGTTGACTCGCGGACAGAAAGCGTTAGCTACAAGGTAAGGGAAGCGCAGTCGCAAAAGATACCATTAATATTAACAATCGGCGAGAAAGAGGATAAAAACCAAACGGTCGCAGTAAGGACATTGGACAACAAGGTTTATTTTGATGTAAATATTGATGATTTGATTGGAAAGATTTTGAAGAATATAGGGGAGAAGAGGATTAAGATTGAGCTTTGAAAAATATATACTCACACACAGAATTTATTAGGTATTGCTGTGTGTTCGTAATAGTCAACAACAAATCATACATGACACCTAATTACTTTGTTGGTTGACTATAAAAAGAAAAAAAGAAAGCTTGTTTATACACAAGCTCCATTACTGCATTGTGTTGTAGCATTACCTGCACAATTTACATTCTGGCTTCCCAGATTATAGGGATTGCAGTAATATTCTGTCAGTGTTACACCGTCAACACAAGAGTCTGTGCTATTAAATGGTGATCCTCCAAAGCCACCAGAAGTTGTGCCTTGAATTGTGTAGACTTGTCCACCATCTGTATCGCCGCATTCATGCTCTACATCAGCAAAGCTACCACATTCGGGGTCATTTGGTCTGTCTATTAACACGTCTCCATCGTTATCAAACAAATCGTCACAAGCTCCATCTCTTTCATTATTGTCTGTTGCTGATGTGCAACCAGCATCACCGCTACTTAGCCTGAAATCTGCCAATGAGTCTGCGTCATTGGTTTCGTCTACTCCATTGTCGCAAACAAGAGCACTGCTTGTTTCTGTATTGTCTTGCTTGCTAGTGCAACCGGGGTCAGTTGGCCAATCTACCAATCCATCATTGTCGTCATCCACTCCATTCATACATTTTTTTGGAGCAGCATAGACAAAAACAGCCAATGCTACAAAAGATATAACTATTGCTGAAATAGTTGCTATTTTTGCTTTTTTATCCATTTTTCAACCTCCTTTTAGTTAAAATCTATTTTTTTGAAGTTATGGAACTTGTATTTATACATTTTGGTTTTGAATTTTATCTGTTTAGTATCATAATCACGTAACCTTTCTTATGGTTTATAAATGAAGAAAAA
>CAYWNO010000154.1:0-2898 GCA_964459665.1 uncultured Methanosarcinales archaeon
GGAAGATGCGCTGTTATCGTGCCAAATGGCGTATTATTTGGAAGCTCAAATGCCCATATACAAGTTAGAAGAATACTTTTAGAAAAATGCCAAATGGAAGCTGTAATCTCCATGCCTTCCGGCGTGTTCAAGCCATATTCCGGCGTTGGAACTGCCGTTTTAGTATTTACAAAAGGCGGAAAAACCTCTAATGTCTGGTTTTATGATATGACCTCAGATGGATTTAGTCTTGACGACAAAAGGGATTTTATTGATGGCAAAGGCGACATTCCAGACATCATTGAAAAATACAAAACAAGAACTTCCGGAGCGAACAGCATAATTGTCCCTTTTGAAGACATAAAAACCAATGACTACAATTTATCCATTTCCCGCTACAGGGAAGTCGAGCATGAGCAGATTGTCTATGACCATCCAAAAGATATAATCGACAGAGTTTTGAAGAAAGAAGAAGAGATTGGAAAAGAGTTAAATGAATTGAAGAAGGTTATATGATTTATATTTAAGGCGATTAACATGGGTAAAAATTAAAAGATATTAAGGGTATTATTGTTAAATCGAGATACAACGTTTATAAAAATGACTGATGACAAAAAAATTAAAAGCCCTTGACAGGGGATTGATGAAGGGAAAACAGGTCAAACTTGAAAATTTTTAAAAAGCAGGCAGAAAGCTTTTAAAGAAGAATTCAGATATTTATATTAAAAAGCCACAGGCTGCGGGTTAAACTCTATTATGAAAGCCTCAGCGATTTTGTAATCTACATAATGCTTCCGCTTTAACTACGATAAGTCAATTAAGCGGGAAAATAGTGAAAAAATTGATTTTTTCAAAGTCCTCTTAAGAATGCTTCCCTTCAATTGCCTCGAACAACTCGCTCAAATTCAGCTCGAGCGCGGCAACGGGCATTTCAAGGCCCCAGTTTTCAAGAACAACCGGGCTTATCTCTCCCAAATAAGCAACTTTCTTTCCCTTAACGATTGCCCTTGCGCATCTTCCTTCTATGAATGAGCCGTGCTCTGCTTCCTCAATATCGCAATGAAGGCCGAAGCATTTTAGCAGGTATTCAAGAACCTGCCTCATTTGGGTATAGTCAACCTTGTCATGCGATGATGCGATTGCAATCCTGTTGTATTCTGTTGCGCTTTCTGCCTTTCTTGCATTTACCAGCCCTTCCTCGAATATCTTTTGCGGAAAATTAACGTGCATATTCTTGGAAAATGCCTCCATAAGGTTCGGAAGCAGCCAGCTTCTTACAACAGAATACGTTTCCGACATGTAATCTTCCAGCTCGATAGTTCCGAAATCTTCCATGTTCATTTTTTTGTATAAAAAATTCTTGTTTGTAAGTATTGGGCTCATTATTTCCTGATAGCCCATGCCGACCATTATTTCTCTTGCCTTGTCAATGAACTCGCTTATTTTTAATGCAGAGCCTCTTGTGAAAGTATTCAGCGGCAGCTCCGCTATCTTATCAAAGCCGTACATTATACCGATGTCCTCTATTATATCGTAAGGGTGCATTATGTCCGCACGATATGGGGGAACCTGCACATTATAGCTGCTGAAATTAAATCCAGCTCTTTCAAGAAGATGTTTTATCTCGCTTTCCTTAAGCTCCAATCCAAACAGGTTTTTAATCTGCCCGTGGGTTATTGCAACGGACTCGGTTGAAAGGTTTGGCGACACGGCTTTCCTGTCGGGATATTTTATCTGCGCCGAATAAATCTCAAATCCCCTCTCGTAAAGCGAGTATGCGAATATGCTTGCCGCCAAAAAGACGGCATTCTCATCTGTTCCTGTCGCCTCAAAAAGCATGCTGTCGTCGCCTATCTCAAGCTTTCCGGTAAAATTTGAGTTTATGATGGGAACAAAGCTCATTATTTCATTTTTGTCGTCCATTAAAACTGGGTACTTGTCAAACCCCTCAAGAATCCATGCGTATTCTTTTCCCTTGGGGTGCTCGCTTAGTATCTGCTTTAGGCTCATTTTTGATTTGCATTCAAGCGGCGCAAATTCCACGGACAAGGGCTCTACTGCCTTGTAATGCACGGGAAATTTTAGCCTCCTGTAAGAGTATAATCCAATCGAAACCTTCTGCCTTCTTCTTCCGTAAGTCTCGCAGAATTTTTCCTGCAGCTGCACAGCCTGCTTTATCAGGTAATCGTCAACTTCGCGGCCTTTTACTATAAAGCACGCAATATGGGGGCGAAGCTTCATTACTGACTTGTCAACTATCACTTCATAGTCTGCCTTGCGCACTTTTATTTCAGGAATTCCTTTTTGCATCCCTAATATTCCCCGAATAAGCCGCGCAAATCCCTCGACGCTCCACAGGTAAGGCAGGTTGGTATCCCCAAAATCTATCTTTACCTCGCCTGTTTGCCCGTCATAGCCTTCGAAATCCCCCTTCCCATAGTGCGAAAATTCCTGCACTTCTTCAATTGAAAGCTTTTTTCCCACAAGATTCTGCAGGTCCTTTAGCGAAAATGTTATTGTCGGCATTTTTTATAGTATTTCGTTTAAGTCCTTCCATTCAGTATAGTTTGCATCAGCTTTGTATTCGTTGTTATTGTTTATTTTCCAAATTCCAGAAACATTAGAGATAATTCCGCCTTTGATTTTTTCCCAGTTTTTATTCAGTTCTTTAATCCATTTTTGTAATGCTTCAGATTTCCTTTTAGTGTCAGCAGAGCCAACAGTTCCGCTTAAACCTTGTTTTGTGTCTAAAATAATTATTGTCTCTTTTATTTTGATTATCCAATCAGGATAGAATAGTTTTTCTTTTCTCTCCAAATCATCATAAAAAGGTATTGAGAAATGTTCACTTCCAGAATTTCCGTTTTTATACCACCAATCAACATTTTTTGATTCAACATATTTTATAAATTCTGTTTC
>CAYWNO010000155.1:0-2854 GCA_964459665.1 uncultured Methanosarcinales archaeon
TGGATGAGAAGGAAATTTCCTTCTTGTTCAACCTAAAGAATTCTCATGGATGCGTGGATATTCACAGTTTCAAGCATTTCTTGCAAAACAAGAGATCAAGCACCCTCAAAGCAATGGCAAAGTGGAAAAATGGTTTGACACTTATGAACGGCATAGAGACGCATTCATTAACAAAGAAGAATTTCTTGAATGGTATAATGAAATAAGGCCGCATAGAAGTTTGAACTGGACTGATTTGGAGACACCAAACCAGCTTTTGAGCGCAAGAAAAAAGCAGAGGTTGAGGACTTTGAATAACCCCATTTTTTGAATTGTTTTGATTTTCAGTCTCGACGATGCGCAAATAATAAATTGTTATTTTCAGAGGGTTATTCAAAGTTCTCTATATAAATATGAAAACGCCAACAAAAATATCGAGCTCAAATAATATTGGGATAACACAGATTTAAGTCTTCCCATTGACAATCCCGATTATTTCATTTCCGTATCTCTCAAGCTTTGCAGGGCCTATGCCGCTTATATTCCTCAAGTCTTCAAGGTCAACGGGCTTTCTGGAAGCTATCTCCATCAGGGTCTTGTCGTGCATGATGATGTAGGCGGGAAGACTAAGCTTTCTTGACAGCTCGCTGCGCCACATTTTTAGCCTTGAAAAAGTATCAAGCTCGCTGTTTGAATTATTTTTGGAGCTGTTGTAATTATTGTTGTAGCCTGTAAGAATCTTATCTTCAATCTTTGGCTTTTCCATGTTGCCGCTGCCTATTATTTCGAGCATTTTCTGGTTTATGAATCTCGTGTGGCTTTTTCCCGAATATGTAAGGTATAATCTGTTTTTTGCCCTGCTTAGCGCAACGTAAAAAAGCCTTCTTTCCTCTTCTTCCTTGTCATAATCATCGGCCTTGATAATCTCTATTATGGGGTGGTCGGATGCCTTGCAGGGAAAATTCATTCCCGTGCAGCCTATCACAAACACCGCGCCAGCTTCCAATCCCTTGATTGAATGCACGGTTGCCAATGTAACTTCATCAAGAGCCGCTTCCTCGTCCCTGTTATGCTCCTCTGTCCTTACAAGGTGCCTTATTCCCTTAAGCTTCATCCTCTGCGAGAGTTCCGATATTATCCTGTTTGTCCTCGCGAGTACAAAAATCTCGCTTCTTGGAATTTCAAGATTTATTATTTTGGATATTACAAACTGCATCTCTTCATCTTCGGAATCAAAATTAAGGAGGCTTATTTCTGCATCGTATTCCAATGAGTGCTTAAGCTCGGGAAGCCTTATGTTTTCCAGCGACTTGTTTATCAGCTCGACTATCTGCCTTGAAGAGCGATAGTTGGTGCTCAAGGTTACTATTTCACAATCAGGGTATTTTTCCTCAAAATTCATGATGTGCTTTATTTTAGAGCCCCTCCAGCCGAATATTGACTGCCGAGGATCGCCTACGCAGAACAGGTTTTTAGGATTCAATATTTCCAAAAGGCATATCTGCATCGAGTTGACATCCTGGTACTCATCGACTAAAACATGCTCGAAGCTTGGAATAAGCTCTGGATGCTCTCTAAGGAATTTTATGCAGTGGCCCATCTGGTCCGAATAATCCCTAAGTCCGAATTTTTTTGTGAAGGAATCTATGAACCTGCATATTTTATAGACCATTTCTATGTTTTTTTGCTCGTCAGCGCCGGCTTCTTTTGCGTGATTTTTAAGCTCTTCAAGGTCTGCATTTCCCATCTTATGCAATTCAAGTATGGAGTAGCAGTCGTTCATCAGTATTTTTATCAACTCCTCATTTGTCTTGCCCCTTTTCTGCCCGAATGAGAAATACTGCTCGACTGCGAAATTGGCGTCTATGCCATTTTCCTTCAATGCCGCCTTGAAAATCTTTATCTTTTCCCCGTAAGATACTACCCTCGTGCTTCGCTTGTATATCATGTCATTGTACTGCTTTAGTATCTTTTCGCAGAATGAGTTGAAAGTCTCGACAAATACGCCGTTGCAGTACTGCGACTTTGAGAGCCTCGCGGCCATCTCGGTCCTTGCCTTTCTCGTAAACGTGATAGCAAGTATCCTGCACGGATTTACAGACCTGAAAGCCGCAAGAAACTCTATTCTTTTGGTAAGAACGGTGGTTTTTCCCGAACCCGCCCCTGCAACGCACAAAATCCTGCTTTTAGGGCTTACTATGGATTTTTTCTGCTCGTCATTGTAGCTTTTAAGGAAAAAGTCAAAAGCGCTAAACATCGCCCGGTCATTCTCGGTGATTTCTGTATCTTTCACGGAAAAATTATTTGAAAGCTTTTTTTTGTACAATGCGGGGCTTATGATTTCCCTTTTCCCCTTTGCCGTAAGCTCAATTACTTTCATGAACTTGTTTTCCTTTAGCGGCTTGTATTCTATTAGGCCATTATGCATGAGGTTTTCAATTGTATCCTCCATCTCCCGCCTCGTGTAAAGCTGGAAGAACCCGAACAACGCTTTCCTCTCGAGCCAGTTTCTTTTTATGGATTCGTTTTTTGCATCTCCGCAAAGAAAGCCTATCAAAAGGTTCCTGCCCACATTGAAAGGCATGCTTTCTACGGCCTGAAGAACTTTTAAGTAATCGAATTCTTTTGATTCTTGATCCACTTTTGAATTTTGGTCCATTTGGCGGTAAAAAATTTCAATTATACTCACGGACAAAAATAATTAGACAATTGTTGTCCGTTCGTAATAAGCAAATGACATATAGAGGACTTTGAATAACTCCCTGTATTTATAAAGTAAATGCAGTTTATTTATAAATGGAATAGGGTTATTCAAAACTCTCTATAGAGGACTTTGAATAACCCCCTGTATTTATAAAGTAAATGCAGTTTATTT
>CAYWNO010000156.1:0-1557 GCA_964459665.1 uncultured Methanosarcinales archaeon
AGAGAATATTTTAAACTTTTTAAAATGTTCGGTTATTTAGCACAGATACTATAGCTTACCCATAACCTAAGAATATTGCGCATAAAAAGAGAACAAAAAGTTTAGAATCCTGTCCTCCGCATTATTTTGTAACTTCTTTAGAGTAGTCAATTAACGAAAAGTTTAAATAGGGATAAAAGTTTTCAGCGTCTGATATTTATGGCGATAGATGATATAGTAAATAATAACAATACCCAAAAAAAATCTTTTCTGAAAAGATATTTAAACGGCAAGGATGGCAAAAGAGGCTTGCTCGGAAAAATATTTGATTATAGTGTAGCTATTGGCGCAACAGCAGCAAGCTACGCCATAGCAGGACCTATAGCTCTCGTAGGCACCGGAGTTGCGCTCGTAGGCGATTATTTATCTAACTGGAGAGAAGGGGTAAAAACAAGCTCGGCAAGCACAAGAGATTCAGCAATTTTATCTGCTATATGGACACCTATCGGCAGCTATTTTTTTAACCTGATGGATACAAAGATTAATATGGCAACAATATATGGGAATATAGCAAGGATTTTCACACAGGTTGTCGCAGTTCCTTTTACTTTAGGTTTAGGTGGTCTTATGTCAAATTATGTAATAAGAGGAAAACAGATTAAAGGAACATGGGAGTACACCAAGAAGTATTTTATGGAAAACTACCGTGATTCGCTTAAACGCCTGTCAATTCCAAGATTGCTGGCTTTATACACACTTCCGGAACGACTGCAATATCCTACATATATCCTATTAGGATTGCTTCATAGAATGGGCAAGGTTGCACAAAGAAATAGGGATTTTTACGGAGTAAGGTATAGCAATAGTCTTGCATAAAGCAGGACAATTTTGATTATTTTATTGTTTTTAAATGATTAAGTTTAAATAAAACGAGCATAAATCACGGCATAATTGCCGACGTCGCATAACCCGGCATTGCGTCAGCCTTGAGCTGTTTATTAACTGAAAGCTGATTCCCTTCGGGGTATCCCGGTTCAAAATTGAAAAACAATGAAAGTCCGGGCGTCGGCGTTCTACAATTTTGCGATATTTCCGAAAAGTATACAAACTGATTCTGCTTATAGATTTATAGACGAGGTTAATTAAAATGGCGCTAAAGAGAACTTTGAAAAAATCAATTTTTTAGTCGAACGCGTGCGAGCGAACCCGATTCGCTCGCATGTCCCAAAATTGATTTTTTCACTTGCACAAAAATCGAAGATTTTTGGCATCCTGGAAAATCTTTTGATTTTTATGATATTTATCGCTTAATAGGCTTATCATCGTTAAAGCGCAAGCTTTGTGGACGGATATAAGTTGAAAAATTCGTGAAAAACGAATTTTTCAAACTTCTCTATAGTTCTATTTTTGAAAAAAGTCCACACAATGCCGGATAAATTAAAGGGCAGATTAAGGAGTTAGCAACAACTACATAATTTTGTAACCCAATAGAAAGTTATTTAAGCCCCCCACCCATTTACTCCTTTTGAAAAAAGTCCACACAATGCCGGATAAATTAAAGGGCAGATTAAGGAGTTA
>CAYWNO010000156.1:1657-2847 GCA_964459665.1 uncultured Methanosarcinales archaeon
CATAATTTTGTAACCCAATAGAAAGTTATTTAAGCCCCCCACCCATTTACTCCTTATGAAATCTAATTTCATGACAAGGGAAATTTTGGACTCGCTAAGCCCGCTGGAAGCGCGCATTATTGGTATAATGAAACTTGGGGAAAAATTCAGGGCAAGGGAGATTTATGCAGCCCTGAGCAACAAGGCATCAAAGAGCAGCGTATCGGTTATTCTCGACAGGCTGCATAAAAAAGGGATTGTGAGCAGGGAAGTTGAGACCGCAAAAGGAGGCATAAGGTTTATCTATACATTGGAGCAAGACAAGGAAAGATTTGAAAGAAGCATAGTTGATGGAGTAATAGACTCGATAACAAAAAAGTTCGGCTCAAAGGCGATTGTATATTTCAATGACAGCCTGAAAAAGAGAAAATGAGCGGGCAAATGATGATGTGGGTAGTGTATTTTGACAATTTTCTTGAAAATCCTATTAGCCTAAAGGTTCTTATAGGCTCAATGACCATTTCAGCCATATTTTATCTTCTTTTTAAAAAAACTCCAAGCGCAAAAAGAAAAATCAACTATCTTGCTTTGCATATCATGACCTTATTCTTTCCATTTATCTTTTCAGCAGCTTTCTGGAAATGCATGATGCCGGTTGCAACTTGCAGCCCGAAGCTTTTCATATTCCTAGCTCCAATCCTGCTTATTGCTGCTGTGGTCGCTAGCTTTACACTGCTTCCTTATATCTACAGCTGGTCAGGAAGAAATAACCAGATTAAGCAATGCCATATCAAAGAATTTGTTGCGAAAGAATCAGAAGCATTGGGAATCAAAGAGCCTAATATATATTCCATAAATGAAATAAAGCCAGTTGCGTATTCAATAACCAGTTTGAAGCCGGCTATTTTTGTATCAGCAGGATTAGCCGAGATTTTGTCAGGAAAAGAATTGGAATCAGTCTTACTGCACGAGCTTTATCATCACAAGAGCAAGGCATATTTCTGGAAGTTTTCCTTAAGAATGCTTGGAATTTTTACCCCATTGTCCACTTTTACAAACACAAAGAACCACATAAAAAGAGAGGAAATTAAAGCCGATAATTACGCTGCCTTGGTGCAGGAAACAAAAAGATACCTGAATTCTGCAAAAAGAAAGATTGTAGTATACGGTTATTTTTGCATGGCAACTTGATTCTATATTTTGTACTATCC
>CAYWNO010000157.1:0-2835 GCA_964459665.1 uncultured Methanosarcinales archaeon
ATGGTTCCCCGTAAGGGACATCCCCCTTGTCGGCTGGATTATTTAGCCGATTGGACTTTGACCTTAGGCTGCTAACCCATTTTTTGGATGAAGCACCGAAGGATTAAAGATTTTTATTTTCCAAGGTTCAATATAAGTATTGCAACTACCAGACCGAAGATTACTATTGTCTCGGGAATTACGGTGAGGATCAATCCTTTTCCGAACAATTCTTCCTTTTCGGCCATTGCGCCTACAGCTGCAACTCCTATTTCTTTTTCCGCCCACGCAGCCGCAATAGCGGTTCCAACTATTGCCACTGCAGAGCCGAGTGCAATCAATCCCGTACTGCTTAACTCTACCATTTTTTACCTCCTAATTTAGAAAAAATTTCACACTTTGAGTGTGAAATTTTTTCCTGATGTTTTTTTCTTATGAAAAATTTTTGCTTTTTTATTTTTATTGCCCTAATCAGTCCCTATAACCAAAAGGCTTGTATTTTTCGCCGCCGCCGTGGAAGAATTTTGAAAAAAATTCCACATAATGCAGCCTTAGGGAATGCAAAAACGACCCCATCAGCCCAAGCCCGATGTTTACTGCATGTCCTATCGCGAGGATTAGGATTCCTGCAATTATGAATAGCCCGCCAGAGTGAAACATTTGCCCGGACATCTCATTTATGAGCTCTGCCAACTTTACGGAGGAAACGCCTATTGCCATCAGCCTTGCATACGAAAGTATGTTGCTTAGCAATCCTGGTATTTCTATTGGGCCTCTTGCGCCTTCCCCGATGAAAAGCATCACTGCAGAGAGAGCGATTATGCCAACTCCAAACCAATAGCTTATGGCTATGAAATTAAAAATTGACAGCATGAGCATTACAAACCCGGCTTCAAAAACAAACCAGCTAATCTTTGCAAAAAATGCATGCCTGAATCCGTGGGAATTCAACTCATTTATGAATCCTGCTGCAAGGCCGGCATTTACATGTATAAAGCCGACTGCGACTGCCACATACAAAAGCTCAGTTATCTGGTGCCCCCTCGAGAGCAGATGCGGAATGTGAAGCCCCATTACTTCCTCGTAGCCGAAAAATTCCCCGAAGATCAAGCCAAAAATCATTGTCGAGAGTGAAGCTAACATTGTTATGCTAAAAAAAGATTTTGCTTTCGGGAAAATCTTTTTTAGGGTTAATGAAAGGATAAGCGTCACCAATCCGTATCCGATGTCGCCGAGCATGAACCCGAACAATAACGGAAAAGTCAAAAATACAAAGAAAGTAGGGTCAAGCTCATTGTAGGCAGGCATCGTGTAAATGTCCATGAAAAACTCAAACGGCCTGACATGAGGGGGATTTTTAAGCTTCACGGGAACCTTTTCATTTTTTTTTGCTGGCTCGAAGTGGATGAATATCCTATTTTTCTCCGCCCGATTCAGCCTCTCCATTGATGCCTTCAAAATTTCAGAAGGAACCCAGCCTTTGATAAGAAAGCTCGTATCGGTTGCCGCAAACATCAAAGGGGCTTGCGCCTTTTCAATCTGCCCGCTTAAAAAATCCTGCGCAGA
Source organism: uncultured Methanosarcinales archaeon (assembly GCA_964459665.1). GTDB lineage: Archaea > Nanobdellota > Nanobdellia > Woesearchaeales > GW2011-AR4. The sequence continues at coordinate 1,546 of CAYWNO010000157.1, forward strand.
GAGCAAGAAGCCCTTGTATTCCTGCCCTAAATCGCCAATTCTTTTTTTTATTTCAGCTTTTTTGCCTTGGGAACCTGCAATTTCTTCCCGTATTCTCGCAAGATTGGCAGATGCAGTACCCTTTAAGTTGCCCGTGGCTGCAAAATTCACGGGAGAAAATCCTTTCTTTTCAAGAATGCCTGCCGCTAAATTCCTGATTTTTGAGTGGGCAAACAAGGCAATGAACTGCTTCTTATCGAAAGGCTTGTGCAAAAGCATGTAGCCTTTTGTGATGTAAGACAGCTCGCTTTCCATATTCTCAAGCATGCCCTCGCCTTTTAAGTATCCTGTAAAGCATGCCAATGATTTGCATGGAGCAAATGATTCAAGTGGCACTTCAATGCCGCTTAGGATTTCAAGCTCCTGTTTTATAATTGTATTTTTTGATATTGATTCTTCTGCATTCTTTAGGGCTTTCTGGCAGAAGCTTAGCTCTTCGCTTATTTTTTTTATGGTGGATTCCACCTCGGGCATGCCGCGCTTTAGCTCAAATTCCAATTCATAGTTCTTTATGCCAAGCTCTGCAATCAATGCCCGAACCTTTACGAGCATTTCAGAAATAAATGGTGCGCTTTCCAAGGGCTTTCCTATGTCTGCAAATTCATTTTTTGAATGCCCGACTATGTGCACAACTTTCATGTCGTGCAGCTCTTTAATCACGCTTTCCTGCAGGTTTTTTGGGCCGGTTATGAGGATGCTGCTCATCTTGTGGGGCTTTAGCATTTTATACGCCCTCCTCGAATTTTTGCATTACAAGCCCGACTGCTTTTGGAATGTTTTTTTGCGCCTTTGCCTTTAGCTCGCTTATTATCTCATTGCCTTCCGCAAGCTTTTCTTCCTTTAAGAACTTTAATTTTTCCCTGAAATCTAAAATCCTTTTTTCACTTGCCTTTATTATCTCTTCCTGCATATTGATTGATAAACGTGAAGAATTCCTTGACGCTTCCCGCAGAATAGACTCGCTTTCTATTTTGGCTTTTTCCAGAATGTCATCGGCTTTTTTTTCGGCATCCCTGATTTCGCTTAAAATCTCAGTTTCCTTTGAATGTTTTTGTGTTTGCGCAATCATTTACCCCATCTCTCTATTCTACAAGTAGATTACTTTCATATATAAATTTTTCCGCAAAAATGATTTCTTGTAGTATACAGTTATTTTTGCATGCTTAAGAAATAGGGGTGCAATAATTTCCGTATACTACACATCCATGAGAATTCTTTAGGTTGAACAAGAAGGAAATTTCCTTCTCATCC
>CAYWNO010000158.1:0-2701 GCA_964459665.1 uncultured Methanosarcinales archaeon
GGGGTATAGTTTATTATTGCAGAATTAATGTAACGTGAATTCGGTACTATACAATTTTCCGTATGTATAGATATTTGCGTTAATTAGTGTAAGAAAAAGAAGTTGGCCGTGTACTTCTTGCCTAGTTATTCGCCAGAACTCAATCCTGATGAACACGTGTGGGCATACCTAAAGGGATTCAAGCTCAAAGCTCTATATTATCAGGCGGCTTGGTTATAGAAACAGAGATTAAGGCAGATTGATATTTGAGTAAAAAATCAAAACCTTTTCTAGAACCGCACAAAAACATTTTTAACCAAAAGGCGATAAGCATTATAAAATGGCATGCACAATCCTCGACTGCTATACAGACGAGCCGGCGGGCCTTGGAGTGCCACCTTACTTGGGCACTTATCCAAGGTATATAGCAGGCTATCTGGATGAAGACGCCCATTACATAACAATTGATGATTTGAGGCTGTGGAAAAAGCACAAATCCAAAATTAAAAATACAAAAATCTCAGGCAAAACGGACATTTTTGTTTATAACCTTACAATAAACTATCAAAATATTGAAAAAATTTTGCAGGATACTGATACTTTAATAGTAGTTCTAGGAGTCCACGTTCCGGGCAAGTACCTTTCCGCAGTTCCGGGGACATTAAACGAGATAATTCCTATGATCAGCGATTTAAGGTGCAAAAAAATCCTCACAGGGCCTGCCGTCTTTGGCACGCAGCTCTTCGGCGGAAAGTTTTACGAGAAAGCTGATACGGGAATATTTGACAGGATTGATTATTCCATGTTCAATTTTCCTTACAGGGATGTGAAAGAATACGCCGTTAAAGGCGCCAAAATAATAAGGCAGATTCCCGATTACAGGATGGTTGAAATTGAAACCGGCCACGGATGTGACATCGGAAAATGCAGCTTTTGCACGGAGCCGATAAAAAACAGGGTCGAGTTCAGGGAAAAGGATGATGTATTGGGGGAATTTTATGAGTTTTACCGAATGGGCGCAAGGTTCTTTAGGCTTGGAAAGCAAACCTGCTTTTACACCATGCCTTATGCCGCCCAATTATTGAAAGATATCAGGGAAAAATGCCCCGACATTAAAGTTCTGCACATAGACAACGTAAACCCCGTGAAAGTTCTGATGGACGGGAAAAATAATTTTGAAATCACGAAAGCAATCGTAAAATACTGCACAAGCGGAAACATTGCGGCATTCGGCGTAGAGTCATTTGACCTTGAAGTCGTAAAGTCCAATACCCTTAACACTCCGCCGCAGGTTGCTTATGAAGCCGTTAAAATACTAAACAAGTATGGCGCAGAAAGAGGAGAAGACGGAATGCCAAAATTCCTGCCGGGCATCAACATAATCTTTGGCCTAAGAAGCGAGACAAAAAAGACGCATGAAGAAAACATGAAATGGCTAAAGAGAATCTACGATGATGGGCTGATGCTAAGAAGGATAAACATAAGGCAGGTTGCAATATTCGAAGGCACGTCATTGTACGACGAGGGAAAAGATAAATTTCTTCGAAAGAACAAGAAGAGGTACTGGAAGTGGCGAAATGACATAAGGCAGAACATAGACTGGCATATGCTTAAAAGGGTCATTCCTTCAGGAACAATCCTTACAAACTGCTATGCCGAAATCTACGACGGCAACACGACCTTTTGCAGGCAGTTCGGCACTTACCCTATAATAGTTGGGGTTAAAGGAAGGCTGGAATTAAAGAAGTTCTATGATTTGGAAATTATCGGGCACATGCTACGCTCAGTTACGGGGAGGGTTGTTAAGAAAGTGGAAGTTGTGGTTTAGACATTTTGTTATATTTTTATGGGGTCAAAACTAATTTACCTGCTTCTATTTTCCATTCTAATTTTTGGCCTTCTTTTAGGTTTTCAGCTTTTATTATCGGCTGAGGCACTGTAACAACATTGCTTTTTCCTACTTTCCTTAATTTTACAGTAAGGAGATTTTTCTTCATTGCTCTTTCCATTTCCAATGCTTTTTGCGCATCTGCCGGATTTATGATTTCTTCATTGCACTTGCTGCATTTCCACCCCCTTACCTCTATTCCTTTCCATTCCGTTCTTATATTTTCCATCTTTCCGCCGCATTCGCATTTAAGTTTTAAATTTTCAAATTCCATTTTTGCCTCTCATTAGTTTCTTGAATTTTTTGCTTAGAGTAAACTCGCCAGCATGAATTAACTTGTAATAATTCCCTGAATCAACCACTACAACATTTATTATTTTGTTTCCTCTTTGAATGCCTCTTTCGACAATGTTCTTTGCTCTTTTTCTGATTTCAAGGCCTTTTTCCAAAATTTCAGGAATTTCATACAAATTTAAATCAATTTCACTTAATTCATTTAACGCTGTTTTTGTTGGAAGTATCGGTTTTCCCCTGTAAGTAAAGTTCATGAAGGTCACCAGTGATATATATTGAAGATGTACATCATAGATATATAAATATTGTTATTTTTTTACACAAATCAATTGGTTTTGGGGCAAATTGAGCATAACTTATAGAATTTTACGAAGTTTTTGCCCTCGAAAAATTCCCCTCGCAACGTGAGGCAACCCACACGTTGCAGAGCTGGGAATTTTTCAGAGCTGGCAAAAATTTGGGAAAAATCGGGAAAATTCTGGAATTTTAGCTTTAGCGACCGATTTTTCCGTAAAATTCTTGTTAAGTTCTTTTCCCGCT
>CAYWNO010000159.1:0-2531 GCA_964459665.1 uncultured Methanosarcinales archaeon
TTTGAATAACCCCCTGTATTTATAAAGTAAATGCAGTTTATTTATAAATGGAATGGGGTTATTCAAAACTCTCTATAAAAACTCTCAGAAATCAGCTAAACAAATACAAATTTTTTTAATCAAGCTTTGCTATCTATAGTGTTGGAAGTAAAATTTTTAGTTCGACGTTATCTGGACGTAGCCATCCTGCGCCTTGACAGTTATTATGTGGATTCCAGGGGTTGTAGGCAGGCTTCCGCTCATGTTTACCGAGGCAACCTGCAAAACATCGGTAACTCCGCTCTGGGTTTTTATCCTGAGCAAAACTTCCCTGTTTGACAGGTTTGTGGACTGGATGTTGCTTGGAAAATTAAGCTTTAATGTTGTCTGAGACGGCTTTCCGAGATAATAGACGGATTCGGAAGAATCAACCACGCTTCTTGCAATCTGCATAGCCTGCCCTGCCGCAACTGCATCGCCCGAGTCAGAAGTGTATGAGTAGTAGATGAGCAGCAACGGGATTGTTATGAGCGTTGCAAATCCCATCATAAACATGTATTCAACGCTAACCTGCGCTTTAGTGGGCATTTTATTTTAATTTCTTCTTGTTTCTTATTAGGTACTTTATTTTTTCGCCGTCTTCCTTGAACCCGAACTCCTTGCTTACTTTTAGTATCCTGTAAGAAGCAAAAATAAATGCCACATAGGCAAATACTATGAATATGTACTCGGGATATGTTGTAATCCCCTCGACATCTATGTTGACCTTGAAAACGCCTCTTGCAGTCTGCCATATCGAAAAAATAACTATAAATGCTAGGCATATTGCAAAATTATCCATGTACTTTCTTATTGAGCCTTCGCTTAGCCTGCTTCTCGCCTTTGAAATAAGGAGCAGCGAAGCAATCCCGAATATAACTGTCGTAACGCTTATTATCACCATATTCTGCACCATCAGGGTTCGCCTCCGAGGTCTATTCTTGCATCTGAAAACTGTGTCAGCTCCTCCAAAAGCTCGTGCCGGGTTTCCTTCTCAAGAGTCATTATGATGCCCTTTACTTTCCATTCCCTCATCTTTCCCGTAAGAAAATGGATGAACCTTGCCACGGTTCCCGGGCTGTTGAAAATTGACAATGTGCTAAGTGAGTCAAAAATAAGGAATTTATCGTCTTTAGGGAGCGCCTTTACTGCCTGGTCCATTGCAACGGACATATCGCTTAGCTTTTCCGGGCCGCCTATGTACAGGCAATTGTCTGTTCTTTTTGTGCCTCCTGCCCTTGAAGTCGCATCGACAAAAATAATAAGCCTGGAATCTATGTTGCTGCCTGCAAGGTTTCTTTGCATAATCTCGTAAGGCTTGTTCAAAGTCACGTATATTCCCGGGATTCCCTGCTCGTTAACAAGAAACTTGACTATGTCTACATAGGCTTTCTGGTAAGCTTTTGCATCGACAGTTATAAGAATTATGTAATCTTTTAAGCTCTTAACTTCCCTTTTAAAAGTTTCCTTGAGTTCAAGCATTTCGCATACAAAAAAATTTAAAACCGTGTTTTAAATTTTTTTGTATTTGGTGTATAAAAAAGTTTCGATATGTTTTTATAGTAGCTCGCAAATAATTCGGTTAAGGTGATATTTTGGCAGTTGAGCTTATAAAGACGGGCGTGCCAGGATTGGATAATGTGCTTAAAGGAGGCTTAAGGAGAAACGCTTCTATTCTTGTAACAGGCGCTCCTGGCACAGGAAAGACAATAGTTGCCCTGCAGTTCATATACTACGGCGCCAAGGACTTTAATGAAAAAGGAATTTTCATAACTACGGAAGAAAATCACGAGGACATCAAGCAGTTTGCAAAGAATCTTGGAATGGATATGGAGTCAATGGAAAGCCAAGGCAAGGTATTTTTAATGCAAAAGCCGCTGATAACCCTCAAAGGGGGCATTTCCTCGATGAAAGGCTTGCTTGCCCTGATAAAAAAGCACAACATAAAGAGAATCGCGCTCGATTCCATGATATTTTTTGAATACCTTTATTCGAAATTCGGGATAAATAAGACTGAGTTCAGAAGGCAGGTTCTAATGTTCATGCAACAGCTAAAAAAAGCGCAGGTTACTTTCATGACCGTCTCTGAAAGGTCCGTTACCGACCTTGACAAGCTTGAATACGACATGATGGATTTTGTCTTTGAAGGATTTATACTGCTTTCAAGGATAAGGAAAGGCTCTTATTTCGAAAGAGTTCTCACCGTTGCAAAGATAAGGGGCCAGGACCATAGCCTCGATATTTACCCGATTACTATAGGCAATGACGGCCTTAAAGTCCTCTTCGACCAGACGCCATTCTCTTTGGTCGAGAAAGAGGGCGGGTTTAAATGAAGCAGAACTTTGAAAAATTCACTTTTGAGTGAATTTTTCAACTTATGATCTACATAATGCTCCGCTTTAGTTTTGACAACGTCAAAACTCACGAACGTCAGTGAGTATAAAGACGATAAGTCAATTATACTCACGGACAAAAATAATTAGACAATTGTTGTCCGTTCGTAATAAGCAAAT
>CAYWNO010000160.1:0-2515 GCA_964459665.1 uncultured Methanosarcinales archaeon
CATTCAATCACATCAAAATACCCCGCCCCTTGGGGCGATTGGGTATTTTATTTATTTATGAATATTTATCCTTTGTTTTCCCATCCTTCTTTCTTCTGATAAGCTTCATAATGGGCTTTGAGCCATAGCGCGCTACAATCAATAAGAGTATAACTGCAAGAATCATAGGGGCTATTATGGGGTTTTTGGAAAGCACGCCGTCGGAGCCTACCAGCGTGCCGCTTATTGAAGACAGGCTGCTTTCAATTTTTTTATATATGGGCCTGTTGTCATGTATGGTTGCGCCTGAAGCCAGCAATTCTTGCGGCAATATGCTGCCAAGCGTTTTGTTTATGCTTTCACCTATATTGTCGCCTAGGGGCCTGATGCTATCCTTTAAGCCCACGGCAACATCATAAATGCCGAACGGGACTTCTTCTGACAGGTCAATATTTATTATTTTTCCCGGCTCCACGCTGATTTTTTTTATCACGGGATATTTCTTGAGCCCGCTTTCAAGGATGAATGTAATCTCGTCCTGAAAAAGAACATTGCCCACATTCTCTACAAGAACGGTTTCATTCTTATATTCAATTTTTACTTCCCTTACTTCCGTAATGTTTATCGAAGCCTTGTCAAGCAGGTCTTTGTAGGCGCCTGAAAGGGTATAAATTCCCGGCTCCGCATACTGGCTGAACTCGTAATCAAGCTGCTTATTGCCCTGCACATTTTTCCTGAATATCTTGCCTGCCCTCGGAGAATCCAGCTCAAGCTCTATGGACTCGTTCACCAAATCATCAGCCTGATCATACAAGTAGGGAGTCGTATAAAGCTTCGAGCCCGGCGCTAAACTATTTCCTTTTAAATCCAGTTTTATGTAGATTGGGATTGCCGTGATGTCCAGCTCTATAGATGAGCTTCCTTCGTTTCCTTTTGCATCCAAAGAGCTTATTTGGATTATATGGGATCCTGACTTTATGTTTTTTGGCAGAGGGATTGTAAGGCTAAACCTTCCATTGTCCGCGCTTATATCATAAGACTTATTGCCAAGGCGGATTTTAGATGATGCCTTGAGCACATTATTGCCGAATGCCTCATTTAAAATGCCAGTAACATCTATTGAATCGCCCGGCAATGAGGAAAATTTGGCTTTTACGGGAAGCACCATAATTTGGTTTGTAACAAAAAAGCTATTGGATTCTTTTTCCTCAAGAAGGATGTTGTCATTAGTCAAAAGCCCTGCCACTATAGTGCAGTTTCCCATCATATGGGCAGTGGCAGTAACTTCCGGAACAGAAACTGCTGTCCTGAAATCTGCCTCGAGGCTTACGGGAGTTAGGAAATAACTTAAGCCATATGCGCCGCATAATAGCTCCAGTCTAAACAGCCCGTCAAAGCTTTTGTCCTGCATTAAAGAGGCGGAAACCTTTATCCTGTTTCCAAGGTTGTAAATATGCTGCTCTGCAGTGATTGAAATATCAGCAAAAGCAAGAGGCAGGGCTAAAAATGCGATAATCGGCAATAAAATACTTTTTTTCATGTCCCCGAATTCTATCAGGTGCTTTATATAATTTGCTATCATTGTGGGGGCTTCATCCAAAAAATGGGTTAGCAGCCTCAAGTCAAAGTCCAATCTGCCAAACAATCCAGCCGACAAGGGGGAAGTCCCTTACGGGGAATGTCGGCTATAATCCTAAAACATTAAGGACTTTGAAGCTGCTAACCTGAGCGAAGCGAATTTTTGGATGAAGCCCATGATGGTGGGGTTAAAAATATATATGGGTAAAGCTAACCGCCTATAATGAAATGCAATTTATGTAAAAAAACAATAGATACAACGTTCCTTAACAAGATAATGGGAACTTATGTCAAGGATAAAGCCGGAAAGCTGCATGCTGTCTGCTTCGAATGCCAGAAAAAATTTAATTCAAAAGAAGAATTAATCGCAAAAATTTTTAATTCTTAGAGAATTAAAAATTTTTATGTTGATTAATTTTTATGTGAATTTGCCTCTGTAGCTCAGCGGCAGAGCGTCGCTCTCGTATCAAGAAATTTTAGGGTAAAGCGAAGGTCGGGAGTTCAAATCTTCCCAGAGGCTTGTATTTTAAGTAGACCATCTTCACCATACTCCTTATGGTTTTGCTCTATCTTCCACAAAGCCATTCGGCTTATTTTCATTGCCAAAGCAATATCTTTCTTTGGTGTACCTTTTCTTATCTGTCTTATAGCCCATTTTCTTTTTTTTCGTTCAATTTTGGCATTAAAACACCTCAGAAGTAGTAATATCCAGCAAAATTAAAGCCTTATTTAAAAACTAGTGAAAATGTAAACCAATAATGGTACTAAACAATTCAAAGTCCTCTATATACTAAACCCTTTAAATAATTCACACAAATATGTCCAGTGTCCAGTGCTTTTATGAAAATTCTTTAAAAAATTGGCATTATAAAATAAAAAAAATGTTTCATAAGTTTTAAATATTAGAGAACTTTGAATAACCCCCTGTATTTATAAAGTAAATGCAGTTTATTTATAA
>CAYWNO010000161.1:0-2504 GCA_964459665.1 uncultured Methanosarcinales archaeon
GGGGAAATCTACTGCACTACAAAATTAAAGTATCTTAAATGATACAATACCAAAATACTATATGGCTTTAGTACTCCAAGTTTTAATGGTTTGATGGCGGATCTGGATACAATTCTTTTAGAGGAGAAAAACAAACCAGAAATAATATTCGGGACTTTAGACACTTATCATTTAAATCCAAATTTGACTAACCAATTAAATATTAATACGCGTTCTACGAATAAATTGGTATATTTGGCAAGCAATGTAAATAGGGCCATAAATGTGTGGACAACGCGTCGTGGCATAAGAACCTTGCAGGTTTATGATCCTATAGTTGGGGAAGAAAAAATTGCAGTTATGGAAATTAATCCATACGATAAATTTGTGGGAAAGCCAAGTTACACTGAATCAGATACATGGTTGATGTGTTTTGACAGATCGGACTTAGGAGTTTCGTCAGTTAGCTTTGTACAGATACTTTATCCACCAGAGGCTACAACTAATCAACTTATTGTTAATGATCAAATAAGATTTATAGAGGAGAAAGGCGCATTATATACAAAAATTGGCAGGCACGATACTCCATGGAAAGTCGAAGGGAACGATTTCTATAAAGCATTTCCTATTTGTCGGACTCTTGTTGAGAATGCAGTAAGGTAAATTAAATCAAAGAAAACTATTTTATAGTAGAGTCAACAAATAATTGAGCATAAGTCATTGCCTTTACTTATTACGAACGGGCAGCAATCGCTCAATTATTTTTACCCGTGAGTATTATAAAATATGTTCGCAGATGTGTATCACGAAAAGGTGACAGTATCTTGGGTTCTAATAGCAAATCTCCTCAATTTTGGAACTTTTTCTTTTAAGTTTTTGAAATGCATTTTTAAATCATAAATATTCCCTCACATCAACGACCTTCCCATTTACGGCGGCAGCGGCAACCATCGCAGGGCTCATCAATAATGTCCTTCCTTTAGGGCTTCCCTGCCTCCCTATAAAATTCCTGTTTGATGAAGAGGCGCACAGCTCATTTCCAGTCAATTTATCCTCATTCATCCCAAGGCAAAGCGAGCAGCCTGCATTTCTCCATTCAAAACCCGCTTCAATAAAAATCCTGTCGATGCCTTCTGATTCAGCGGCCTTTTTTACCTGCTGAGAGCCGGGCACTGCCAAAGCCCTTATGTCTTTGGCAATTTTTTTCCCCTCGACAATTTTTGCCGCTTCCCTCAAATCAGAAATCCTTGAGTTTGTGCATGAGCCGATAAATGCAACGTCAATTTTTTTATTTTTTATTTCATCTCCTTCATTAAACCCCATGTGGCTAAAAGCAAGCATTGCATTTTCCCGTTCCTCTTCAGGGATTTCATTTAAACTTGGGATTTTCCCGCTTATTGAAATTGACTGTCCGGGATTTATGCCCCATGTGAGCATCGGCTCCAAACCAGAGCCGCTAATTTGAGTAATGTCGTCGTATTCTGCATCGTAATCAGATGCGATTGATTTCCAGTATTCCACCGCCTTAAGAAAATTTTCGCCTTTTGGCGAAAATTTTCTGCCTTTAATGTAGCCAAAAGTCGTATCGTCAGGATTCACGTAACCGCATTTCGCGCCGCCTTCAATTGACATGTTGCAGATTGTCATTCTTTCTTCCATGCTCATTTTTTCTATAGCTTCCCCGCCATATTCGTAAGCATAGCCAATGCCGCCTTTGATTCCTAATATCCCGATTATTTTTAATATGGCATCCTTTGCATAAACTCCCTTGCCGAGCCTTCCGTTTACAGAGATTTTCCGAACTTTGGGCTTGCTGACTGCAAGGCATTGGGAGGCAAGCACATCTCTTACCTGGCTCGTGCCAATTCCGAATGCAATTGAGCCGAATGCGCCATGAGTGCTCGTATGCGAATCCCCGCAGGCAATAGTTGTGCCCGGCTGGGTAAGCCCAAGCTCAGGCCCTATGACATGGACAATTCCCTGGTTCAATGAAGCTGCATCAAAAAATTTTATTCCAAACTTTTTCACATTTTTTTCAAGCTCATGCATCATATCTTCGGCAAGCTTGTCTGAAAAAGGCCTTAATTGGGACTTAGTCGGGATTATATGGTCAACTGTTGCAAAAGTCCTCTCCGGGCAAAAAACTTTCAGGCTTCTTTCTTTTAGCATCTGGAATGCCTGCGGCGAAGTAACCTCATGGATAAGGTGCATTCCTATAAATAATTGGGTTTGGCCGTTGGAAAGCTCAGTTACCTTGTGCAATTCCCACACTTTATTGAACAGATTTTTTCCCATTTGAATTTAAAAATTGCAGATAAGCAAATTTTTTTGATTGGGTTGATATTTATTTTTATTCTATTGGATTAGTGGAAATCATATAATCTTTTTATGTTTTTGGTATATTTGAATCTATGTAAGTTTATTACGACGCTAAAATCGAAATCTTTATATATAAACCGTATTACTTAATAGTGAATAATTCGGTAATTAGTTGTCGCTTCTGCAGTATATAGGTCATTTTTAAA
>CAYWNO010000162.1:0-2458 GCA_964459665.1 uncultured Methanosarcinales archaeon
TCATCCAAAAATTCGCTTCGCTCAGGTTAGCAGCTTCAAAGTCCTTGATGTTTTAGGATTATAGCCGACATGCTAAAAAATGCATAGCATTTTTGGCACCCTGAAAATCTTGGATTTTCATGGTTCCCCGTAAGGGACGTCCCCCTTGTCGGCTGAATTTTTTTATGAATTGGACTTTGACCTTAGGCTGCTAACCCATTTTTTGGATGAAGCCGCTGCAATCAAGCAATAAGATTAATCATCCACGCAAACAAAACAGCAACTACAGTCGAGATGGACACGTAAGCAACCGCTGATTTTTTGCCGAACTTGCCCCATATCATTGAAATTTCCGTAATGTCTGTTGTCACGCCGACCATTGTGATTATAAATACAACCCCGAGAGATGCTCCGAGCCGGTAAAGCTGCCCTGCGAGCAACGCAAGCCCTTCTGATGCCGCTTCTAGCAAGGCGCTTATTGGCACCGCTATCAGCACAGGCAAAAAGCGGTTGCCGTTGCCAAGGTAATGAGTTACCAAATCCAATGGGACAAAAGCCTTTAATGCTGCCGCTATAAAAATCCCGATAAGGATGAATTTTCCAAGCTCCATGAAAATCTGCCACATGTTTTTCGGGACGCAATAAAAAAGCCTTCTTCTGAATGCCTCGCCTTCATGATTAAGCCTTAATTTTTCGGCGTCAACGCATTCTACGCATAATCCCTTCTCGCCTTTTTTGTGCTTTTTTGGAATGCCCGCTTCAATTATATTCTTATTTTCAAGCTTTGCAAGGGCGAGCCCTACAATAAAAGACATAAGCAGTGAAAAAATCATCAGCATGAGGGCATTTTTAAGCCCGATAAATCCTGAAATTAGGATGGCATGCACTAAGCCTCCCCACGGGGCTGCAAGCAAAAAAGTCAAAGCAGACGCAGTTGATGCGCCCTTGCGCCTTAATTGCGCGGCTACTGGTATTGCCCCGCAGCTGCATACAGAAACAAAAAGTCCTGCAGCCGTCGCCCTTAGAAGCGACTGCCAGTCATTGCCGCCGAAATACTCAAGAAGCTTTTTTGTGGAGATGAATTCCTGTATCAGCGCGGAGATTGCGAGTCCCAAAATAAAGAAAGGCAGCACCTCGTATGAAAGCTCCAGCAACGCATTGAGATAAGGTACAATGAACTCCATGTTGTATAGAAAAATTTTTAACTCCGTTAAAAATTTTTCCTTTTGCCAAGGTGGCAGAATCCGGCTAATGCGGCGGTCTCGAACAGATAATTGAAAAATCCGCTTTTCAAGCGGGTTTTTCAGCTTGATTTGGGTTAACCGCTGTCCGCAAGGACTTCTCGGTTCAAATCCGGGCCTTGGCGTTTTTTAAAATTTAGACTATTTAAAATGACATCCACCTCATTATGCATGATAACTAGGAATGAGGAAAGGCATTTAGGGCAATGCATAGATTCCGTCAAGGATATTATTGACGAGATTATAATCGCAGATACAGGAAGTACAGATAAGACAAAAGATATAGCAAAGGACATCTGCAAAAAATTTCACCTCAAGGCGAAATTTTTTGAGTTCAGGTGGGACGATGATTTCTCTGCCGCAAGAAACGAGAGCATCAGGCATGCGACAAAGGAATGGATACTTGTGATGGATGCGGATGAGGTGCTTGAAAAAGAAGGATTGGATAAAATAAAAGAGCTCACGGCAAATCCCGAAGGCTTCGACGGGTTTTCATTTGAGCAAAGGTCTTACATAAGCAGTTTTTTTGAAGGCGCCGTGAAAAACGAATCGGATTTTGAGCCTGCAAAAATCTATCCATTCTACATCCCAAACCTGCTTGTAAGATTGTTCAGGAACGGCCTTGGGATTTGCTTTAGCCACAGGATTCATGAGCTTGCTGAAGACTCGATGGATGAGAAAGGCCTCAAATACAAAAAAACCGGCATCGCCCTGCACCATTTCGGCTCTTTAAGGGACGGGAAATCAATGGCGAATAAAGCTGAGCAGTATTCCAAGATAATCCTAAGGCAGCTTGAAGAATCGCCTCAAAGCGCAAGGTACAACTATCACGCAGCAAGGATGTATCTTGGAAAAAACGACTTCACAAATGCCCTCAAATATTTTAAAAAAACCGCGAAAATAAACCCGCATCACAAGCTGGTTTTTTCCGATATTGCAAAAATATACCTGCAAATGAATGACGCGAATCATGCAGTTGGATATTTCAGGAAAAGCATGGAGCATAATCCAAATAACCCTTCTCCTGCAAACAACCTTGCAGTGCTCTGCATGTCAATGGGCAAATTCCTGCAGGCAAAGAAAATTCTCGAGTATATGCTAAAAAACCATCCCGAAAATAATGCATTAAAATACAATTATGAAGAGTGCTTGAAGAATTTAAAATGATTTTTATCGGCAATTCTTTATAGCAAAAGACACAAGTTTTTAGACAATAAATAATGTCTTTTGCTTATTAC
>CAYWNO010000163.1:0-1889 GCA_964459665.1 uncultured Methanosarcinales archaeon
GAGAACATTTTCAGAATGAAAAGGATTAAAGCGAAAGTGTAATGAACGAGAAATTAGCCATAATTGTTATTGACGCGTAAGCAAGAAAGAGGAATCTCTCATTTTTATTGAGAGAGGGTTTCGGCAGAGCCTTAACTTCGTAATCGTTTAACAACCTGACCGACTGTTAATGATTCGCTGCAATTCTTGAAGCACATTTTTATTGCTTAATTTAAGCGTTTGAATAATTGATATAAGCATTGCCATTGCATGTGCGCCTCTCTGTGAGCCTGACCCATGAGTTATATCCCGTTGAATAACCAGCTCCCTTAACTCTCGCTCTGAAATATTGTTTGTGCCATCAACATCAGAGTCTACTGCAAAAACGAAGAGTGAGTTAACATCACGGTAATAAAGATTGTTGACAAATCGTCTTACAGTTGAATGCTTGTATCGTCTCAAGGTTAACTGGAATATCTCGCCTTTGAGCTGTTCGATTTGCTCAGGAGTTCCCTTGTGGTCAAGGGAGTTTGCCATGGCATAAATCTCTTTAAGTTTTCTATGAACAAACTTTGCTTCTGCTCCAAAATTCTCTGACAGCTTTTTTGAATCATCCGTTATATGCGACCAGCAGAATTGCAGGATAAATCCTGCTTTCTCAGCGAGCGCTCGCAAAGCGGAATGCCTGTCAATAACCAAAGTGTTTCCTTTTTGCTTTGTGCCAAATACAGTAAGGGCTGACTTGCTGTTGTTTCGCTTGCGAATCTTGTAAAGGACAATTCCATAGGCTATGAATACCCATAAAAAATAGTTGCTTCCCTTGATGCGCCACGAAGTGGAGTCTGTGTGCTTGACTCTTGCAAATTTAACCAATTTCTCCAGATAAGAGTAATAATCTCCAAACTCATTTGCCAGCAGCTTTAATGTATGCGTAACTGTTGACGGACACATTTTCAGGTCATGCATTGTAAGAAAGTATTCGCATACTCTGGTGCAGCTTAATCTTAGCCCAAGCTTTAGATACATGACAAGCAGCATAATATTAAGGTCGAATTGGCAGTGCGGCAATACATTTGGCACATCTTTTTCTATAATCTTTTTGCATTTTTTGCATCGCTTTCGATGGATGTCATAACGTGTTGTCTCCGCTCTTAAAACCAGCTTGAGGCGTGTAACAAATCGTTGCCTAATTTCCATGGTTTTTCCAGTTAGCGCCTCATTGCAAGTACTGCATTCCTTTGGAATGAGCGCTTTGACATGGTCTATTCTTTCATGAATGTGCCTATTATAGGCTACATGATTTTTTGGAGCGCCTAATGGTTTGGAAGACTTTTTTGAGTCTGGTTTTATATTCAATGCCCTGCGCAGATTGGTTACAGCGATTGAATGTTTTGCTTTGAATTCCTCAAATTCTTTTTTTGTATCTTCAAATTCTTTTTTTATTTTTTCAAACTTCTTAACAATCCTGTCTTTTTCCTCCGTAATCCTGTCTTTTTCTTTGCGTTCATATTCAACAGTTTCTTCAAGTTCTTTAATCTTCTCTGTTAATTTTTCTATTTCTCGGTTTGTATCTTTGATCATTTTTCAATCAGAATTATCTTAATCTTTTTGCCAATCCATTCTACTGGGACATAAACACGACCGCTATTGCCGCTCTTATGAACTTCTTTCTCGAGCATTTCAAATCCAGTAAGCACAAGTTTTACTTCCTTTTGCATATTAGCTATAATATAGCTAACTACTATATAATAATTTCGGTATTAGAGTATACACTTCAAGAAAAAATGAGTCAGTTCATTAAACGATTACGAATTGCGAAAGTTTTAAAAATAGTCAAGCTTTACTCTTAACCAAATGATAATACCAATTCGTTGCTGGAGCTGCGGCAAGCCAATAGCGCATTCGTGGGA
>CAYWNO010000163.1:1899-2383 GCA_964459665.1 uncultured Methanosarcinales archaeon
TTATGCTAGAATATTTTTTGTGCTTCATAATTATAAAATACCCAATGAGTTTATAAACATTTTTATTGATTGATAGTATTTAATCTTCGGGATATATTTATATAGTAGTTCTTTCCAGATACTATTTGAGGTGATATGTATGGTAACTTGCATCTTTTGCAAATCTTCAAAAGATATTGTCAGAGCAGGTTTTCGCTATAACAAGTCTGGCAAAAAACAAAGGTATAAATGCAATAACTGTAAAGAGAGATTTGTTCCAAATGATGGATTCTGGAAGATGAAACATAAACCAGAGATTATTGCAGAAGCATGTAGTTGCAGGAAAAGAGGAATGCCCTATAATGAAGTAAGCAAACACTTTAGGGAATATGACAAAGCAGATATTTGTACAGCAACAGTATACAATTGGGTTAAGAAATATGGTAAAGCCTTAAGAAATTTTAACATAAAACAATTTCCAAAGTTAAGCGGGAAGATTAGTATT
>CAYWNO010000164.1:0-392 GCA_964459665.1 uncultured Methanosarcinales archaeon
CTACGCGCTGGCTGTCAGCTCGTTCAAAACGGACGGGTTTTCGAGCTATGGCTACCGGGTCGGGCGCGCGCCGGGAATTACCGGCAAGCTCGAGAATGACGGGTTGACGCGGCACGGCGCCTACGGCCGCATCGGCTACAATCCCGGAACGGGTTTCCGCGTCGAACTGGGCGGCATGGGCACGATCTCCAAAGCCGAATACGATGCGTCTTTCGGCTTGAAGCCGGATGGTCCGGGTCGCGCGGACAGCGTGTTCTATTCGACCTTCGCCAAGGCCGAGCTGGATACGTTTGACAATCGCCTCAAGCATTCGCTCCAGATCTTCACGAGCCGGACGAAGCGCGACTATCGCTCGTTCTCGACCGGCAGCTTTCCGCCGCCCGCGACCGACT
>CAYWNO010000164.1:402-1756 GCA_964459665.1 uncultured Methanosarcinales archaeon
ATCTCGACCGTTATTACTATACCGGCACCCGGTCCGGCGCGGAATACCAGGCCAACCTTGGCCTCGACCGATTGGGTTCGCTGATTCTGGGCAGCCGCATCGAGCGCGAGGCTATCGAGAGCTATTCGGAAGCGATCGCCCCCTTCCCTGTCGCCAAGACAAAAGATGTCGGCAAGGGACAGACGACGCGCTCGATTTTCGCGCTCTGGCAGCTTCCGCTCGGCGAACGCCTCGATATCTCGCTCGGCGGGCGGATCGACGATGTCGTTGACACCGTGACCTTCAGGACATGGCGGGCAACGGCCGCCTATCGCATCGACGAGACCGGCACGAAACTCAGGGCGAGCGCCGGGAGCGGCGGCAAAGCCCCGACCCTCTACCAGCTTTACGCACCACTCTATGGCGTTGCCAGCCTGCAACCGGAACGGAGTTTCGGGCTCGATGCGGGCATCGATCAATCGCTTTTCGAGGGCCGCGTGAAGCTGTCGCTTACGGGGTTCGCCAACCGCTTGAACCAGATGATCGACTTCGAGTTCAATGGCGCCAATTGTGCCGGTGGCCTCGCGGTGCATCCTTTTGGCTGCTATGCCAACATCGCGCGGGCGAAGACATCGGGCGTCGAGGCGGCGGCGGATATCGTGCTCTGGCCCGAATACGCGCGCCTCAACGGCACCTATACCTGGCTCAAGGCCAGGGATCGCGATACCGGCCTTGCACTGGCGCGCCGCCCCGAGCATTCCGGCAAGATCGGGCTTTCGCTCACGCCGCATGCCCGCTGGACGCTCGAGCCGAGCGTCACGTTTTCAGGCAAGCGCTTCAGCACGACCAATGAACGCCAGCGGCTTGCGCCCTTTGCATGCTTCGATACGCTGGTCAGCTACCGCATGAACGACAATGTCGACGTTTACCTGCGCGGTGAAAACCTGACGAATGCGCGCTATCAGGACGCTTTCAACTACGGAACGACTGGCCGCGCGGTCTACGCCGGCATGAAAACGACGTGGTAGCATGAGCAACGCACCCACCCCGGCCAGCCTGCGCAGCGCGCGGCGTCCATCCTCCGCTGCCATCGTAATTCCGGCACTGGCGGGGCTGGCTGGGGTGTTCTTTCTCATATCGCTCGGCGTCGGCCCGGTTCGACTGGCACCGGGCGAGGTGCTTGCGGCATTTTTTGCGGAACCGGCTGCGGCCAGCCGCATCATCGTGCTCGAAATCCGGTTGCCCCGCGCCATCCTCGCGCTGGCGATCGGGGCGATGCTCGGCCTGGGCGGGGCGGCGATGCAGGGGTTGCTGCGCAACCCCCTCGCCGCGCCTTCGCTGTTCGGCGCGCCGCAATCTGCGGCGCTGGCCGCGG
>CAYWNO010000164.1:1766-2340 GCA_964459665.1 uncultured Methanosarcinales archaeon
GTAGTTCTTGATGAAACCTTGGCCGAGCGCTGCCGCCGCTGGCGGGAATGTCCCCTCGGCGCCGATCTGAGCCGCCATCATGACGAACCAGGGCAGGGTGTGGATGATCAGCTCCGCGTAGTAGAGGTGCGCTGCGGTCGCCGGGCGCAACGCGGGTCTGTTGCTGCTGATCCTCTCCGGGCTCGCCGTTTCCTCCCTCGCCGGGGCCGGGACAGTGTTGGCCATGAACCTGGCGCCAAACCCTTTCGCCGCGCTCGAAATCGCGTTCTGGCTGCTGGGATCGCTGGAAGATCGCTCGATCCGGCATGTTATCCTCGCGCTGCCGTTCATGCTGGTTGCGGGTGTCATCCTGTTGCTGCAGGGGCGCGCATTCCGGGCGCTCAGCCTCGGCGAGGACGCGGCGATGAGCCTTGGCGTCGATGTTGATCGCCTGCGTCGCCCACGTCCGGAAGAGGATCCCGACGTCGATGCCCTCGATGTCCATCGCCTCGAGCTGGACCTTGGACGTCCACCCCCGCTCCTCGAAGGGTCGCCAGCGCTCCTGATTGAGGGTATAGTTCCGCCCCTGACGGCG
>CAYWNO010000165.1:0-2323 GCA_964459665.1 uncultured Methanosarcinales archaeon
CTTGAAATCTTATTGGAAAGAATATTGTATTCTTTCATATTCTTCTTGGTGCTTACGGAGTATCTATCAAGGTTATCCCTGAATTTCTTATCGGCATTGTTATGAATCATTTTCACTTTCTTTATAAGAATGCGGATTATATTGTCGAAAGTTTCTTTCATGTTTTTGTAGATGAATTTAGAAGTTATTGAACTTTTTTGTTAGAAGATCGTTGCTATACCTATATTTAAAACTTCTCCACTGTAATCTTTCCTTTCTCGACCTTCAAGACGACTTCGTCTTTTTCCCCGAACTGCGCAATTCCCGTCACAATCTTTGGCAGAAGAATCCTATCGCCCCGAAAGTCAAGGTTGGTTATTATCTGCTGGGCAATCTCTCCGCTTAGCCCGAGGTCCTCAAAAATCTTAATGGTCGCCTCGTCGCGGTCCCTTGCGGAAAATATCTCTGATTTTTCAAAAAGGTGCTTTGCTATTTTATCGGCTAGGTTTATGCCAGTAGCTTTTGTTATCCCCTGCAGTCCCGGCGATAAGTTTGCTTCTATCACCATGGGCCCTTTCAGGCTTTCAAGAATGTCTACGGCGCATATATCTGCGCCTATTGATGATGCCGTGTCAATAGCTATCCTCTTTGTGTTATGGTCGAGCACGCAAGGCTCTCCGGTGCCGCCCGCGTGTATGTTCGCCCTCATTTCGCCCCTTATTGCCTTTCTTTTCATCGAGGCTGCAACATTATCGCCTATGACGAATGCCCTTACATCAACCCCGCCTGTTTCTATGTATTCCTGTATCAAAAACGGCTGCTTTAGCGCTATGAGGGCGTCAAGCATAGATGATGCTGCCGCAAAGCTCTCTGCAAACATAACGCCTTTTCCCTGCGTGCCGTGCGGGAATTTTAAAACGATTGGATAGGCTACCTCATTAAGGATTTTTTTTGCCGCCCTTGTCGAGGATGCAAGGTACGTTGTAGGCATCGGGATGCTAAAATGCTGCAGCGCAAGATGCGTAAGAAGCTTGTCATGCCCCAATGTAAAAGTTTCAGGCTTTATGGGCATGTAAGATGAGCGGTAAAGCGTCCTTGTTACGGAGCGAAGAAGCGTTGCATATCTAAAAGAGCCCCTCGCATAAATGCAGCTGTACTGCGGCAGCTGCTTTCCCTCGTACATAACGTTTGATTTTCCCACTCCCAAGTTTACTTCCACATCCCTTAGCTCAATTGAATCAACAGAATCAAAATAGCCCTTCATGGCTTCAATTATCATAAGCGAGCTTTTGCTTCCCAAAGACATTACGGCGGAGTTCATTTTTATAAACGGCTAAATTAAAATATTACAAATCATTTTTTAGGGTCAATCAAAAACCCGTCTTTTAATATGTTCTGCCCGATAAGTATCCTATACTTCATGTGGGCCCTGTCTGCAAGGGTGAATTCTGACTTTATTTTCCTGCCCACAAGCTCGATTGTAGCCTCAATTATGGGCCTTAGCTTTGAGCCATGCGCAGACTTCACGAGCTTTGATTTTATAACTGGCCCAAGCCTTAGTTCTGCGGCAAGGCTCGTGTCAATGGAGCTTTTCGTGGCCCCGGTGTCTATTTTTGCAATGACTTTTTTCCTGCCGCCTTCATAACTAATATCCACCTTTTCAGCCAATCCGATGACCAATCTGCCATCTAAAACATTATAGCCCGCCATAATCTTTCCCATAAACAAAATAGTTTATTAATTTATTGATTGAAAATTCTGAAAAATTCGTTTTTCACGAATTTTTCAGCTTATAGAGGACTTTGAATAACCCCCTGTATTTATAAAGTAAATGCAGTTTATTTATAAATGGAATAGGGTTATTCAAAACTCTCTATAGCCTCATTTCTCCAGAATAAGCTCTGCTTCCTTTACGCCTTGCGTCTTTTTGATTTTTTCCAGAAGCTTTTTCATCCTGTCTATTCCGCCTTTTACGATTATTAGCTCAAGGCAGTTGTGGTGGTCGAGGTACGAGTGCATCGAGGAAACAATCTGGCAGTGGTAATCGTGCTGCAGGTTTGAGACATTCTTGCTGTAGTGCCCTATCCTGTGGTCGTATATGACCTTTATAGTGCCGACGGCCTGATTTTTGCGCCCATGCGAAAGCCGATCCCTTATGATGTCGTTGATTGCCTCGGACCTGTTGGAGTAGCCGTTCTCTTTTATGAAACTATCGAATATTTTGAGCAGCTTAGGCTCGAATGATATCCCGGTCCTTGTCACCTTGTCCATAAGAATGCAATTATTTTTATATAGAGAGTTTTGAATAACCCCTTATTAAAGATTTCTGAATTTTATTTCTCGT
>CAYWNO010000166.1:0-2307 GCA_964459665.1 uncultured Methanosarcinales archaeon
TGTATGTTTGGTGTTCCTTAACTATTTGTCTACTTTCAGGGGTTCACTCCAGTTAACACAATAGACTATCTTCAAAAATTAGCGGCAAGAGAGAGCATGAACATAGCTATACATCTTAATCCAACTTATGCTGCAATAAATACTCCGCTTCATGAAGTATGGAATCATGCATACAAAGAAGGCACAAAACTTCCAACCTATTGGGAACTTATTGATGCTCTTTTAGCAATAAACACCAAAGTAAGAAAGATAGGTGCAGGAAAAGGAGAACTTCCAATTTATCTTGGCATAGATGCGGAAGGATTAGACCAGATAAAATTCGGAAATAATGACCAATCCGACTCTGTAATAGAGCCTGCGCTTATCAATTTTAACAGAACACAGGATTTGGAATCATTGTTAAGATTAAGAAATGATTGATATTAGCATCATATTTTAAAATGACCGACGATGAATTAGAAAAAGAAATCAACAAGCCGGAAAATCAAAGGTTTATTGCCAAAGCAGGCAATTGGATTAAGCAATCATATAGGGAAGATTGGGCTACAATGCCGAATCATTTAATCTCTTGCGGAACTGCGCTTATTGCAGCGCCTTTTATTGCAGGTAGAGTTGTGGATTACTTTGGACTTAAAGAGCTTCCCTTAGCCGTTTCTGTCACTGCTGCAGATACTGCTGCATACTGGATAACCATGGCATCACAGCTTCTGTATAGGGATAGAAGCCATCTAACGAATGAGAATGGCGAATATGACATTAGTAAAATTGCAAGAAAAGCAGGGGAATACATCTCTTTATTTGGAACAGTTGAAATATTATACGCTTTGGGCATAACGGCCGGACAGATGTATCTCGAAAAATACGGGTATAGCCCTGCAAACTCGGCAGCCGTTTCCCAATCCGCGTTTATGGCGTTTTTTACATCGGCTCTTCCTCCCATAAGACATGGGCTTCAACAATTATTTGGAAGCGACAAAATTATAATTTGAAAAGAAAATGGCTAATCTTGATAGGTTGGTTATCAGGCCCGCAAGAAAGGATGATGCGGAAATGCTTGATTATTTAGATGAACTTGTGTGGGGAAGTGAGATGGCTGCAAGCGAAGAAAAGTTTATCTCAAGGATTGGAGTTTATCCTCAAGGGCAGGCAGTTGCCACTTATAATGACAGATTATTGGGCTTTATGAATTCACAAAAAATTACAGGCGATGATACATACGGCATTTACCAAAATAATAGCAGTGGATATGTATGGCCCAATCTTACAGATGATGGATATCTGACAAAGACGCATGATCCGAAAGGAAATGTTTTATTTCTCCTTAATCTGACAGTAGTTCCATATGTAAGGACAATAACGGGTCGCGGAAGGGCCGAGGTAGGTAGAGATTTGATTGAATATATGAGGCAATTGGCAGAAAGGGAAAATTTGCAAAGAATGGAGGGGATTACCCGCGTGAATGGATTTAAGGCATACTTGGAGCAAAATTCCGATTATAGGCAACTCAATGAAGAATCGCGCCGCAGCGTGGAAAGAGAAAACATTAATTCATACCTGCAAAAAGTAGTGAATGGTGAATTAACAGACCCTTCTTTGACATTTCATCTCAGGCAGGGGGGGCGGGTAATCTTTCAGATAGAGAATGCAATGCCGGCAGACTATGACAGCTTATTTTGGGGCGCTTTTTTCATAAACCCAACCAAAAGATGAATAATAATGAAACTTTACATTCAACTTACATTACTTCTGTTGCTGGTACCTTTGCTTTCTGTAATTGGCTTGTCAATATCCAATTACGTAAACTCCAAAAAACTAATCACCGAGCAGGTCCTGTCTGAAGTTGAGACTATAACTTCCGGGAAAGAAGAGCAGGTTACCCAGTTTATAGTTCTTACGAACAGTTATCTGGACATAGTTTCCTCCCAAAACAGTATCATAGGGGCAATAAAAAGTTATGACAATGGCAGCTTGAGCTACCAGGATGGGATAGAACTAAAAAATATGTTTTTAAAAATTCAAAAAAACAGGGCAGAGTTTAAGGAGATAATACTGCTCGATTCTTTTGGAAAGGTGATAGCCAGCTCAAGTGAAAATTCTACAAGCAAGGATTTTTCGGATACAAGCTATTTTTTAGAAGGCAAGAAAGCCAAATACATGTCTGACATCAGAAAATCAGAACAAGACCCGAATGAAAATTTCTTTATCATCTCTTCTCCGGTATTTGAAGATAACAGAATGCTGGGGGTTGTCATGATATAGTATCTGTGCTAAATAACCGAACATTTTAAAAAGTTTAAAATATTCTCT
>CAYWNO010000167.1:0-2256 GCA_964459665.1 uncultured Methanosarcinales archaeon
GACAGTACGCCCTAGTTTATTGAAATGCAACGGGGTTTTGAGGGGAGACCTCAGACCCCGGTCGCCATTATTTCGCCCATCCAGCACTTCTAATCCCGCAAACCTAACTCCCTTCCCCCACGCCAAATGCCGCAGGTAATTCCAGTGTTGCACACTTCGCCGGAAACCGAAGGCAAAGTGGGCTGAATGTCGGCAGCATGGTGCGCTGTAGCGCTACTGTGCTACCGTATGCGCGTGCCTTAAACCTTGGGAGATATTATGTCTACAACCACCATACGCTTGCCGGAAGACCTGAAAGCCCGCGTTGCAGCGGCGGCGAAACGTGCGGGCACGAGTACGCACGGTTTTATTCTTGAAGCCATCG
This sequence comes from uncultured Methanosarcinales archaeon, assembly GCA_964459665.1. Classification (GTDB taxonomy): domain Archaea; phylum Nanobdellota; class Nanobdellia; order Woesearchaeales; family GW2011-AR4. The sequence continues at coordinate 365 of CAYWNO010000167.1, forward strand.
CGGAAAAAACAGTGCGGGAGGGACGGCGTGCCGATTTCGATGCGGTTGCCGAGGAGCGTTATGCCTCTATTGCTGCCACCGGGAAGACGGTTTCTTGGCAGGAAATGCGCGGCTATCTGGAATATCGTCTCGCCGGTAACAAGGCCAAGCGTCCAGTCGCCCGCAAACTGGCGCGCTGAAAATGTCGCGTATCGAATTAGCGCAAGAGGTTGGGGATGATTTTGATTTCACCCTCGATCACCTTGCACAATTTCAGGTTGAAAATCCGGTGTTGCGCATCAGGGAAATCATCGAGGCGCTCAACGTGCTGGAACACAATCCCATGATTGGTCGCCCCGCGAATAACGATAAGCGCGAGCTGGTGATCGGGCGCAGCTCACATGGCTATGTGGCTTTGTACCGTTACATTATTGAAGTAGACACCGTTTTTGTGCTGGCTGTGCGCAGCCAGCAGGAAGCGGGCTACGCGGGGCTTTGAGCTCAGAACAAACCGGGATCACAGAGCTGGGATGTAGGAGCGTGCCCTGCACGCGATAGCGCTCTTTCGCGTGCAGGGCACGCTCCTACAAAAACGCCAGAGTAATGCGGAATTCTTGTCACGTTTTGGCATTCTTTAACGGGTAAGACTAGCGCCCTTCCCCCACGCCCGATGCCGCAGTCAATTCCAGTGTAGCCACTTCGCTGGGGGTCGATGCTGTGGGCATTTCAATCACATTCGCCACATCAGCTTCGGGTGTTGAGTCCTGCTGCGGGACGGGCGTTGCGGCAGCGGCTTGTTTCTTTTCTGCGGCGACTTTGTTCAGGCTGACAGCCGTTTTCAACATCATCGACTTGAATGCCCATATGATCATGATGCTGGCTGCGACGATGATCAACAGGCGCTTTAGGGTGCGTTCATCCATGACGTTTAATCAATAACTGATTCAAATAATTTTCCGCTCTGTGTTATGAGTGCAAAGCACGCCGCTCCTGATTACTTCTGCACCGTCGCATCCTCGATAAGCACCTTGTAGGCATAGCCCGCGCCGAAATCCTGATCAACATTGACGATGCCCTTAACCGTGACGATTTCGCCCACGCTGGCTGTGCCGGAGGTCGTTACGAGGATGTCGTCGCTCTCGTTTGCCGTAGAGCCTGTGCCATCGTAAAGGTGTATCCAGTTTTTGCCCATGATGCCCGCGTTGTATTTCACCACCTTGCCGCGCACGACAACGGTCTTACCTTTGAGCTGTGCGGACTTGGTGACGACTTCTTCCACCGTCGCCGCATTCGCGCCGCTGGCTTTGGGGATGGCGACATCTTTGATTTTTTCCAGCTTCGCGGGCGGCTTTACGGAAAACGATGCGCCCAATACGGAATAGCCAGCGGCGGATTTGCCCGCTCCGGCCAGATTGCCGAATATGATTTTATTGAAAGTCCGATTGAGTTTTTTGCTCTCGAAGTTTTCCATGAGCATGGCGTTTTCGATTTTGACGGTATCGCCTTCTTTTACCTGCGCGTCGATAACCGCCGCCCAGCTTTCTCCGGTGTGGGTCTGCAAACGCAGGTAGGCAAAGTTGTCGACATATTTAACCTCAAGCACTTTACCTTCAACCGAATTACCGGCAGAAGAGCGCGGCGCGTTGTCGCCAGCGGCACAAACAATAGATGCGGCAAGCATCATGCAAATCGCCAACAAGAATTTCATGGTACGGACACTCCTAAAATTGATATCGAGAAACTTCACCACAAACGCGGGCATTTCCTTGCGTTCTGGGGACTGCATTATGCTCGAAAATATCTCGCGGTGTGGCGAGTCCAGTACAATAAATACGAACGCCATTTCATTCTCAAAATATGAGCTAAGTGACATTTCGTGGAGGTTTTTTGCCTCTTTTTCGTGCCAAATGTTC
>CAYWNO010000168.1:0-2241 GCA_964459665.1 uncultured Methanosarcinales archaeon
AGAGTTGACCAGACTGCTATCAGCAAACCTGTGCTAAAAATCTAAACAAATACTAAAAATCAATTTTGGGACATGCGAGCGAATCGGGTTCGCTCGCACGCGTTCGACTAAAAAATTGATTTTTACAAAGTTCTCTTCAGAAATCTTTAATAAGGGGGTATTCAAAACTCCCTATAATAAAAAAATGGTGAGTTTGCCTTTTCAAAGACCTTTTGGATTATGGGCCCTTATAGCGGTTGCTTTATTCGTCATTCTTTATCTAAGAAGGCCAAAGCCGCAGGACAAAGTGATACCCTCTTTGATGTTTGTCATGCAGGATAGCAAAAGGTCAAAGCAATTCTCATTTTTCCAGAAATTAATGACAAACCTTCTGTTCCTGCTACAACTGTTTTCCATACTGGGGCTATCTTTAGTTGCTGCAGCCCCCTTTGCCAAGTTAAAATACGACACAACCCTTGAGAATACAGTGGTAATCTTGGATGTTAGCGCCTCAATGCAGGCAAAAGAAAACAGAATTTCAAGATTTGACACTGCCTTAAAGGAAGCAAAAAAAGTCTTAAGCGGACGAAACAGCATCATCATGGCCGAAAACACCCCGCTTATTGTGCTGGAAAATGAAAATACCGAGATTGCCCTTGACGTCCTTTCAAAAATAAAGCCAAGAGCCTCGACGACAAATTTGGGGGATGCCTTGCTTCTTGCAAAAGACATGCTTGGCGATTTGCCCGGAAGAATTATAGTTTTCAGCGACTTTATCCCAACAGAGGGCCCGGACATAAGCGTTGTAAGGGCGGCATTATCATCAGAAGATAAGCTTGTCGATTTTGTTGACGTCTCGAACAATGCCGACAATGTGGGCATCATACGGTTGGAAGTTTCCAAATACACATCAAAGGTTTACGTGAAGAATTTTAACGGCGAGCCCAAGGAACGGGTGCTCAAGATTGTAAAAGATGATAAAATAATAACCCAGACTAAGGTTAAGATAGCTCCGAATTCAATCGAGAATTTTATTTTTGATACGCCTGCGGGAATTTCTAGAATAGAGCTTGAGCCCAAAGACAGCCTTGAGATTGATGATGTAGCTTATGTTGCGACTGCGCCGAAAATAAAAAATAAGGTTCTTTTGATTACAAATTACCCGAACACGCAGCAAAGCAACTGCGGCTCCAAGATTAACCTCAAAAGCAACCTTGAATTAGCGCTTGAAGCTGCAAAAGACATCGAGCTTGATGTAGTGTGCCCGCCTGTGCTTACAATAACAACAAATGACAAAAAAATAGACCCTTACAAGAGCGATATTATCATAACCTACAGCATCAATGGCGCAAACAAGAGAGATGGGATTGTACCAGGAACTTTTGAAGACTTTGAAAGTTACGTCAACAAGGGCGGAAACCTCATAATCGCGGCACAGGATGATCTTAAAGACATAGATATGCAAAGCCTTCCGGTAGTGGACTTAAAAAGTAAAATCAACAAGCCGACAAAGGTCTGCATTGAAACAGTAAGCCAGATAACAAAGCAGTTTGAGAAAGAAAGGTGCTTTACAACGGCAGGCTCGTATTTCGGCTCAGAAGCTAAAAAAGGCACAATAACATTTGCATCTGCCGGCGACAAAACGCCTTTGATTGTCTACGGTGAGAAGAAAAAAGGAAAGGTTGCTTATTACGGCATACTAGATGATGCAAGCGACTTTAAAACGCTTCCATCCTACCCTATATTCTGGGATTCTCTTGTAAATTTCATGATTGGCACGCAGGATATAAAGGAATTTAATTACAAGACGGGAAAGATAATCGCTATGGGAGAGCAAAAAATTAAAACCCCTTCTTCAACTTTGACTACGTCAAAATTGCTTATGGACGAGGTCGGGATTTATGAGTTTGACAATAAAAAGATTGCAGTAAACCTTCTTGATGAGAAGGAATCCAACATAGCCCTGCCTTCGAAAATTGAAAGCCAAAAGGAAAGGGAAAGGCTCCTTGCGAGGGAAAGCAAGGAGCATGATTTCAACATAGAATTAATAATATTGGGATTGGTATTCCTGTTCATGCTCGCTGAATTTTTTTATATAAAAGTAAGAGGGGATGTGTAAATGGCAAATGACGATTTAAACCTATACTCACGGACAAAAATAATTAGACAATTGTTGTCCGTTCGTAATAAGCAAATGACATATAAATTGTAGAGAGTTTTGAATAACCCTATTCCATTTATAAATAAACTGCATTTACTTTA
>CAYWNO010000169.1:0-1862 GCA_964459665.1 uncultured Methanosarcinales archaeon
AACACTGGCACATTAAATTCTTTGTTTTGAACTTTGCTTTTTATCATAACCCATAAGTTATGCAGTGCAACCGAATAGCAAAAATAAAACAATCTTACAGAAGGATTAATGGAACATGTTTTTGCTAAAAACATGTTTTGCAGTCTATAACCAGTCTCTATGTTCCATCTTTTCTGATAAAGCTCAATGTAATACTTCGCTCTATGTAATTTTATAAAATGCATGTTTGTTACATAGCCGATTTCAGTTCCATTCTCGAGTCTTATCATTATAAGTTTGAAGTCAGCGTATTCTTTTTTCACATTTTGGCAGAAATAAGGCTGAACTTCATAATTTGAGCAAAGGTATTTTTCAAACATCTTGTCTGTTTTGTCGTCGGCTCTGCATGGCATTAAGTACTTAATGCCGAGCTGCTCAAGTTTGTTGAACACTTTTGTATCATAGAATCCTCTGTCAATAAGCACACATTTTATTCTCACAAGCTTTTTTGCTTGTCTTATTAGCTCTTCAACTATCTGCTCATTCGTAGTTTCTTTATTGCAATGCATTGCATAAAGAGTAATTGGATTTTTCCTGTCAGCTATTTGTATAGTGGCAAACCTGAAGAAATAAAATGTACTTGCTTTTGGTTTGCCTCCAACGATATTATTGTTTTCTTTTTTCTTTTTGCTGTAGGTTGGCTTGTCTGTTAAATCCATAGCGACGACAACTCTAGGTTTTAACAACCTAAAGCGAAACACATTTTTAAATTGCAACTCAAAGAGTTTCCTGAACTGTTCTCTAATGTCTTTGTCACTTATGGCTTGTAGCTGGTCAAGAAGGCTGTCTCCTTTAGGCAAGTGCCCAAATTGATTGGCAACATAGCCAGCACCTTCTGCAAATACGCAAAATAAGGACATTATAAGCAAAAGTGCCAAATAATGCTTATCTTGGAAGTTTATTTCCTTTGTTCGCTTTAAATGCAGTCTAGAATTAATGTTTTGCCTTGCCAAAACAGCAAGCTTTTTTATCTCCAATTCACATCCTTTTTTTCTTAGCATAGTCCATCACAACTACGCTAAGTGGCATGGATAGGGGTGTATCACCCCTCACATGCTATTTTTCTTTTTCTTGAATAAATACTTTTCGTTTTGACGGGAATTATTCTTCAGTCCGAACTACTGTAGAGGCAATTTTTTTTGAAAGAGCCTGTTTTAGCTTGGAGGCCCGGGCTATGAGCCTAAACGGCATCAAAAAGGTTTAGATTAAGGTTACTATATAGAAAGAAATACTTAAAAGTGAGAGTTTGATGAAAATTAGGCACTATGTTTTTTGCCCTCTAATTTGGTATCGTAAGCCCTGTAATACATAAATTTTGCCTTTTTAGACGTTATAACCTTCAAACGATAATCATATAAATCTGCAATCCTACCTATAAGTGAGGGATTAAGGGAAAATGTGCTATTCAGGCAGTTTGGAACAAAGAGTAGGTTACTCAAGCCAGCACTCTCATGTAGCTTATTTCTCAAGAAATCTCGAAAATTACGAATTTTCGACGATGATCGGAAATCGTCCTGCGATTTACCGACACATCGACGACATTTATAATTTCAGCAGGCAAAATTTTTTTGAAAGATCAGATCACTATGTTCAAATTACTCAAGAACAAAAGTATGCTGGTAAAAGTGAGCCTTACAAATCATACGTCCCTGCCCAGCATTCTTTCATGCCATCAATTTTCCTAAGCAATTCAAGGCCAAAAACAATATTTGTCGGCGACAACAATGAAATCAAAGGCTTTGTAAAAGAAGCATTTGAATTAAATAATATCAAGCAAAAACTCTCTCGATCTCTCCAACCATAATTTGCTTATAAAACTGGGG
>CAYWNO010000169.1:1872-2203 GCA_964459665.1 uncultured Methanosarcinales archaeon
TTAATGATGAAAGAAAAATTGCCTGAAGACATCTCAATTGATATTTTGTCATTCGGAGATTTTAAAGCGCTTCATTCGCGCTTTGGCGCTTGGAGCAATGGCATTCTTGGATTTTCAATCAACGGAAATGATAAGCAAATATTTGTCAGGGAAAATCATCTTGATGCACTGATGCTTGTTATAGGCCATGAAATCGGGCACGCCCTAACCAACACTTTGCCAAATAGCCATGATGAGGAAGCAAAAGCATTTGCTTTTTCAATAGAATGGGCAAGAACAATCAAAAGGCATAATGTAGCAAACATGGGTTCTAGCATCAAAGACGAGCTTG
>CAYWNO010000170.1:0-1371 GCA_964459665.1 uncultured Methanosarcinales archaeon
GCCGCAGTTTCTGCAATCAATCGCACGTGCTGGACATTCGTCGGTGCTAGCCTTGTGACCTGTTCTTCCACACGCGAAACAAGTAAACGCTGCCGTTCGCTGATTATCACGCATTTGAGTAGACCGCTGACGTGACTCGATTCGCTCGACTTGCGTAATTGCATTCGAAGTTGACGGTAACTCCACGCCATTCGCCTTGCCGATCTCGTTGGATGACAGAGCCGACTTCTCCAGAGTGGACGCCAACGTGAGAACGTGTTGCAACGTGCTGGCATCTGGCTCCGCGAGTAGCCGTTCTCGAATTTTCGGATCGGTGAGTAGCGAAACGAATTGATCACGAATGCGTTCATTGACCGTATCTGCCGCAAAATCACACAGTGACGCTAGTTCGTGTAGCGACGCAACATACTGTGCAACTGTTTCACCAACTCGTTGCGAACGTCGATAGAACTGGTAGCGCAGGTAGATGACGCTCGGTTGCTTATCGAAGTGCGTAGCTAATCTGGTCCTCACTGCATCGTACGTACGACTTCCCTCTACTAAGTCCCTCGTTATCGCTTGGTAATCTCGGTAACCATCTACACCGAGACTCGAAGCAAGTAACGCTACCTTTCGGGCTGCGTACGCAATGCCATCAGGAAAGCCACTAGCAAGTAGGTGATCGTCAAACATAGCAATCCACCGACGCCACGGAACTGGTGGTTCGCCAGGTTGAGCCAGAAACACCGGTTTAAACGTTTGAATCGTCGGCTGCGCCATTCACCATTCGTTGACACGAAGAGGCAGTCGATGCAGACAAACAGCGAAAGAAACTGACCGGAAACGTCGACACGCAAACACGGTAACCACTCGATTACGTTGACACGTAAAGAAGCGTTTCTTTCACGAATCAGAACGACGTATACGACGCAGTTCGATCAAACACCACTCGTCGCCAAATGTTGTATCGGTATACAACTACCACGTGGCTTTATTACCGTTAACTGACAGTCTTACTCTTTAACCATCCTTTTCCATCCTTTCACCGTTTACACCAGTGTCGTCACCATTTAGACACATACTACATTCTAGCCGTTTACATCAGTGTCGTCACTATTTAGACACATACTACATTCTCCCTCTTCCCTACTGAGGCTCAAAACGAACAATCGGTTTTCGAGTTCGAGCGGGGTAACGTGGTTGATGAGACTCCGGAATTACGTTCGGTTGAACCACATTCTCGTTAGGCATGTTCATGTCAAAACTGGTCAACACTTCTTCCTCGTCTTCTTCGTGATACGCCACTTTCCCCTTTGTCTGCGATGAAGTGATTGTTTCGGGATGATCGCCTTGTTGGGCTCGCTCAAATCGATGCACACGCGGATTGAACCA
>CAYWNO010000170.1:1381-2197 GCA_964459665.1 uncultured Methanosarcinales archaeon
TCTTGGCCGGCACGATGTTCGAAACCCACGGTGACGTATCGATGCGCTCAATGACACCTTCGCTGAGCATACGATTGATCTCCGCCGAAACTGGGTCACGCAATGCGAGTGCTAAGCGACGCATCGGCTGACGGACTGGACGGACTGAGTGATCGACATGCGGCTTGTGCTGAAAACCTTTCAAGATGCCGAACGATTTGCATAAAACAGGGTAGTCTGCCAGCGAGATCGACGAGACTCTGTTGACGTCGACTTCGCTTGCCGCGTTTAGTGATGAACTGACTCGGTCGACTTCAAGCGGATGCGGACCGGTGACTTTAAATCCGAGAGCTACGAACAAGTCCATACCCATCAGATTGTCGCCGCGTTCCGTAACGTAGAAGCGAAAAGATTGAAGGTGGACACCTTGAAGAGCGACAGATGCTTCAAAATAGCCACGGCAGAATATTGGCACATTCCCGTAACCCTTCATCGAGATGTCTGCCGGACGTAACTGAACAGCTCTGAATAGTCTGTTATATTCACTTCGACAAACGATCGACACTTCCGAACCGAGATCGACGAGTAACTCTAACGTCTTGTCGTTCAGTGTACACGTAACTCGCATTAACTGAACACGGTTAAGACTGCTGCTAACCGGAGAGACAGTAACTGACGAGTTCAACTTGCTCTCTCTTGAGCAAAGAGACGGCGATCGTGCACTGCCACGATGACGATAGTTGCTGCTGCCATGCTGATGAAAGTGCTGACTACGACCAGAAACACAGTGACGAGCAAAGTGACCAACTTTGCCCCATTTTCTGCAATCGATCGCAC
>CAYWNO010000171.1:0-2196 GCA_964459665.1 uncultured Methanosarcinales archaeon
ATTTTCATGATAGTGTTGGATTAATATGCTCAATTATTTACTTCCAACACTATAAGAAGCGAGAAAGGAATACTGAACCATATGAAGATTGCAACTATGAAAAGAGCAACTGATATACTCAAGCCAAAAGAAACTATTCTTGAAATTTATTCTGCAATAAGGGCAGTGATTTCATAGCGTATTTTATTATCCAAAATAGAGATCGTTGAGTCTTAAGTTTAGACCCGTGAAAATCACTCACTTTTTCGACAGTGCCTAACTACCACAAAGTTTAAATATAAGTTATTATTTTAAAATGGCAACAACTTTGTTTATAGACAAAAAATGCGATGAGGTGTGCTTATAATGAATTTTAAAATTAAGCTGTTTTTTACATTGATGATAATTTCTGTGTTCCTGCTAAGCGGCTGTGATGTTTACAAAACTCTTTACGGAAGCAGCCCTGTGCAGCCTTCGAAAGATTTCCCGGGAAAAGTAATGCGAATTGAAGGGCGACAGGAAAAAGATTCTGCAAGCCTTGAAAAGATGCTTTATGCCGCATCTGCTGCTACGCAACACGATCCGTTTAAATCGGAGGCGAATCCTCTCGGCCCATTCGAGAAGGGAAAGCCTTTGGGATTTACGCTTGGCGAGTGGCTTTTAGCAGGCGGAATAGGAATTTATACCGTTGACAACGAAAATGCAGAAATGGAGCTTTCATTCAAGAATCTTGTTCCGAATGGGGTATACACTGTATTGTGCTCTCGCTTTAAGTTTCCGCCCAATCCTGCCATAACTGACGCGCCATGCGGCGCCGAAGACGGCTCGGAAAATAAATTTACGGCAGATGCAAAGGGAATAGGCGAGTTCTCCTTAAAGCTTAAGGCTTTTGCGCAAAGCACTAAGGAGGAAGCATCAGTAATAGCAGCCGTGTACCATAGCGACGGCAAAACATATGGGGCAGGCCCCGGCGACTTTGGATTGAACAGCCATGTCCATTTATTTTTCTTAATGCCCCCTACAACAGGCAATTTGACGTCTTATCAGGTTCCTATAAAATTTGTTAGCTACTTGGATGCAGGAATGCCCGAGCAGGACGTTTTCATAGAGGCGCAGGAAGGCGGGAATAACGGTGAAAATCAAGGAGCAATGAATCAGCCTTCAAATGAGCCTGTGACGCCTGTTGTGGAAAAATCAAAAGAAAAGCCTGCCGTGGTTATGGTTAAGGAGACAGATCTTGTCGACTTGGTTCCAAAGGCAGAAGACCCTGACAAGAACAGCACCCTTACTTTTACTTTCACCTCGCCTCTGGATGAAAAAGGCCAATGGAAAACCAATTATGGCGATGCAGGTGAATATACGGTAACAATAACCGCTTCTGACGGCGAAGCTATGGCATCAAGAGATGTCTTAATAATAATAAACAAGAATGAAGAGCCTCCTGCAATTGAAGCCTCAAATCCAATTGAAAGTGGCCTTAGAGTAGATGAAACCCAATCAATAGATTTTAGCATAAAGGCAAGCGATTTAAACAATGACCAATTGGCATATTCATGGAAGCTGGACGGCTCCGATGTAACTTCAGACGACAAATACACTTACCAGACAACATATGACGATGCCGGCACCCATACAGTAAAGGTCGAGGTTTCAGACGGCACATCAAGCGCGAGCAAGATTTGGTCGGTAAATGTCAAAAATGTCAATAGGAAGCCGGTGCTTGAAAAAATTGAAGGCATAAATACAAAAGAAAATGATAATATTGCCCTAACCGCTCTTGCAACAGACGATGACAAAGACACTATAACTTATTCAATCAGCGACAACAGGTTCGTGCAGGAAGACAACGCATTCACTTGGCAGACAGATTATGAAAGCGCAGGCAAATACAAGGTTATTGTAAGCGCAAGCGACGGGCACGACACTACCTCGCAGGAAGTTATGATTGACGTTGAAAATCTAAACAGGCCGCCGGTAATCACTGATATAGTGCAGAAAAAATAAAAGCCGGAAAAATTCAAAAAATTCAGGAATTTTTATATTTTTTTCTTTTTATGGGGGGTAAATGGATAGAGAAATTTGCAAAAATGCAGCTTCGCAGCATTTTTGCCATAAAATCCCGAAAAAATTAGTTTTGCAAAAAATTGATTTTTTCAAAGTCCCAAATCATAAAAATCCGACCACTCTGGACTACGCTCCGCTTCGTCCAGAGTTTGC
>CAYWNO010000172.1:0-2186 GCA_964459665.1 uncultured Methanosarcinales archaeon
GATGCGCAAATAATAAATTGTTATTTTCAGAGGGTTATTCAAAGTTCTCTATATAGTTTTGGAAGTAAATAATTGAGCATATTAATCCAACACTATCCTGAAAATCATGGATTTTCAGGACACCGAAAATCTCCGATTTTCGCGTGTATCAAGAGGACGCAACAAATTTCAATCAATTATTTGCGTCCGATATTATAGTCAACCAACAAAGTAATTAGGTATCATGTATGATTTGTTGTTGACTATTACGAACACACAGCAATACCTAATAAATTCTGTGTGTGAGTATATATAAAAATGTACGACATAGAATTGATGTATCAGGAAAACATCCTTGACCATTACAAAAGCCCTAGGAATTTTGGCAGGATAGAGAATGCAAGCGTGCACCACCATGAATACAATCCATTATGCGGCGATCAAATAGAAATGTTTTTAATAATAGACAAAAACAAGAAAGTTGCAGATGTTAAATTTCAAGGTCATGGATGCGCAATATCGCAAGCAAGCGCATCAATGCTTACCGAAGAGATAAAGGGAAAAAACATTGACGAGCTAAGCTCAATGACAAAAGAAAACATTTTAAAATTGCTTGGCATTCCTATAAGCCCAGTAAGATTGAAATGCGCTTTATTGTCGCTTGATACTTTAAAAAATAGCATCTTAATATTTGAAAAATATGTGAAGAAAAATGAGCAATGAAGAATATTTACTTTCAGAAGTCAATGTAAAAAATTTATTGACAATAGCAACATAAAATTCTAAAAAAATTTAACTCCCAAAATGACAGATGAATTGATAATAAAAGACCTTCATGTAAGCGTCGAAGGGCAGAAGATATTGAATGGCGTGGATTTGGTAGTAAAAAGAGGGCAGGTATGCGCGCTCATGGGCCCAAACGGCTCAGGCAAGTCAACACTCGCATACACTTTGATGGGACATCCAAAATACACCGTGGACAAGGGAGAGGTAATTTACAAGGGCAAAAATATTCTTGAGATGGCAACTGACGAGAGGGCAAAGCTTGGGCTGTTTTTGTCATTCCAGTATCCGCAGGAGATTCCGGGCGTAAGCGTTTCAAATTTTTTAAGGACGGCTTTTAATGCTGTAAAGCCAAACCAGATAAATGTCGCCGAATTCGTGAAGCTCCTAAAGGACAGGATGAAGCTGTTAAAAATAGACGACTCTTTTAGCAGAAGATACCTGAATGAGGGATTCTCGGGCGGGGAGAAGAAAAGGACTGAAATACTGCAGATGGCGGTCTTGCAGCCCGAAATTGCCATTCTCGACGAGACAGACTCAGGGCTCGACATTGACTCTTTGAAGGTAGTTGCAAATGGCGTAAACACGCTTCTTGGCCCAAATCTTGGAGTTCTGCTCATAACCCACTACCAAAGGCTGCTGAACTACATCACTCCCGACATGGTCCATATCATGCTCAAAGGAAGGATAGTAAAAAGCGGCGGAAAGGAACTTGCGCATGAGCTTGAAGCAAAAGGGTATGATGAAGTCATAAAAGAAAGTGAAATTATACAATGAAAATTTGACCAAAAATCAAGCTCAGCTAAGATTATTCTGCATCACGTAGATTGTGTATCAGAGGATATAAATTCTTCTTTAATAACCGCCGCCGGAACAGGAACATCGCCTGAAATCATAATCATCACAACAGAGTAAGGCTCCAGAGTAAGCGTTTCGGTATATGTTTGCCCCCCCTCGCCCTCCGAAAGAGAGATTGTCTTGCTCTCAACCTTGTCTAATTTGACACCCTTCATGGCGTTTATAGCGTCAATGCCTTGCCGGTAGAGAGCGTCGAAGTTTGTTTTTGCCGGAGTTTTTATGTATGCGTCCCCAATATCCTGCACGCATTGAGTTGGATTTGATCCTTGGCTTTGGCAATAGCCTATGATGTTGGCTGTTACCTGATCCGCAGAGTGATCGCCGACAAGAGCGATAAGCATGATGCGAATTTGGGACCAGAAATAATCGATTTGCGATTGGGTATAGGAAAGACCCCTAAGATATGCCTTGAAAGGTTGTTCCGCCATTGCCGCGGCGTCTGTTTTCGTCCGTTTCACTTCTTTGGTGATGTCTGCCTCGAACTGGTAGGAATTTGAGTGAGTGGCGTCAATTATAGTATCTGTGCTAAATAACCGAACATTTTAAAAAGTTTAAAATATTCTCTT
>CAYWNO010000173.1:0-2139 GCA_964459665.1 uncultured Methanosarcinales archaeon
CTGCCTATAGGTATATTTGTGAATATATTGCTGTATTTCTCCCGTTGTAATGGGATGACTATTTTGCATTTCTAAATGACGGAAGCAGTGCTGCGGCGAGTGAATAAACTTTTTTAAAGAAGTCTTTAAGGGATCATCTTCTTTATTTTCGGCGGGATCGGTGAAACTACTTTTGATATTTTCAACTTCACGCAGAAACGGTTCTTCCGCTTGGGGTAAATCAAAAAAGAGATAAGAAACAGACGCTTTAATCAAATCTTTCTGTGCTATAGATAATGGCATGGCTCACATCCTTATGAGGTAATAAGACTATTATCATCATAGCAGTTCAACATTAAGGAAAGCTTAAACTCGATAATTAAGTTTTTTACCCCCAGGGCAATCGCGCTTCAAACTGAGCACTGGTGCTGCTTCGGAGCAGCTTCCCCCTTTGAAAAAGGGGGATTGAGGGGGATTTTTCTATTTGCTTCAAATTTCGTTTGAAAAACAGTTCATAATACAAAGCAGTTGGTATAAAGTAGCCCGTCTTTTTAGGATGGAATCTATGCAATGCCAAAATCGGAAAAGTTTTTAAATCATTTCTTGTCGCTTAATGACCCTCGAAAAAATACTCGTAATAAACTTCATAAGCTAGGCGACATGCTGATTCTAACCATTCTAGCGGTTATTTGTGGCGCAGATAGCTGGGTAGAAGTAGAAGAATTTGGAGAAGCTAAAATAAAATGGTTAAAAACATTTTTAGAGTTGCCATATGGAATTCCATCGCATGACACAATAGGAGATTTATTTTCACGCTTATCAATCCGTGAATTTGAAACGTGTTTTTTGAGTTGGGTAAATTCGTTAGTAAAAATAAGTGGTGGAGATATTATTCCGATCGATGGCAAAACGGTAAGGCGCTCTCATAACAAAGGCGAAAAGGGTAACGGGAAATCAGCCGTTCATATCGTTAGCGCGTGGTCAACACAAAATCAAATGGTATTGGGGCAATATAAAACAGATGATAAATCGAATGAGATTACAGCGATCCCTGAATTACTTAAAATGCTTGATATCGCAGGTTGTACTGTCACCATTGACGCAATGGGAACTCAGAAAAAAATAGCTGAACAAATTCATAAACAGGGCGGTGATTATGTCTTGGCGGTAAAAGAAAATCAGGGAAAACTGCATAAGAAAGTGACTCATTTATTTGATCAGGCAGAAGAAATACAATTTGCATCCATGTGGTACAAACAAAATGAAACAACGAATAAAAAGCACGGTCGAGTAGAATCACGCCGTTATACTGTTTTTCCATTGATGTATTTGCCGCAATTTAAATTGAAATGGAAAGGTTTACGAAGTATAGCGATGGTGGAAAGCAAACGTGAAATAAAAGGAAAAGTGAGCATAGAGAAACGCTACTATATTAGCTCACATGAACCGGATGCTGAAATAATTGGCTCTGCTATTCGTCAACATTGGGGAGTGGAAAATCAATTGCATTGGTGTTTAGATATCACATTTCGCGAAGATGATTGCCGAGTAAGAAAAGGCAATGCGGCAGGAAATTTTTCTATTCTTAGACATATTGCGTTAAATCTACTGAAACAAGAAACAACCACAAAGGTGGGGTTAAAGATTAAGCGTCACAAAGCAGGATGGGATCATCGATACTTGGCAAAAATTCTTGAAGGTGGATTGAATCTTGCTTTATTACAATGAAAAACTTAAGTCAAATGCACGGCGACTGCGAAGCAACTTAACAGATGCAGAAATATTACTATGGTCACGACTACGACGAAAGCAACTGTTGAATGTGCAATTTTATCGGCAAAAACCTATTGGAAATTATATAACTGATTTTTATGCGCCATCTGCCAAACTTGTTATTGAAGTAGATGGCGGACAACATTTTGAGGAATATCATATGCAAAAAGATAGGAAACGGGATTTTTTTATGGAGAAACAAGGATTAAAAGTATTGCGCTTTGATAATTTGCAAGTATTGCAGTCCACTAAAGATGTAATGGATGTTATTTTTAATACGCTAGAGTTGCGCGTGTCAAAAGCCAAATAAGCATTTATAAAATCCCCCTCAATCCCCCTTTGAAAAAGGGGGATTGAGGGGGATTTTTCTATTTGCTTCAAATTTCG
>CAYWNO010000174.1:0-1045 GCA_964459665.1 uncultured Methanosarcinales archaeon
AAGAAGCTCCGCATCGAGGTCCACGGGTCGAGACTGCTCGGCGGCGATGACGTGTCGCTGCGCCTGCTTCTCGAAAGCGCCGAGCCGGCGGTCGCGTATCAGCGAGAGATCGAGCTACCGGCGCCGCTTGTGGATCCGCGCCACGCCTGGATCGACTTCACCTACAACACGGAAGCGCCTCCCCCACCTCCCGGCTCGCCGCCGCCTGAGCCGCGTCGTTAGCGGCCCAAATGGTGAAGACCCTTCTTTGTGTCGCGGCCTCCTTACCAGTGGTTGTATTGGCGAGTCTCGCAAGTATCGCTGGAATCATCGGAGCATTTAATGTCCAAATTGAGCCAGCTCAAATTGCACGAGCCACCGGCAATATTGTTGTTGGTTTGGCGGGGCTGACTTTGTTCGTAGCCCTTCTGCGGTCATGGTCGAGTCCGTGGAATTCCGCCGCAAAGTTAGCGATTGTCTCGCTAATAGCCATTCCGGGGTCATACTTCGTGGCGTGCTTGGACCGTGGAATGATTAGCGGTCAAGAGTTTGCACTCGGATTGGTCGTAACTCTAGCGAGCGGGGCTTGCTTTGGGTTGCTGTACTTCATCAGTCGATTGCGCAGGACCGCTAACAACCGGCTCCAGAACGACGCGCCTACGGCGCGCGCCTGAGCCGCATCGTTGGGCATCAGAATGAGCATCGTCGATCATGTAAATCTGCCCGTCACCAACTTGGAGCGCTCTCGACGTTTCTACGAGAGCACGCTTGCACCTCTTGGTGTTCACTTTCTAATGCAAGACGGCAACGCAGTCGGCTTCGGAATCGAGAATTGGAATTTCGGCGTTACTCAAACTGAGCTTCCGTTCGCGCCAATGCATCTTGCATTCATCGCTGAAAGCCAAGAGCATGTGCGCAGTTTCTACGCAGCGGCCTTGCGTGCCGGCGGACGCTCAAACGGAGAACCGGCGCTGAGGCCGCAATATCATGCCGCCTACTTCGCAGCTTTCGTGCTTGATCCAGATGGTCACAACATCGAGGCTGTGCATCGTGGCAAATAGCACTT
>CAYWNO010000174.1:1055-2105 GCA_964459665.1 uncultured Methanosarcinales archaeon
TTACAAGTCCTACAAGTGGCACTTGGCAATTAATTGGCCCAAGGGGCAAATTGAGTTTCAGGCGCCAGGCTTCACTCAAGAACTCTCAGGCACTCCGCACGTGTCGCCGAATCAGTCGCTCACACCTGAAGAGCGTCGTCGTGTTGCAGCCTAACAACCGGATCGAGAGGGACGCGGCTAACCGCCGCGCCCCTCATCCGTATCGTTCGGCGTCGTAAACATGCTCATCCGAGCTCTACATTCTTTTAGTCTGATCGTAATTCTTGGATTTACCTGCAAATCATTTGCGGCCTTTGAAAACTACCCTCCGTTCACACCTGACGTTGTACCACCAGAATGTCCGGTTAAGAATCTATCACCCCAACGCCCACTGGATCCGGAAGACTTCACAATTTCGTATTTCGCCGAAGATTTGAGAATTATCATTTCCCAAGTTGAAAATGGAAATAGGGCTCGCCTGGAGGATGCATCGGGGGTGATTATGGTGCCGGCGGTTCCAATTGAGGCTTTTCATATAGATTCAGTCGAGTCATTCGATATTACCCGGGACGGGCGTCTAGATTTTATTATCACGGCTGCATATTGGGGGAATGGGTTTCTCGGGGGCTCGGCCAATTCGCGAACACTATTTTTATCGGGCGAGGCCGGTTACCGGGCATTTACTTTCGAGACCTTTGGGGCTGATCACGAAGATTACATTTGGGTACCTGATGACCACTTATGTCTACTTATACAGCTTTCAATGACCGGTATGGGCAAGGGTCGAGATGGAAAAGAGCACAATTACTTTGTTTACAGCCTGCTACGTTTCGACGGGTCTGAGCCCGAATACGATAATGAGGCCATTGCAGGATTTCCGAAGTGGATAATGTATACATACAAGCCCAATTACTCGCCTACGACCTTGCTAAGGGACGACCAGAAAATTGAGGGTTTTGAAGAATTGCGTGCGTTATCGACACCAAAATTGGTCAGTCCTCACGATGACGCCGCCGAACCTTCAGATCCAGGGGATGGCTCAACTTCGTCTCGCCACCCCTGATCTGAGTC
>CAYWNO010000175.1:0-2065 GCA_964459665.1 uncultured Methanosarcinales archaeon
AGTCTATGTGATTCTACTCAGAGGCTAAAGATTCTCTTTTACTGTCCCACACTCCTTAACTGACTGTCAACCAAATGGGGTTCACTCCAGACTTTGAAGTTGCTAACCGTAAGCGTTAGCGAATTTTTGGATGAAGCCGAAAAACCAATAAATTTATAAAAAAATTAACTTGGTAAGAGCTTATGAAAAAGCCCACGATAGAGGAGATGGCCGTATTCTGCAAAAGAAAGGGTTTTGTCTATCCAAGTTCAGAAATTTACGGCGGAGTTTCAGGCTTTTATGATTTCGGGCACCTTGGAGTTGAGCTTAAAAACAACATCAAGAAAGACTGGTGGAAGTCTTTTGTGCATGCAAGGGACGATATTGTAGGAATTGACGGAAGCATCATAGCAAATTCGATGGTTTGGAAAGCATCGGGGCACGTTGACGGATTTACCGATATATTGGTTGACTGCAAGAAATGCGGCTCAAGGTTCAGGGGCGATTTTCTTATTGAGGAAAAGCTAAAGGTATCTGCAGTTGGAATGTCCATTGATGACATTGGAAAAGAGCTGGCAAGACACAAGATAAAATGCCAAAAATGCGCAAGTGAACTTAGCGAGCCAAGGATGTTTAACCTCATGTTTTCAACCAGCGTAGGCCCCGTGCAGGAAAGCAGCTCAGTTGCCTACCTTAGGCCCGAGACTGCGCAGATAATCTTTGCCGATTTCAGGCTTGTGCAGGAAAATGCAAGGCTCAAGCTTCCGTTTGGCATTGCGCAGCAGGGAAAGGCTTACCGAAACGAGATTTCTCCAAGAGATTTTCTTTTCAGGATGCGCGAATTCGAGCTTATGGAAATAGAATACTTTGTCCATCCGGAAAAGCAGTATGAATGCCCCTACATTGACGAGGTTCTCGATCATGAAATTAATGTTTACTCTAAAGACATGCAATCTTCCAATAAGGGTATGGAAAAGATGTCAATCAGGAAAGCTCTTGATAAAAAAATAATAAGAACGCAATGGCATGCCTACTGGCTTGCTATGATGCACAAATGGTTTATTGGCTTGGGCGCGTCCCAGGAGCATTTTAGGGTAAGGCAGCACGTTAAGAGCGAGCTTAGCCATTACGCCCTCGATACATGGGATTTGGAGTACCAATTCCCTTTCGGATGGAAGGAGCTGCAGGGATTTGCAAACAGGGCTGATTTTGACTTAAAGCAGCATATTGAGCATTCAAAGAGCGACCTTAGCATTTTTGACGAAGAAACAAAAAAGAAAATAATCCCCCATGTTGTATGCGAGCCCGCGCAGGGCGTTGAGAGGGCGTTTCTCGTCTTCATGTTCGATGCCTACCATTATGATGAGTCGAGAAAGAATGTTGTATTAAGGCTGCATCCAAAATTAGCGCCCATAAAAATCGGGGTTTTTCCATTGGCTTCAAACAAAGAGGATCTTGTCAAGAAGGCAAGGGACATACACAAGGAATTAAAAAAGGAATGGACATCGGCATTCGACGTTTCCGGCTCGATAGGCAGAAGGTACGCAAGGGCAGACGAGAGCGGAATCTGCGCCTGCATAACTGTCGACTTTGAAAGCCTCGAGGACGAAAGCGTCACAATAAGGGAAAGGGATACGACAAAACAGTCAAGGGTCAAGATAAAAGATTTGAAGGAAACCCTAAACAGATTCCTTGATGGTGAGAAGTTCTGAAGAATAGATTATAGAGAACTTAGGGATTGTTAAATAATAACTTGAGCAAAGTATAGAGAGTTTTGAATAACCCTATTCCATTTATAAATAAACTGCATTTACTTTATAAATACAGGGGGTTATTCAAAGTCCTCTATATTAAGGAGTTCTGCTTTTTTGATCTATTGTGAATGCCGAGAAAATAATTCGAGAAAAATATTTGTTTATGAATCCCACTCTCAGTGAGACGACTTTGGAAATACGAGCTTCAAAAGAGTTTATAGTCGGTGAATGTTATTAATTCTTGCTGTAAAAGTTCTATTATTTTTGAGAGATGCTATAAGATATGGTTTCATGATGAAGTGTGCTTCATCAGTACAGAAGATCTTGAATCC
>CAYWNO010000176.1:0-2065 GCA_964459665.1 uncultured Methanosarcinales archaeon
AACCAAAAGGACGAGCTTGTATTGTTATAGGAAATACTGAATTAAAGAAAGTCCCCATACTCAACGCAGAAGTATTTACTGAAATGATGGTAAGTTTAGGATTCAAAATACATAAAATCATAAAAAGAAGAATTCCATCAAAAGTATTGCCACAAACAAGAGATTCTAAAACGGGAAGATTTACTTCGACAGGAGAATCTGACAGGTTGGCTTATGCTTATGAATATATTTTAATGATGGAAAAATTATTGGAGAATTAAGATGAAATTTGAAGATTTGGTAAAACTATATGAAGAAAAGAAAAAGAAATACGGTGTTGATACTTATAAACACATTTCTGAACTTCTCAAAGAAGCAAAAATTTTACATAAAAAAGATTGGGAGAAACATCCAACCGAGAAAAATGATCATGAGCAATCATGGAAAGGTTTCAAAGGAAGCGCTTTAGAAAAGATGATACTACATATTACAGAAGATGCTGTTAAATCATTAGGACTAAAAATTGTTAGCGGTAAAAAATTTGAGAGAACGGACCCAAAGAATTTGTCCTTAGAACTTAAACAAGTAAAGAAAAATTTAGCCATTGATTATGGTAAATTCGGATTTCATCTTCCAGATGCGGATTTGGTGGTTTATGATCCAAAAGATTGCAAAGTTTTAGCTGTTCTCTCTAGTAAATCAACGTTAAGAGAAAGAATTGCACAAACAGGATATTGGAATCTAAAAATAAAAAATGATACGCTTACAAAACACGTTAAAGTATTTTTCTTAACTCTTGATGAAGACGGTACTCTAACTAAGCAGTTCCCTACCAAAAAAGGAAGAGCCATTGCAGAAAGAGATACAGATGGTAGCTACGTCATGACTGAAGCGAATATCGATGAAAGCAATAAAGTAAAAATGTTTGATAAATTTATTGAAGATTTAAAGAAACTATTGAGGTGATTTTGCTGTGAAAAAACTGGAAATACAAGATGAATGGAAAAGACTTATTTATGAGAGTACACAAAATAAACCCAATATTAAGGGGATTTATCCTCGTAATGTTGTGAGAAATAGAGAACTTCTTTTGTTAGGGCAAGTGGAATTGGGAAAAATTGAGCATGGAAAGAATATAAAGTTCCATACAGAAATGTATCAAAGCATAATAAAACATTATTTCCAACAGAAAAAATGCCTAAAGATTTGATTCTTGAGCCGACTACATTATGGGACTTTCCAAAACAGAGTTATGGAAAAAATCCTAAGGGAAATTGGAAATTTAATGGAGTTACTCCCGCAGGGGTTATTTATAATTTGATAAAGAGATACACTAAAGAAGGAGATCTAATAGTTGACCCAATGTGCGGAAGTGGTACCACAATTGATGTCTGCAAAGAAGAAAATCGTAAAGTAATTGGTTATGACATTTCTCCAACAAGACAAGATATAATACAAAACGATTCTAGGAAAATTCCACTAGATGACAATTCTGTTGATATGGTTTTTATTGATTCTCCATATGGAGATAATATAAACTATTCAGATAATCCAAATTGCATTGGTAAAATTTCTTGTGAAAAGAAAGAGTTTTATCAAGAACTAGAAAAAGTTGCGATAGAAATAAAAAGAATATTGAAAAAAGACAAAGTCATTGCTTGGGTTATCGCAGACCATTGGAGAATCAATTCTGGATTTATCCCTGTCGGAATTAAAATCTATCAAATTTTGGAAAAACATTTTAAGCCTTTGGATATTGTTTGTTTAACAAGGAGAAATCAAACTTCAAATACTCTTTTATGGAAACAGCGAGCAATAAAAAATAATTTCTATTTGAGGGGATTCAAATATTTATTTATAATGAAAAAATAACCATACTTCAAAGAGATAATTATAGATGCGTGATTTGTGGAAGAGGTAAATCTGATGGAGTTGAAATCCAAGCAGACCATATAAAACCAAAAGAATTGGGTGGGAAAGCAGAGATAGCAAATGGACAAACTTTATGTGCACAACATAACTTTCAAAAAAAATATTATAGAGGACTTTGAATAACCCCATTTTTTGAATTGTTTTGATTTTCAGT
>CAYWNO010000177.1:0-2049 GCA_964459665.1 uncultured Methanosarcinales archaeon
AAGTAAATGCAGTTTATTTATAAATGGAATAGGGTTATTCAAAACTCTCTATAAACGTTTCCATGGTGATTTTGAAAAAACGATTTAGAAAAATTTAAATATTCTGACTCGGGATATTATTGATTTTCGGTTAAACATTCAAAATGGGTAAAAAGGGGCAGGTAACTATTTTTATGGTATTAGCGATATTCATACTCGCCGCCTCTTCTTTGTTCTTTTATTTCAAATCAGATGCACAAAAGCAGGAGCTTGAAAAAGAGGTAATGAAGGCCATTGAAGTTCACCGCGACTTGATTCCCGTGAAGGAGTATTATGAGAATTGCGTTAATGGACTCACGCAAGAGGCGATATTGTTAGCGGGCTACCAGGGTGGCTTTGTGGAGTTGATTTCCGGCTTCCCCTCCATGAAAACTTCTTTTTCCGATGTGCACTTCTGGAAGTTCGAGGAATCAAGGCTGGTTTGGAGTGATTTTAATGATTTTGTTGCAAACCAGATAAACAAATATTTAAAGGAAAATATGCACAGCTGCATTGAAGAAACCAAAGAAAAATTTCCCGGCGTAAGCTATTCAGATAATGCGGCTCCAACTACGGCGATAGCGCAGGATTCCGTAGCAGTAAGCATAGATTACCCCATAAGCATAAGCCTCGGTGGCAGAACATCTTACCACGATAAATTCAGCACGAAAGTTCCTGTAAGGCTCGGCCTGATATTGGACTCTGCCAGAAAGATTGCCGATAAGCAAATAGATGATGTTGACAAGATAGACCTAGATTTTCTTTCCAAATTTGATTTTTCAGTGTCTGCTATTGTGATAGGTGACGGGCAGATTTTGTACAAGATTGTTGATAAGAAGTCCATGATAAATTCCCAGCCCTATATCTTCCTTTTTGCGGAAAAATACAACCTCGAGTCCAACGGCAACAACTATGCGCCCCGCCTTGCCCTTATAGGGGATATAAAAGCCAACGTCGGGCAAAAGGTTTCAATAATGGCAGATGCCAGCGACATTAACGGCGATGCCCTGAAATTCTCAAGCTCCTCTGATATTTTTAAGATAACCGATAAAGGACTGATAGAGTTCACTCCAACAAAGGAAGATGAAGGGATTCACTTTGCCTCTGTTACAGTAAAGGACGGCAAAGGATTAAGCGATATTCAGCTGTTTAGGATAGAGGTAGTTTAAAGCCATATTGGTATAGATACAATGAAAAGAATATCTAAAAAATCAAGTTTGAAAAAACCGCTTTGGGCGGTTTTTTCGATAGCCGTATTTCTGCTTTGCATATTTAGCAGTCTTGTTTATAGTGATTATGATGAAAAGGCATATTCCGATTTAGGTTTATTAAATTCTAAAGATTTTATCTGGAGTGCTGCAGATATGTCCAAGATAGAGAAAAATCCCGATGTAATGGGGAAGATACAGTGGCAAAATGTTCCTGAAAATCGGATAAAACAAGTCCAAGAGGTCAATAATTTTCCTAAAGATTCAATGCAATATGTAGCGAAATATTTAAGCGAAGCCCAAGCTAAGAGATTGGAAAGAGAGGACTTAATAAATAATTATATTTCATATTTAGGAGAGGGAGATAAGGCAAGAAATGCTGCTTTCTTAACACAAAGCCAATTAGATAAGATTACAGCAGAAACATGGAAAGGAATTGAACCAAATATAGAGTTATTTACAAGCCTCAAGGCAGAGCAGTTATCCCCGCAAACGCTTGAAAAGATGGAAACTGCAATAGGCAAGCTTGACAAGAAGACATTTAAAGACGCATTTGAAAGGCATTATCCCGGGATGAGTGTTTTGCCTGATTTTAATCCAGAGAATAAAGTAAAGTTTATACAAAAAGATGAAAAATTAGTCTTTTCTAACACACCATCTAACAAACAAGAAATTCCAGTTGAGATTTCTGCGAGTGATGTAGCCGATGCCGGTAACAAGAAACGTATTACTTTTACACCTGATGGAATAATTATAGAAAATATAGACGCAGCCAAATCCAATGTTAAGATAGGGTCGCAGGACTACGGCCTTGAGGATAAAG
>CAYWNO010000178.1:0-2035 GCA_964459665.1 uncultured Methanosarcinales archaeon
AAAATAAGTTATGCCACAGTGTTGTAAGCCCGTACGCAGTATCTATCCTTTCCTCTCTTTTTTGGGCAAATCTCCAACCTGTTCTTTTCTTATCTTCAGAGAAACCGCTTTCTGACTGGTTTCTTTGGAAGTATTCTTCAAGGAATACTTTCGTATCATCTGTAAAACGATACACCATGCTACACCACGTGCCTACACCTATACTCACGGACAAAAATAATTAGACGATTGTTGTCCGTTCGTAATAAGCAAATGACATGTACATTGTATATTGTATAAAAATTTGTGTCATTTGCTATAAAGTAGCAATATTGCTCTTTGGAATCATAAATGGCTTTATGTCCAATCGTTAATGGTATTTTGTTGATGTAAAATTCTGATTAATGACCATTCTTTGAGCTACTTTCGGAATGTCTGAATAAAAAATTCTGCATATCTGCAGGCTTTTTCTTTAGTTTCAGCCTTAATTTCTACAATGTAATAGCATCTCTCAAAAATAATAGAACTTTTACAGCAAGAATTAATAACATTCACCGACTATAAACTCAAAAGAAAAAGTTCCAAAATTGAGGAGATTTGCTATAAGACCTCGCCAAAGATACTTTATACGTTTTCATAAAAATCACCTCAGACCGTTGTATTATGGTATTAAATAGTCTTCGTCAAAAACACAAAAGGATAGTCATATTGTATCTTGAAGAATGCCTCTCTTGCCTCATAAATGCTGTTGAAAATGCCAAATACAGTTGGCCCCGAACCCGATATGCAGGCGTTTAATGCGTCATTTCTCAGCAGGTTTGTCTTGATTTCGTTTATCTGCTTGTATTTTTTCGTAACGATGGGGTCAAAATCGTTATGCACGTTCCTTGCTATTTCCTTTATGTCCTTTTTTTCGATTGCCTTAATCAGGTTTCCTATGTCCGCTTTCGTCTTTATCCTGGACTTTTGCTTATCAAAGGCCGAGTAAGCCCATTTTGTAGGAACCCTAAAGCCCGGATTTATAAGAACGATATTTATGCTAAATGACTTCTTTATGCTCTTTATCTTTTCCCCGACTCCTTCTACCAAGGCTGCATCGTCTCCCATAAAAAAAGGAACATCGGAGCCTATTTGCGCGGCTATTTCAATTAGCTGCTTTTCTTTTAGCTTTAATCCCCACAATTTATTAAGATTCAATAGCGTCGTTGCAGCATTGCTGCTCCCGCCTCCGAGCCCTGACTGTAGGGGAATATTCTTTTCCATGGAGATTTTAACGCCCTGGCTTATGGAAAATTTCTTTTTGAGCAGCAAAGCCGTCTTGTAGGCAAGGTTATTCTCGTTTTCAAGCTCTTTATTCGTGCATTCGACTATTATCTTGTCCTCGCTTAGAGGCTCTATAGAAATGGTGTCGCTTAGCTCAATTCTTTGTATTACCGATTGTATGTTGTGGTAGCCTGAGCCTAGTTTCCTGCCTATCTTAAGGAAAAAATTGATTTTGGCATATGATGGAACTGGCATATTCAAATGTGTAACAGTAATCATATATTAATATTGCTGATTTGAAGAACAAAAAAATATAAAAAAAAGAAAAAAATAAAATCTAAGAAAAATGTGAACTAAGGATTAAAATCCTAGTACCTTCTCTTCTTGCTGTAACAGTCCTTGCAATAGACTGGACGTCCTTCCTTTGGCTGGAATGGCACTTCTGCATCTGCGCCGCAGTCAGAACATTTTATCTTATGCATAGTCCTGTTTTCAAAACTTCCATAACGCATTCTTTACTCACCCTGTGTCTTATTAGTTACACGAAATTAACTAGAAATAGCAAATTCCGATGTACTATTTGCTAGTAAGAAGAGGTTATATATAAACTTATGGTTTTTTGGTATGTATTAAGCTATATATAATAGGCATCTAAAATTGCACTTTTATGCCCATCTCAACAACACTATCCCTCTGACAAGTTGATGTCCGCTCATAAAAGTGGCAAAAACCTGCTAAAAATTTGGTATTGTATCATTTAAGATACTTTAATTTTGTAGTGCAGTAGATTTCC
>CAYWNO010000179.1:0-2019 GCA_964459665.1 uncultured Methanosarcinales archaeon
TGTTATTGTGAAATGAGAATCTACCAAGAGAACCACTCGTTAAGTTTACAGCTCAGAAAAAACAAAGGTTTTTAAATGAAGTTGATGTTCTTTTAAATAATCCAAATTTTCAAAATCAAAATGGAAATCAAGATTCTAGACGACAAAAAGAACAAGCTTATTGTAGAGGTTAAAGGCGCCGATAATACATTGTGCAACGCCCTAAAAACAGAGCTTTGGAATGAC
This sequence comes from uncultured Methanosarcinales archaeon, assembly GCA_964459665.1. Lineage (GTDB taxonomy): Archaea > Nanobdellota > Nanobdellia > Woesearchaeales > GW2011-AR4. Next base: position 226 of record CAYWNO010000179.1, read on the forward strand.
AAGCATGTAAAGATTGCAACTTACAGCATAAGGCATCCGCAGATAAGCGTGCCCCAGATGATAGTTGAAACAGATGGCGAGGAAAGCCCCAGAAATGCCTTGATGAATACAGTTGAACGCCTACACAAGAGCAATGCAAAGTTCAAGAAAGAATTTCTTAAAGAAGTAAAATAGATTTTATATATGAAAATAATTTAAAGCTATCGAAAAGCTTATAAATTCATAGTGCCTAATTGTTAAAAATGTTCTTTAGAATTAAGAAAATCAAAGGCAATGAATATGTTTACATAGTAGAAAATGAGTGGAAGGCAAAAGGCAGCAGGCAAAAGGTCAAAGGCTACGTTGGAAGATCATACAGGTTTGCTTTGAAGAATGAAGTAGATTTTCTGCAATTCATGAAAATAGAAAGCCTTGAAAGCTACATTAACAGTTCCGAAAAGCACAAGGTAATCACAGATTTGGTCGAATGGGAGATGTTTAAGTTCGGGATAAGCAGGCAGGAATTCTCAATAGATTTAAGCAACAGGGTAATACAGAAAAACAGCAAAAATGTTGTTTTTTTGGTTAATGAGGGGTTTATGTGCGGCGTTACTTTAGAAAATTTGCTTGGCTTTAAGGCTACAGGGGATGAGCAAGCAGACGCACATTTGCTTGCAAGGGCGCTTGTTGAAGCGGGAATAAAAGTTCCAAATGAAGTTTTTATTGGACTCTACGGAAATTTGAAAAAATGATTTTTTCAAAATATATTTAAACGAATATCTTTATCGGCTTAGTATGTATTCTAAAATTCCAAGGCACATAGCCATTGTCCTCGACGGCAACCGCAGATACGCAAAAAAGCTTGGCCTTAAGCCATGGAAAGGGCACGAGTTTGGAATCAAAAAGCTTGAGCAGCTTTTGGAATGGTGCAGGGAATTAGGAATAAAAGAGCTGACTCTTTTTTCTTTTTCAACCGAGAACTTTAAGAGGTCAAAGAAAGAAAAAGACTTCCTGTTTGGCATTTTCAAGAAAGAATTCAATAATATGATGTACCGGGACGGCATCTTTAAAAATAAAATAAGAATAAACGTCATTGGCAGGCTCGAGATGTTCCCAAAAGACATAAGCAATGCCATGCTCGATATAATTAAAAAGACAAAAAGCCATGATAAGTTCATAGTTAATTTTGCAATGGCCTATGGCGCAAGGCAGGAAATAACTGATGCTGTAAGAAAGATAGCGCAAAGCGTGCAGGAAGGCATGATAAAAGTCGAGGACATTAATGAAGATTTGTTGTCAAACAGCCTCTATATTAAAAGCGAGCCTGATATAGTGATAAGGCCGAGCGGCGAAAAAAGGATAAGCAATTTTCTTTTATGGCAGTCAAGCTACAGCGAGTTTTTTTTCTTGGACAAGCTATGGCCCGAATTTACAAAAGAGGATTTGATAGAATGCATTGAAGAATTCAAGAAAAGGGAAAGAAGATTCGGAAAATGAGGCAAAATGTATAGTACCGAATTCACGTTACATTGAGCTGTAAACTTAACGAGTGGTAAACTTCGCCGTTTTCAAACGGCTTTCAATGTGCGATTTTCAGAAAACCTCTGAAAATTAAGGTAGACTCTTACCACCTTTCTTTAGAAAGAGTTACGTTAAAATTCTGAAAAGCAGGACTTAAAAAATCGCTTTAGGCATACAATTTACAGCTTTATTAATAAACTAAAGTCCCTATGAAGAGGTAAAATGAAACAAACAACAATTATAATATTAGTTTCGATTATTATTGGCTATGTCTGGGGTGTATATTCGGGTTTG
>CAYWNO010000180.1:0-2000 GCA_964459665.1 uncultured Methanosarcinales archaeon
CCCTATTTACTTCAGGTATATGACTATATACTTATAGTATATAAACATTTCTATTTAATGAGCTGTAAAGTAAGCGAGTGGTATTCTATGCTTTTTAGGTAGGCTCTTACATTGTCCAGTGATGTCCTGTGCTAATTTCTCGTCTATAAAATAGTCATTTCTCGTCAATAACCCACTGGACATTCACACATAGCATTTATAAATAAAATCATCTTAAAAATAATAGAAAAATGAGCTATCGGCTCTACTAAAGCCAATAGCTCGGAGGACTTAAAATGCTTGGACGCAAATCAAGTCCAGAGGATAATAAGACTTCTGGACATAAAAACTTATCGGATGTAAAATGTGTATTTTGTAAAAGTAATAATTTTGTAAGGTGGGGAAAGAGGAAAACTGAAAATAGAGGATTTATTCAAATCTATAAATGTAAATCCTGTAATAAGAGATTTACCAACAATGATGGCTTTTACCGAATGAGAAACCCAGAAGATAAAATAACCCAAGCCATAGACTTATACTTTTCTAATCTTTCAAGTAGAAAAGTAAGAAACCACTTTAGAAGGCACAGAAAAGAAAACGCCTCTCATGTTACTATATTAGATTGGTGCAGAAGGTATGTATTGAAGATTACAAAATATATCAACACCTTACATCCCCAATTATCTGGCAAGATATATGCTGATGAAACCGAGATAGATTGTGAGAAAAGGAATGACTTATTTTGGTGTTCTATGGATTGGGATACCAGATTTATCCCTTCTACTTTATATTCTTTAAGTCATGGCTACGAGGAAGCTGTTGAGTTCTTTAATAAAATCAAAAGCAAGAAAGTCCCAAAATATGTGCAGACGGATTCTGCCATGTTTTATCCAAAAGCATTTAATAAGGTATTTGGACAAGGCAAAAGAAAGTATGATTTAATGACAGAACATAAAATAGTCAATACAAGAAGGACAGGAAAATATAATGTTAGGATTGAAAGTGTATTTATGAAAGTTAAAGATAGAGTTGATGATTTTAGAGGGCTTAAAGCCCTCTGGTCTGCCCCTATACTGTTACAGGGCATTATTATTCAACATAACTTTATAGAAGTACATACAACAACAGGGCAAGTGCCTTGTGAATTGGCTAACCTAAAACTTGATTTAGGTGTTAATAGATGGCTTGGGTTGATTAGATTAGCTTCAATATCATAAAGGATTATAGCCGATACTTTTAAATATCGGCTTATCCCTCTCGCATTTGGGTAAATAACGAGTAGGAGCTAATTCTTATTCGGTGGATTAAAAAATGGATAAAGGGTTTGTATTGTTTATAATCATAATAATTGTATTGGGATTTTTTTATATAGGAGATAGAATAGTAGATAATACCAAACAAAATCCTAATAAAAGTAACGAAGAATTAATTGGTGGTGGTATTGCTCAGGCAGGTAAAGATGCTGGTAGAACAATAGGGGAAATTGGAAATCAAGTAATCCAATCAATAAATATTGAAACAGCAAATATAAGTAATGCAACAGCAGACATTACCTTAACTAAAAACATTTGATTTTCTAATGTTTTTACTTTTTCAATTAATTCTGTTTCTGTCATAATATCACCTCTTTTCAATATGTCATAATTAATTTTCAATATACCTTTTCCTATACTACTATATAAATCTTTCTTTTCCATTTGAACCTCTTAAATAGGACTTTATTTTTTTTAATAAGCTGTGCAATTTGTTTTAAGTCCCTGCTTCTTTTAGAATGGTGTTTAGATGAAAGTGATAAGAACCTGCCTTAACCCTATTTTTTAAATATAGGATTGCATATTTGTCCGATTCTTAGTCTGTGAACACCACTCGTTAAGTTAACAGCTCAATTAATAATAACCTTTTTAATCTAACTTTAGTTTCTTTATTCTATGGATGAAAAAAAGGTAGAGGAAGATGAAGAAATATCTATTGATTTCAGTAAAATAAAGAACATCTTCAAAAGAAAAACAGAGCAACAAGAG
>CAYWNO010000181.1:0-1968 GCA_964459665.1 uncultured Methanosarcinales archaeon
AAAGAGTTGACCAGACTGCTATCAGCAAACCTGTGCTAAAAATCTAAACAAATACGATTTTTTTAATTTCTCAATAAGCTTTCCCGAACACCGCCCAGAACTTAGCTTCTTTGCCGCACTGGATGCAGCTTCCTTTTGCCGCCTTCTGCTCGAAGGGAATGCACCTGCACGTTGCGCCCTCGCTTTTGTCTTTTATTATTCCCTCGCATTCGTTTTCGCCGCAAAAAAGCGCCTTGGGCATTTTCTTATCTTTTATGGATTTTATAAAATCATTCAGGCTGTGGACTTCAATTATGCTTTTAGAAAGAAAATCTTTTGCCTTGCGCAAAAGATTTTCCTGAATATCATTTAGTATCTCCTCGGATTTTTTTTCGAGGTCTTTTGTTTTTACAAACTGCTTTTCATTATTATCCCTTCTTACCAAAACAACCTGCTCAGCCTCGATATCCTTTGGGCCTATCTCTATCCTTAGCGGCACTCCCTTGAGCTCCCACTCGTTGAACTTCCATCCCGGTGTGTAGCCGTCCCTCTCGTCAAGCTCAACGCAATAATTCATTGCTTTTAGCCTCTTTGCAATCTCTTTTGCCCTTGAAAGGACAGAATCCCTTGTCTCCTTGAACACAATGGGTATTATTGCAATTTGCACGGGAGCAATTTTGGGCGGCAGAACCAGTCCCTTGTCATCTCCGTGCGCCATTACAATCGCGCCCAGTGTTCTTGTGCTTAAGCCCCATGACGTCTGCCATGCAAACTTTTCCTTTTCATCCTTGTCAAGGAATTTTATGCCAAACACCCTGGAGAAGTTCTGGCCGAGCATGTGGGATGTTCCCATCTGGAGCGCCTTTCCGTCGGGCATTAGCGCTTCCACGGTTGTCGTGTAATCGGCTCCCGCAAATTTTTCCTTTTCGGTTTTTTTCCCGGAAATGACCGGTATTGCCATGTAATTTTCAATGAGGTCTGCGTATTCAAAAAGCTGCTGCATTACCTCCTTTTCTGCATCTTCCTTCGTCGCATGGACGGTATGCCCTTCCTGCCACAAGAATTCCCTCGTCCTTAAAAATGGCTTTGCATGCCTGAATTCCCATCTTATAACCGAGTTCCATTGGTTGAGCAGCAGGGGCAAATCCCTCCACGATCTTATCCATTTTGAATAGCTTTCATACATTATTGTTTCTGATGTTGGCCTTATTGCCAGTTTCTCGGCTAATTCGGTATCGCCGGCTTTTGTTACCCATGCGACTTCGGGAGAAAATCCTTTGACATGCTCTGCCTCTTTTCTTAGCAGGCTTTCAGGTATGAGCATTGGAAAATAGCAGTTCTTATGCCCCGAGCTTTTTATTTTGGCATCAAAGAGCTTTCGTATGTTTTCCCATATAGAATAAGAATTCGGCTTGAAGACGATGCAGCCCGATACCAAGCTATAGTCAATCATGTCAGACTTCAGGACAACCTGATTATACCACTCATTGAAGTCTTCTGATTTTTTTACAGTCAGTCCTTTTTGCTCTTCCATTAAAGTTTTTCGTCTTGATTTTTATTTACTATTACCTTTAAAATCGGCTCAAGCAAATCGTTTCTTGCAGCGTCGATGCCTGATATGATTACTGCGCTGTTGAGCGCGTCCATGTCGAACCCTACGCTTAAAAACAATGCCAATGCCCCGAGCCTTAGCAATGTTGCGCCTAGCTTCTGCCATTCCCACTTTTGAATCTCATGGTCTTCCAAGGAATTCACAAGCCACCCGTAAAGATTCCTGACTAAAATTGGAGCCAAAGGGGCGGCAGGGCCCAGCCAATCAGTTATGTTTTCAATCAGCATGTTTATCACCTAAAAGCATTATTCTCCATTATTTTATAAATATTGCTGTCCTTGTTTTGCTAAGCAGGCAATACTTTAGCATTCGTTAATCAACATTGAATCATAAAAATCCGACCACTCTGGACTACGCTCCGCTTCGTCCAGAGTTTG
>CAYWNO010000182.1:0-1912 GCA_964459665.1 uncultured Methanosarcinales archaeon
AGGAGTGAAAAATGTGGGATGCCTCATTTTTCCTCGACAAAATTTTCGAGGGCGGACAGCTTCGGTTAACCACATACATTATACCCAGTTCTATTCTTTTTTGTTTTGCAGACTCTTGCAAGTCGTATACGCTCTTATGCAGCATTTCAGCAGCTTTTCCTATGGATATTCTGCCTTGAGAGCATAGCTTTAACAAATATTCTTCTACTCCGCTGTATAAAAATTGTTTTATTGCGGTTGTCTTGCTTGTGTTCTCGTCTTTGCTTTTTAATTCCGCTATTTTAAGCACGTTTTCATCTATCCTTAATGGCTGCACTTGATTCATTTTTACTCACCTTGCTGTTTTTATATCATCTTTTATTAATTCATAAATCTCCCTTCTAATTAAGGGCTTTAGATTTTCCAAATAGTAATAAGCATTTACTTTGCTCACCTCACCTTTTTTTACTAATGCTACTATCAAATGCCCTGAGGAATTTTGCTTTGTTTATATAGTCACTTCTTTTTTTTAATTGTCCACATTTTAAAAATAATTACTTTTTTGTGGACAAGTTTATTTGCTCAATCATTACTTCAAATAATTTATTGCAATACTCTTTATACTTCTTGGCATTATGCAAATCTATTGCTTCATAATACTTCTGCCTTTTTGCAACTGGGATATACAATTTAGGGTAGTCTGATTTCATCAAAACCCAGTTCATTAATGCCCTTCCAGTTCTTCCGTTTCCATCTTCAAATGGATGGATTTCTACAAATTTAGCATGTATTAAGCACGCCATAACAAAGGAGTGAAACTTATTTTTGTTTTCATTATAGAATTTTATCATACCTTTAAGCAATTTAGGAACTTCCTTTTCATCTGGCGGAGTAAAATCAGCGCCTTCAATTTTAACTGGAAAAAACCTTATTCTGCCCGGGTATACCACGCCAGTATTTTTAGTAAGAATCCCATTTAAATTCTCAATAAATTCCATTGTCATTTTCCCTTTGTATTTTTTAAGAAAATCAAAAGCTTCCTTTCCATTAATTGCCTCATTATAATCCTTTGGCGGCGCTCCAGATGGAATTTGTTTATCCTTGATTATTAAGTAAGTATCACGTAATGTTAGACGATTGCCCTCTATTGCATTTGAATTATAGGTAAATCGAATAACAAAATCATTTTCTTCTTTTTCCGCAACAGTTTTAGGTATCTCTTTTATATGATTTTGGCATACTTCTTTGAAATCATCAATAACTTCTAGCTTATTAGCATCAATGTAATCTTTGTTATACACTTTGTATTGTTCTAATCTAAGCTCTTTTAATTTTTCGGCAATTAATTCCTTAGAAGGTGGAGTAGTTCCAAGTTTTATCCTGATCTTCTTCCAATTGTTTTCTCCAATTCGTATAGTCTTGCCAAGATAATAAAAGGTATTTTTTCCTGATTTAATCTTATCAATGTATGCCATACAAGTTGCTATTGTCCACATATTATATAAATCTTCCTATTTTGTGGACAATACACAAGGCGAATATATTTTGTTGGATGCCTCAAAGCAAAAATACTGCATTTTCATTGCCACACATAAACCACCATCTTGGCAGCTTTTGAATTATAGAGAGTTTTGAATAACCCTATTCCATTTATAAATAAACTGCATTTACTTTATAAATACAGGGGGTTATTCAAAGTCCTCTATAGTGTTGGAAGTAAAGTAATTGAGCATATTAATCCAACACTATCATGAAAATCATGGATTTTCAGGACACCGAAAATCTCCGATTTTCGCGTGTATCAAGAGGACGCAAGAAATTTCAATCAATTATTTGCGTCCGATATTATGAGACACTATTCGGACAAAGCAAAAAACTAATGTAGTATACGGTTATTTTTGCATGGCAACTTGATTCTATATTTTGTACTATC
>CAYWNO010000183.1:0-1905 GCA_964459665.1 uncultured Methanosarcinales archaeon
ATTTTTACTTAATGTTTTTTGTCCATTAAAACCAACTTTTTCTTTTATTATTGGAGCTAATGATTTTTTTATTTCAATCCCTATACTGTTTCTTCCTAATCGTCTTGCAATTTTCATAGTTGTTCCCGAGCCAGCAAATGGATCTAATACTGTTTCGCCAATATAAGAAAATAATTTTATTGCTCTATAAGGTAATTCTTCGGGAAACGCTGCAATATCTTTTTCTAAAACTTGGTTAGGCATGACGTTATTCATATCCCACAAAGTCATATACCATTTTTTGCTTTGGATCTCTTTGGTATCCACTTTTGATTTTTCCCTTACATCTTTTGGAATTGACTTATAATCAAATTTACCCTTTTGAAAAATTATAATACTCTCAAGAAGATTATCGGGATAAAAATACATCGGATACGGATTTTGAAGTATAACTCCGCTTCTTCGGCTGATTCTTAAATACCCCTCAGGTTTTTTCCAAATAATCCTATCCCTATACCTAAATCCAGCTTCTTGAAAGATTTTTGTAGCATCTGCAACAATAGGAAATTTATCACCATTAACTAACATATCGTCAATATTCAAAACAAAAATTCTGCCATCTGCAAGGACTCTAAAAGATTCTTTTGCGACTTTCAGAAGCATTTCTAAAAAATGGTCATAAGTTTTGAATAAACCTTTGTAATCAAAAGGCGCATTAAAATAAGGGGGCGAGGTAACAACAAGATGGATGCTCTTATCAGGTATTTCGCGCATATTCATACAATTTCCAATTATTAGTTTATGACGTGTCCCCATACTGAAAATTTTTGCAATTTTTTATATTATAATTCCTTTCTTTGCTTTTCTCTCGATATACATCCTTAATAATCCGACATTCTGTATCCATGTGTTTAGTATGTCTGCGAATAATCCTATAAGAAGGATTAGCATTATCTGCCTTATTACGCCTGACTGGGTTACTATCATTGCAACCGTCACGGCAACTATTGCTGTAATGGTTTCAGTCATGCCCGTTTTTATCGAGCTTATTATCCTGTCCATAACTGTCCCTTCCCTTCTTTTAAGCACCCTTACTGACAATAAAATATCCGTATCCACGGAGTAGCCTATAAGCATAAGGAAAGCAGCTATTCCTGCAGTCCCTACCCTTACGCCCATCAGGTTTATTACGGCAAGCGCAATCACAATGTCGGAAAAAGCTGCAAGTATTATTGCCATGCTCGGAACAAATGTCCTGAAATAAACCAAGACAACAAGTCCCATGAAAAGGAATGCGACAGCGAGCGCAATGAGAGATTCCCTAAAAAAGCTTGCCCCCAGCGAGGAGCCGACAACCTCGATGCCGTAATTTACCTTGCTCAGATCAATTTCCAATGAGCTTGAGATTGCATCAAGCAGGCTTTGAACCTGCGCCTTGTCATTGCCGTCTATGTCCGCCTCGACAATGACCCCTACTGGAGTTCCCGTGCTTTTTAGAGTCCTTACTGCAACATCATGCCCCAAGAATTTATTGGAAATCTCGCTTTCGATTTTGCCTGCACCAATATCCTCGTTTAACGGTATTGTTACAGTAACTCCGCCTTTTAATGACACATCGCGCTTTATGAAATCCCCTGTTTTATAAACCTGATACCCTATCTGCGCCAATGCAAGAAACAGGACTATAAAAGGTATCAGCAATAGCAGCCTGTATTTTTTGTCATAAATCTCAAACAAAGCCTGCCTTATGCCTTTCTTATTCTCATTAACGTGCTCTTCCATGAAACTATCCCCCGAATATGAAATTATCCAGAATAAAAGTACGCTTAATAAAGGTTTTGGAAAGCGTACGGTGTGTGTTATCCAGAAACTATTTTACCTCGATGAAAAAACTCGAGGTATGAAATTGACAAAACCAAAGCTCGT
>CAYWNO010000184.1:0-1800 GCA_964459665.1 uncultured Methanosarcinales archaeon
ATTCATTGCAGCGATAAATCTGCTTGATTCCAGATTGGTTGTGTCTTTTTCCACGTTTGACAATATCCGATGCTTTGCAGTTCGGACAGCTAAACGATGCCATATAAATCACCTCTTAAGATTAAAAGAATTAACTACTATATAAAATATCACGTTAAATAGACAGTATCAGAACCCAAAAACATTTAAATAACAGCCGACTAATTGTATGCAATCGGTGGGAAAATGGAAACTACACAAACTTTAGATGTTAAAGATTACATCAAAAAAATAAATCAAGTAGAATCTATGCTAGAGGAGATTAAGCAGGGATTTTATATTTTTGATAAAAACTTCCAAGAAAGCATTAAAAGAGGAGAAAATGACATAAAAGAAGGAAGAGTTACTATTTGCAAGACCGAAGAAGATTTAGACGAGTTTTTTGCCTCGCTCTGAACATGTAGGAAGCTATATTTTCTGACGAATTTAAGGATCAGTTAAAGAAACTAAAGAAGAAAGATAAAGCAATGTACGAGAGGATTGAAAAGAAGATAAGGAGCGTACTAATAGAGCCTACACATTTAAAACACTTGGGTAATGTGCTAAAAGGTGAACAAAGATCCCATATGGGACATTTTGTTTTGAGATTTGAAGTTAAGGAAAATAAGATTTACTTTATAACTTTCAAGCATCATGATTCTGCTTATTGATTAAATAAAATGCATTTCAAAAACTTAAAAGAAATTAAGGAAAGAGAAATAATAAAAGGCTACAAAGCTAAGTTCATTCATTCAAAGAACATGACGATTTCTTATTGGGATATTGAAGCAGGCGCGATTGTTCCTGAGCATTTCCACATAAACGAACAGGCAATCAACGTGATTGAAGGCAAGTTTGAATTGAAAATCGGCGGCGAAACCAAAATCTTAGGAACAGGCGAAATCGCAATAATCCCATCAAATGTCAAGCATTCTGCAAAAGCAATAACAAAAGTGAAGACAATTGAATGTTTTTATCCGGTCAGGGAAGATTATGTTTTCAATTAAGAATAACAACTTAATAAATTAAATGAATATACCAAAAATCACCCAAATAACCGGAAAGGGAATTGCAGTCAGAGGCAATGACATAGACACGGACAGGATAATACCTGCAAGATTCCTGAAAGAAATAACTTTCGAGAACATGGGCAAATATCTTTTTTATGATGAAAGGTTTGATGAAAAAGAAAACATGAAAATCCATCCTTTCAATGATGAAAAATATAAGGGCGCATCTATTCTTATCGTAAATAAGAATTTCGGCTGCGGCTCATCAAGAGAGCACGCCCCGCAATCGCTAATGAGGCGCGGCATCAAGGCAATAATCGGGGAAAGCTTTGCGGATATTTTTGCGGGAAACTGCAGGATTATAGGGCTGCCGGTTTTTACTGCCAGCGAAAACGAAATAAAAGGCATTATGGATTTCATAGAGAAAAACCCCGATGAAGAAGCCAGCGCAAGCATAATAAATAAGGTATTTCTGCTCGGCAAATCTAAAATCAGCCTGGAAATGGATGATTCGGCAAGAAGCTCATTTTTAAGCGGAGCATGGGACTCGACATACTTGCTGCTCAATGCAAAAGACAAGATAAGAAAAACTATGGAAAAGCTGCCCTACCTTGACAATTTTGAATAAAAATGAATGACCCCGCCCTAAAGGGCGGGGTATCACGAAATTGGACAAATGGAGATTATAGAAGTATCGGAGGAAAGGATAGAAACGGGCTATACTCACGGACAAAAATAATTAGACAATTGTTGTCCGTTTGTAATAAGCAAA
>CAYWNO010000185.1:0-1800 GCA_964459665.1 uncultured Methanosarcinales archaeon
TAATAAGCAAATGACATATACATTGTATAAAAATTTGTGTCATTTGCTATAAGGTTGAAATAGTAAGTTAGATTCACTTTTTTTTAAAACGAAAATGGTATTCGAGCAATTATTCAGGCTAAAGTGGATTGAAAGAAAAGAGCATGCTTTTTTCCTAGGATTTTTTTATTCTATCGTGGCATTGATTTCCGCAAAGCTTGTTTTTCCCTCTAATGTGGGCATGATGAGCATAGCATTTGCATCTGTCCTTCTTATACCATCATTGAACATTCTGCTCAGGATGGAGGAGAATGCCGAGATAAGGGAGAAGAAATTGTCACTAAGGCAGCTGTTTAAGGACCACAAGGACATATTCAAGGTTTATATTTTCATGTTTTTGGGAATATTTCTTGCATACAGCATTACATCATTGCTCCTGCCGGACTTTGCCATAAAAAATCTTTTTTCGGCGCAATTAAGCAGCGCAGGAATGAGCGGCTCTGCGCTAAGCGAAAAGCCCTTTGCAGACTTGGTATCAAATAACCTCGTTGTTTTTCTGGTTTGCTTTTTCCTGTCGCTTATTTACGGCGCAGGCTCGGTATTGTTTCTTGTGTGGAACGCATCCGTATGGGGAGTCGCCTTCGGGTTTTTTGCAAAGCAGGCGTCTTCTGCCGCAGGAAAAAACATTGCAGTTGGATTCGCAAGCTCAATCCTTCCGTTTTTGCCCCACATGGTAACAGAAGCCCTAGCTTACATCAGCGCGGCAATAGTGGGCGGCATTGTCTCAAAAGCAGTCATTCGCGAGAAATTATTTTCCAGAAAGTTTCACCACATCATCACGGATGCCCTGATATTTATAGTAATTGGGTTTAGTTTAGTGTTGATAGCGGGATTTATTGAAGTAAGATTATACGCATTGATTTGAAAAAACCATTTTTTCCGCAAAATTGATTTTTCAAATATTTTAGAACTTTACTTCAGGCGCGTTTTGTGCGCCCTCTTTCGACTTGAAGTATTCCCTGTCCGAATAGCCGAGCTTTCCTGCGACTATGTTCGATGGGAATGTCTTGATTCTTGCGTTGAAGTTTCTTACGGCTTCATTGTACCTTCCCCTTTCGACTGCGACCTTGTTTTCAGTGTTTGCAAGCTCATCCTGCAAAGAAAGATAATTCTGCGTTGCCTTTAGCTGCGGGTAGTTTTCTGCAACAACCAAAAGCTTTGACAATGCAGATTCTATCTGGTTTGCCGTAGAAACCTTCTGCTCTACGCTTCCCGAGGACTGCCACTGGCTTCTTAGCCTCGTGATTTCCTCCAATGTAGAGGATTCAAAACTGCCGGCGCCCTTGACTGTCGAAACAAGGTTGGGTATCAAATCAACCCTTCTTTGGTACTGCGTCTCGACCTGCGACCACTTGTTGCTAACTTCCTCGTTAAGGCGTATCAATGAATTGTATGTTCCGATGTACCATACGGCAACGAGCAGAACTATCGCCAAAGGAATTCCCAAAATAATCAGCCATTTATTTTTCATTTTTACCCTTCCTATTTCTTTTGCCTGAAAAGCTATAAAGCATCTTTACCTCGTCCCTATCAAGCCACATCCCGCCGCAACTGTCGCACACATCCAATATTGCGCCGGACGGATGCTTTATCTTTCTCATGAACTTTTTTCTAAGCACGCCGGAGCATCTCGGGCAGTGTATTTTCTTGTCCATAAACGCATTTAATGCAGTGTTATATTTAAGTCTTGCTATATTTTAATCAGCGTGTAGTATACGGTTATTTTTGCATGGCAACTTGATTCTATATTTTGTACTATCC
>CAYWNO010000186.1:0-1787 GCA_964459665.1 uncultured Methanosarcinales archaeon
AATAGAAAACTCCTTAAATTCAAATGATACTCTGGATTTCACTTCGCTACATCCATAGTTTTCTATTTTTGTGCATAAGCCAAATTCCCATTGCAATTTCCTTTGGCTGCAAATGTTTTCTGTGGACAATGCTCACATTTTGATGGCAACCTTCAACTTTTCAATATCCCCTTTCACCAAATAAATTTATAAACAATCAGTCTTTATAAATATTGATGATAAAAAAAGAGCATAAGAAATTCAGCAAAAAGAGCTATGATTCTTTTATTCTAGGGGGAGATATTGGCGGGACAAACACAAACCTCGGGGTTTTTGGAATCAAAAATAGTTTTCCCAAGCTTCTTGTGTCGTTTCATTTTAAAAGCAAGGGGCTCAAGGACTTGTATTCTGCAATAGAGGAGGCGATAGATTGCATTTGGAAGGATTATGGGATAAAGATAACCCTGTACAGCCTTGGAATAGCAGGCGCATTGTCCTATAAAAAAGATCATGTAAGGCTGACAAACGCCAATCTCGGCTTCAGCAAAAAAATAGCGCTGAAAAAATTTGGAATAAAAAAAATTATTCTTATGAATGACTTTGAGGCAGTAGGATACGGGATATGCCTGCTCAGCAGAAAGGATATTCATGTTATCAAGAATGGCAAAAAAATCCCAAAAGCGCCTGTGCTTGTCATTGGGGCAGGCACAGGGCTTGGAAAAACTCTTTTAGTTTACAATGAGAATTGCGGATTTCATGTTCCGCTGCCTTCGGAAGTGCATCACAGCGATTTTGCCGCCCAGACCATTTTCGAGCTTGATTTGGTCAAATTCATCAAACAGTACAGGAGCATAAAGCAGAATGTAAGCAACGGCGACATATTGTCGGGCGACGGCTTAATCAACATTTACATGTTTTTAAGGAGCAGGAAAAGGCACAAAGAAACAAAGTTCACGAAAGAAATTGATAAGTCGGAGTTCAAAGCCGAGCTTATATCTAAGTACAGGAAAGTTGACGCAAGCTGCAAGGAGACATTTGGAATATTCAAAAAATCTTATGCGAGATTTGCAAAAAACCTTGCCCTCGACGGCATGGCGCTCGGCGGCATATACATTGCTGGAGGAATCGCCTCGAAAAACCGGGAAATTTTCGACGAGGAGTTCGTGAAGATTTTCGAATCAAACCAAAGGATGAGCAATATTCTTCGTGAAATCCCGATTTATCTTGTATTGAATTATGACGTTGGATTATTGGGGGCGGGTTTTGCCGGAAGCAGGTTTTTGATTGGAAGTATCCAAGGTACTCAAAGGACGAAATAAAGGAACTACGCTAATTTGTCAGTATTTTATTAACAACATTAAATTTGGTGTTTAGGGCTTTTTTAATAAATGATATGCGCTTTGGGTTTGGATTTTTCTCTTCTTTAACCATGTTCTTAATAAATCTTACGGCATCCTCGCCTCTTATAAGGGTAATATTTTAGCTTTATGAAGTTCACCGACGAGGCTTGTTTGACTGATACTTTTTGTTCTCCGACGAGCAACTTCAGGATGGTAAAGTATTACGTTTTTTAAGACAGTTCACTTTCCTATACTTTTACTTCTTCGGGTGACGTTTACTTGACAGCCCAATTATTAATTAATATTTTCTTATTTACTCAAAAAAAAATTTCATACCTCTCTAACTTAACATCTCACATTACTTAGATGACATTAGATTACCATCCCATGTTTGTATTTTACCATATTGAAAAGAAATAGCCACTCGCTAACTTAACAGCCCAGCTTTCTGTTCAATTTGATTATTAG
>CAYWNO010000187.1:0-1782 GCA_964459665.1 uncultured Methanosarcinales archaeon
ATTATCAGAAGATTGTGCATTATCAGAAGATTGTGCATTATCAGAAGATTGTGCAAATGCGATGTTGCCTGCAACAGCCAGAACAAGCATTAACAAGAATATGGATTTTCTTACTTTAATCACCTTTTGTTAGCTTTTTAGCACAACTTATATTTAAATCTTGCTTTTAGAGTAAAATTTATATACAACTTCATCTTTACTGTGATATGGCGCAGCTAAAGCACAAAATTTCAACTATAGGCTCTCATTCTGCATTGCAAATATTCAAAGGGGCGCATGACGAAGGATTTGAAACGATTGCCGTCTGCAAGAAAGGCTACGAAAGCCCTTATAGGATGTTTAATGCCGCAGATGAAATCATAAGCATTGATTCTTATAAGGAATTTCCAAAAATAGAGAACAGCCTTATAAAAAAGAATGCAATTGTCATACCTCACGGCTCTTTTGTAACGTACATGGGCTATGAGAATGTTGAAAAGCTTAAAGTCCCCTATTACGGCAATAAAAAAATACTGAAGTGGGAATCCGACAGGAACCTTGAAAAGCAATGGCTCAAGAATGCAGGGCTCAAAGTTCCGATGCTGTTTAACAGGGCTAAAGATATTGACAGGCTCGTCATAGCAAAGTTCATGGGCGCCGAAGGCGGAAAAGGGTATTTTCTTGCAAAAGATGAAAAGGACTTCAACAAAAAAATCAAGCCTTACATGCTAAGAAAGTACGTCATCCAGGAGTATATAATAGGGGTTCCATTATTCATACATTATTTCTACTCTTCATTGACTAATGAACTTGAGATAATGGGCTGCGACATCAGGTATGAAAGCAACGTTGATTCTCTCGGAAGAATATCTGCAAGAGACCAGATAGTATTGCCCAAGATTGACCCGAGCTATGTGATTGTAGGAAACATTCCTGTAGTCATAAGAGAGTCATTCCTGCCTAAATTGATTGAGATGGGAGAAGCAGTCGTAAGAGAATCCAAAAAGCTTGCCCCTCCAGGATTGTTCGGCCCTTTTTGCCTCGAGACAATCCTAACTCCGGAAGAAGAGATATATGTTTTCGAAATATCGGCAAGGATAGTTGCTGGAACAAACCCTTTCATCAACGGAAGCCCGTATACATGGCTCAAGTACAACGAGCCGATGTCAACCGGAAGAAGGATAGCAAGGGAAATAAAGAAGGCTCTCGAGATGGATAAGTTAAATAAGGTGCTGGGATAAATAATTAAAATTCATTAACGTATAGCATTAACGATTGAACATTAAAGAAAAAATTAAATTTAACAATTTAAATAATAAATGGCGAAAATGCAAACAAGAAAGTTTAAGATTCACGATATAGGTGTAATCACATTTCTTTTTTTGATTTTTATTTTGGCTATGATTAGTTTGTTGTTCACTGCGTTTAATATTAAATAACCCAAAAAAATGGAATAAGATATCATTCAAATAAATAATTAAATCAACTTAATGATAAATCAAACCCAAATCTCCAAAATACTGGAAGGCTATGACAAGAAAAGCATAACAATAGGAACGCTTGGCGGGCATTCTGCCCTCGATGTTTGCAGAGGGGCGCATTCGCATGGGTTCAAGACGCTTGTTGTATGCCAGAAAGGGCGGGAAAAAACTTACGCAAAATACTACAAAAGAAGGGATGGAATCGGGTTTGTGGACGATGTTATTGTCCTTGATAATTTTTCTGACATAACCAAAAAAGAAGTGCAGGAAGAATTAAGAAAAAGAAATACTATCTTTGTCCACAACAGGTATTTCTGGGTTT
>CAYWNO010000188.1:0-1731 GCA_964459665.1 uncultured Methanosarcinales archaeon
AATTTGATTTCTGGGATCATCATCATTGAATTAGTGAATATCCGCGCAACGCCGGAAATAAGGCACAAAATAATTTCTGAGTGATTTTAACATTTTTAAAATCGTTTCCTGTGGAAAATATTGATCTTTTCTAATGAAAAGCCTAATAATTGCAGTTTATAAGGCTATAACGACAAAATAAATAAAAAACCTGTCGCTGGAACATAGCTCTATCTTATCAAATAGGATTCTGGCTTTTGAAGAACCTTTGTTATGATGTAACCGACCTTACAAGCATAAATATCTCAAGAAGGCTTTCTTTTGGCTCTGTCAAACTTCGCACTCTTTTGAGTGCTGAAAGCTTCATGTGACTGATAATGCCCTTATCACTTCTTAACTGCTTTTTCCTATGGGTTTTAAGGCTTGTAGAATAGAAATTTTCGAGGGCATTATTTGTTGCCGGGCAATCTGTTATATGATAAAATGCTGTAAAATATCTCCAATTTTCTTTTATCATGGCAAGCCTTTTTCTAGCTTTCTTTGGAAATAGCATCTTTTGTTTGATCAGGTTCTCCAAAATCTCCTCAGCTTTGAACAGTTTTCTTTGCGTCAGGTTTTTTCCATTCCTTCTTCGCGTATTCTCCATATTTCTTAGGCGCTCATGGAACTTTTGCTTTGCCTCTTTTGTCCATTCGCTTTTTTCTTTTGAGGAAGCAAAATGTTTTTTATCCTGCTTTTTGAGAAGCCTCTCAAGAAATTTAAGCTCTTTTCCGCGATTGTAAAAGATATTCAGTATTTGGTATTTGTTGTATTCATTCAGCAAAGAGGCATTCTTTCCAAAATCATAAACTACAAGCTTATTGAGATGAAGCAGGCATTTCTGGTGAATGACTTTTTTGCCCCATATTCTTTTGAATATGGCAGGATATCTTCTGTCGCAGTCGGTTATTATGACAATCTCTTTTTCTGCGTCAAGGTGTTTTCTTAAGAATGCTTCGATAGTTTCATCGTCTTTATTATCAAACAATTCATCAGCGATTGGCTGCTTGGTTTTGTAGTTTAAAAGAGTAAGGCGAAATTTCTGTGTCCTGCCTTTTTTTGGATGCTGTTCATCATACTGCGCAATCACAAAATTATCCTGAGGATATGTGAATTGCTCAATGCAATTATTGAATAGATATCTGGCCTTATCTTTACCGATAGGCAGAATATAATTCATAACTCCGGAAATTTTTTCCCATGCCACATGGGAATCCCTTAATGCCATTATTAAGTCAGTTACTGCATCCTTCCATCTGGAAAGAAGCCCTTTCCAGAATCCTTTGTCCTCTCTATACTCCTCTTTGCATATTGGGCAAATCTGCTTACCTATTTTTACTTTGCCAAATCCGCTTTTCCTTGCATAATCATATCCATTATGCACCATCTCATGCCCGCGGCTGCAAATCTTATGCTCTTTTAATCTGAACACCTTTTTTGAGGTAAATTCATACCGATTTGACGTCGAAAAAATGCTCAGAAGCATTTCACAATCAGAAAGATTTTTAAGATTTAAGTGTATTTCTGTCAATTATATCACCTCATTTTTATGGATGGTAGAATTTGTCTTCACCGTCTATAATTTGAGGTGTTCTTATATAAAAATCCTTCTTTTCTCCAATGGAAATAAAGGTCAACAAATAAGAAGCTGATTTTAAGGAATCACGTATTTTTTATTTTGTGCCAAAAAGAAGAAAAATAAAAATAGGAGGA
>CAYWNO010000189.1:0-1725 GCA_964459665.1 uncultured Methanosarcinales archaeon
CAGATGGAGTAATTCTACTCTACAACATTAAAAGCGGGAATGTGAGGGAAAGCGCCATAGAAATTCTTAAGATGCGCGGCACCAGCTTCCAGAAAAAAATTGTTGCAATGAAAATAGAGGGTGGCAAGGGCATTGTTGTTTATCCCGACCAGGAAGTGTTTTGGGGAAGCTGATTAAACTTCCCATCAGCTTTTTTTAAATTTTATCTCCTGCCCCCATAACCTGCTCCAAAACTTTCAATGACATCTCAGCAGGCATGCCTCCGCTTTTATAATCAGCATTTGAACTGTGCTTAGACAGATGCTCATGCCATTTTCTTATATCGATATTATAAAATATTATGCGAAAAATTTCAGGGTTACTTTTTCCAAACTGGATGAATTTTTCCAGGTCGCAATTTAAGTTTATAATGCCGTCATAAGCCATAATCTTTATAATGTAGCCTTCTTCTGATTTCTCAAGCCACCAGTTTGGCTCAAAAGATTCAGTTTGTATGTCCCATCCGCCATAGATCATGGTATTAAGAATTTGAATGGCTGTCTGGTTTATTGCTGCTATCCTGTCCTTAATTTCCGCAGGGCTTAATTGATTTTTTGGAAATATTCGAATTTCATAAATTTTTTCCCCATTTTTTTGCAATGAATTTAGTCTCTGCTGCCTTAAATGCCCATCCATGAGCTTCAGCCAGATGCCTCATTTTTTCAGCGCTTTTATCGAGCGAGGTGGCAACCACATCTATTGCTATGCTCAAACTAATCCATCTTTCTTTTTCCAGAAATTCCATAAAGGCATTCCTTTTTTATTATTTTACCTTAACTTCTATTCTGCAGACAATACCACCAAGTCCGCCCATGCATTTTGTCTCCTTTATGCTTTCTACTTTTATGCCTATTTTATTGAGAGCGCCCTCAATCGCAGAAGCGCTGAAAGATTATCCTAAAATTGTAATGGAGTCAAAGGCGCTTGACAATGCCGATGGCTCAGGGCTAAGCGCGGAATTATTAAATGAATTTACTAAAAAGTCGCAGGAAGTTTTGGACAAAAGCTTCGTCAACAAAAAAAGAGCAGGACAGGGAAAGTTAAAGGCGAATGTGATACTTTCAAGAGATGCGGGAAATGAAGTCCCTAAACTATACAGCATATCGGAAAAATACAAAAAAAAGTGGGCGATTCTTGCAGACATGCCTCTGGAGCTTGGAATAGGGAAATTATGCGGAATGAAAGTCATAGACCTGCCGCTGCCCACATTCACAAAAAAAGATTATCCTGAAAGAGTAGACAAAACATTGTCAGCTATGGAAGAATATGACTGCCTTTACATACACATCAAAGGACCTGATTTATTCGGGCACGACGGCGATTTTGAAGGAAAGAAAAATTCAATAGAAGAAATTGACAAGTATTACTTTGAGCCCCTGCTAAAAAAAATAAAACTTGATGAAACAATTATTGTCGTGACAGGAGACCATGCAACTCCGTGCATAAATAAATCCCATTCAGCAGAGCCCGTGCCGATAGTTATAGCAGGGGCGGTATAATTCCCGACGATGTAGAAAAGTTCAACGAGATAGACTGCGCGAATGGCTCATTGGGGACATTAAAGGGATTGGAAGTGATGGATAAAGTTATGAGAATTTTGAAAAATTCACTTTAGGAGTGAATTTTTCAACTTATATAGTTAATGTGAATAATATTCGAACATTTTGACCTTAAAATCAGGATTAT
>CAYWNO010000190.1:0-1689 GCA_964459665.1 uncultured Methanosarcinales archaeon
TTATAAAGTAAATGCAGTTTATTTATAAATGGAATAGGGTTATTCAAAACTCTCACTATTATCAGAGGTAATCGACTCCTTACCTCAACACTTCCATCCCCGGATAAAGCGGAAATCCTTTGCATAATTCCAAAATATTTTCTTTAACTTTTTCAATAACACTTTTATCAGCATAATTATCTATAACTTTTGCAATACATTCTCCTATAACTTTCATTTCGCTTTCTTTCATTCCTCTTGTTGTTATTGCAGGAGTTCCGAGCCTTATTCCGCTTGGGTTAAAAGGGGTGTTTGGCTCATAAGGTATTGTATTCTTGTTTACATAAATCTCCGCCTCCCCAAGCGCATTTTGAATCTCCTTGCCCTTCCCAGCAAGCCCTTTGCTTACGAGCTTTATGACCATAAGATGGTTGTCAGTGCCGCCGGTTACAAGCTCCAATCCCTCGCCCATAAGAGAATTTGCCAAGGCCTTGGCATTCTTCACAATCTGCCCGCAGTATTCTTTGTATTCGGGCTGCAATGCTTCCCTGAAGGCAACTGCCTTTGCAGCATTCACATGATTATGGGGACCGCCCTGCAATCCCGGGAAAACTGCCTTGTCAATTTGCTGCGCATGCTTTTCCATGCACATAATAATTGCGCCTCTTGGTCCCCTTAGGGTTTTATGGGTTGTTGTTGTCACGGCATCGCAATAAGGAACCGGATTCTGGTGAAAGCCTGTTGCGCACAAGCCTGCAATGTGGGCGATGTCCGCAAAGTGGTAAGCCCCAACCTCGTCGCAAATTTCCTTGAATGCCTTAAAGTCAATCTTTCTCGGATATGCGGTAAGCCCGGAAAGAATCATTTTTGGCTTTGATTCTTTGGCCTGCTTCATAATCTTATCGTAGTCTAGAAGCTCTGTATCCTTATCGACATTGTAAGGGGCACATTTGTAGAATTTGCCGGAAAAATTTACTGGGCTCCCATGGGTTAAATGCCCGCCTGCGCTCAAGTCAAAGCCCATGAAAGTATCTCCAAGGCTTAGCAATGCAAAGAATACAGCCTGATTTGCCGGGCTGCCCGAATAAGGCTGGACATTAACATGCTCTGCGCCAAAAAGCTTCTTTGCCCTCTCAATTGCCAGGTTTTCCACGACATCTACAAACTGGTTGCCGCCATAATACCTTTTGCCGGGATAACCTTCTGAATACTTGTTTGTAAAGAATGTGGCATAAGCCTGAAGCACGGCCTTGCTGACGAAATTCTCGCTAGGGATTAGCTCGACGCCGTTCCTTATTCTTGCGCCCTCTTTTTTAACGGCATCAAAAATTTCAGGGTCAGATTTTGAAATTTCATCCATCATTGAAATCATAACCACCGAGAAAAAAGATTTAAGAGTCCTATTTATATTTTTTGGAAAACTTTTCTATTTTATCAGCCGCTCCTGTGCTGCTTTCTTAGCCTTCTTTCTTTTTTCATCCTCTTGCGCTGCCATTTCCAGCGCATTTGCCTCTTTTTCTTCCATCGACGGGAACTTCGTTTCATAATGGGCAGAATTCGATTTTGATATTTAAATGTTTTTGAATTAGAACTTTAAAATTTTATGCACAAAAATAGAAAACTCTGGATGTAGCGAAGTGAAATCCAGAGTATCCTTTGAATTTAAGGAGTTTTCTATTTTTGGCATCCTAAAAATCCGACCCGAGCCAG
>CAYWNO010000191.1:0-1678 GCA_964459665.1 uncultured Methanosarcinales archaeon
GATAATCCTGATATTTGCAGAAATAGGGGTGCAATAATTTCCGTATACTACATTTCAAAATATCAATCAAAACATTTAAATATAACTTGCCACCAATTATTAAGTATTAACTGTAAAGGGAATAAAATGCCGGAAGACGACAAGAAATTTTCAAAGCAACTGATTGGAAAAACAGTTGTAAGCAAGGCAGGCAAGAGATTCGGGGAAGTAGGCGACATAATTTTCGAGACCCGCTCGGGAGAATTGATTCACATGGTGCTACATAATCCAACTTCTTATACGGAAAAACTGGAGCTTGAAAAAGACAAGGAAGGGCACATTCTGATACCTTTCAGCGCAGTCATCGCGACAGGCGATTTCATGGTTGTTGCTGAGGAAGACATCATATAGGGGGAACTGGTATAAATAGCGATTGACAAAGATTATCAGTTGTCGTCGATAAAAAAACTATGGATGAGGTAGATGGTATCCAAACATGCTTACACTCATAGACGAGGAAATCACTTTTTTATCAATCATTATTGGACTCAGTTCCTTATAATTGACAAATGCGAAATTTTCTATATTTACCTGTTTTTTTTTTGCATCAGTCATTGTGATTTAAGTTGAGCAGGAATTTGTCAATACTTTTTTAAACAATCATTGTTTCTTATTTATTGTAAAATGGAACTATCAAGCGCCCTTTGGACCGAGAAATACAGGCCAACTGATTTCTCTGAAATAAAAGGGCAGCAGGAAATAGTAAAGAGAGTAAAGGCTTTTGTTGAGCAGCAGAACCTTCCGCACCTTCTTTTTTCAGGGCCTGCGGGCGTTGGGAAATCGTCATTGTCAATAGTTATAGCAAAAAAGCTTTTTGGAAGCGAATGGCGCAATAATTTTCTCGAGCTTAACGCAAGCGACACGAGGGGAATAGACACCATAAGGGTCAATGTGAAAGATTTTGCGAGGACAAAGGCAATAGGCAATGTCCCGTTCAAGGTTATATTTCTTGACGAGGCCGATGCCCTTACAAGGGAGGCACAGCAGGCATTAAGAAGGACAATGGAAAACTATACCAGTACGTGCAGGTTCATATTAAGCTGCAACTACTCTTCTAAGATAATAGAGCCGATACAAAGCAGGTGCGTGGTTTTCAGATTCAGGCAGATTGACAAAAAAGACGTCATTGGAATCATAGAAAAAATAGCCGAAAAGGAGGGCCTAAAGATAGACGAAAAGGCAAAAGACGCGCTGTACGAAATCTGCGAAGGCGATTGCAGAAAGCTAGAGAATATACTTCAAAGCTCCGCGGCAATAGCAGAGCATATAACCGAGGATTTAATCCATTCCATGGCTTCGATAGCAAAGCCAAAAGAGATAAGGCAGGCCCTCGAGCTTGCATTAAGCGGTAAATTCATCGAATCGAGAAACAAGCTGCTGGATATTATGTTAAGCTATGGATTGGCAGGCATAGACATAATAAAACAGATACAAAAAGAGATTCTTGAGCTTGACATTGATAACAAGTCGAAAATGATCCTCATAGACAAGTGCGGGGATGCGGAGTTCAGAATGACTGAAGGATCCGACGAGTTCATCCAGCTCGAAGCCCTGCTAAGCCAGTTTGCTTTGGTTGGAGGAAAGCTATAATATCGGACGCAAATAATTGATTGAAATTTGTTGCGTCCTCTTGATACAC
>CAYWNO010000192.1:0-1632 GCA_964459665.1 uncultured Methanosarcinales archaeon
TTATAAATAAACTGCATTTACTTTATAAATACAGGGGGTTATTCAAAGTCCTCTGTATAAAAATTTGTGTCATTTGCTATATCTCCCCGCCAATTCATGCAGGACTTTATAAGCCTTCATGGAGTCTTTCTTGTTGAGAATGAATGTCAGCTCCGTCATCGTAGAGACTATTTCGTAAATGTTGATGCTTTCCCATGCAAGCTTTCTTACGACATCGAAGACTATTCCCGGAGTGTGCATGAAATCGTCTGAAGTAAATATGATTGTCAATGAAACTAGTCCCATCTCCTTGTTTAGCGTCTTTTCCCCTGACAGGAATTTTGAGAGCTTTTCCATGTATTTCTCATTTATTATTATGCTTACCTCATTATTCCCCAGTATGACATTCAAGGTATCTCCCCTCTCAAAATTAACCAGGTTGTAGATTGTCTTGAGCTTTACCAAAAGGCTCGAAGACTTGACGACTGAAAAATCGCATATGTTGGTTTTCATCAGAATCTCGCCTGCGTAGTTGAATTTGCTTACATTGCCCCTATGAGCCAAAATCTGCTCGGCATGCCTTCTTAAGGCCATAACTACGGCAGCATGCCTGACTTTTTTGCCCAGCTCTTTTTCTATGTCCGGCAGTATCTGCTCGGCAAGATTGGCAACGCTGATTATTCCTTTACCAAGGCCTTCCTCTACAAAAGAATGCCCGCTTACAATCTTTTTGACAAGATGGCTTACAGTTACCATAATCACATCCAAAAAATTCCAGCAAAGCTGGAATTTTTTGATATTATTTTGTTATCAGAATAACATAATGTTTATATAATCTATAAAAATCTTTCTGTTTTTATGAAAGAGCTAAAAATATCAATAGTGGGCTACGGAAAGATGGGGCATGAAATTGAAAAAGCCGCTAAATTCAAAGGCATGACAATAAGGTCAATAATAGACACTACGGATAAGGGTGCAGCCTACCACTCAATTAATGATGAGTCTATGGACGGCGTGGATGTATGCATTGATTTTACAAGCCCAAATGCAGTCATGGACAACATCAAAAAAATCGCAAGCTTCAAAAAAAATATCGTTGTGGGAACGACAGGATGGCACGAAAGGATTGATGAAGCCAAAGCAATTACAAAGAAAAATAAAATCGGGCTGGTTTATGCCTCAAACTTTTCAATCGGCGTAAATGTTTTTTTTAAAATAATTGGGAATGCCGCAAAAATAATAAACAGCATAGGGGATTATGATGTTTACGGATATGAGCTGCATCACAATAAAAAAGCTGACAGCCCAAGCGGGACAGCAAAAACCATTGGAGAAATCTTAATAAAAAACATTAAAAGAAAAAACAAGCTGTTGTTTGAAAAAATAGACAGAAAAATAATGCCAAATGAGTTGCATTTTGCATCAATAAGGGCAGGCTCAATTCCCGGCACGCATGTTGTTGGATTTGACAGCAGCGCAGACACGATTGAATTAAAGCACACTGCACGAAACAGGGAAGGGTTTGCATTGGGCGCTTTGATGGCTACGCAATGGATAAATGGTAGGAAGGGTTTTTATAGAATGGAAGATATGATTGATAATTGGAGTGAACCCCTAAAAGTAGACAAATAGTTAAGAGACACCAAACATACA
>CAYWNO010000193.1:0-1623 GCA_964459665.1 uncultured Methanosarcinales archaeon
CTCGTCGAGTCTTAAGTTTAGACCCGTGAAAATCACTCACTTTTTCGACAGTGCCTTTAAGTCTCCCTAACAACTTTCTCCCCTCAAGTCAAAGGAGGTTGCATCGAAAATATTAACGTAAATCTCATCTCCTAGCTTAAAATCTCCGTTTACTATGACGGGCTTGTAGCAGTAGTTCCTTCCAATCCAAGAGCCGCGCCTTCCAACCTCATCAATCAGGATTTTGCCCTTCCATCCAATCCATCTTTTGTTGTTTGCTGCGGCGGTTTCACGGTACACGTTCGTCATTACCCTCGACCTTTGCTTTAGCCTGTTTGTTGCAATCTGCTTCATTCTTGCAGCGATTGTCCCCTCTCTTTGGGAATATCTTGACAGGTTCACCACGTCGGGCTTTATTTTTTTAATGACTTCGACTGAATCATTGAACTGCCCGTCAGTCTCGGACGGAAACCCGACGATAATATCCGTGGATATTGTTATTTCCGGGATTTCTTTTCTGAATGCGCAAACCACATCAGCAAAATCCTTTGCGGTGTATTTTCTGTTCATCATTTTAAGAATTTCGTCGTTTCCCGATTGAATTGGGATGTGCAAAAATTTGAACATTTTGGGATTCTTGTATGCTTCTATAAGCTCTTCTAGAATTTCAATAGTGTTGCCGGGATTCATCATTCCAACCCTTACCTTAAAATCCATTGGCACGGAGAGTATATTCTCAAGCAGCTCGGGCAATTTTTGCTTTCCTCCCTGATCTACCATGTAAGCGCCCGTGTCATTCGAGGTTATCCATATTTCCCTGCATCCGAACTTTAGGTGCTCCTTGACATCATGCTTTATCGCATCCATCGGGTAGGAAAAAAGCCTGCCCTTGACTAATTTTGTAGAGCAGAAAGTGCAGAAATAATTGCAGCCGTTTAATATAGGGACAATTCCTATGAGCGGGTTTTTCCTCATGGAAGGGAGTGCAACTTTCTGCTCATACTTTTTGCCCAGCAGCGCGAGAGCCGTGCCGTTCAGGGAATTCTCAACGACAGATTGCACCTTTCCGAAATTATGCGTATTGATGAAGCTTATGCCTTCATCAAGCTTCTTTATTTTCGGCACAATGCCTTCGGTTATGCATCCCGCCACGACGAGCTTTTTTTCCGGAAATTCTTTTTTGAGCCTTTTGATTTCCCTTAGCGCAGTAGTATCCCCTTTCACGGTGCAGATATTTACGACATTAACGTCAGACTCATTCTCGTCATTTGTAATCTCGTATCCAGAATTATGCAAAAGGCCCGCCATTATCTCGGATTCCCTCAGGTTTCCGCTGCAGCCCTGCGTTATTATGTGGACATTTGCCATAACACACGGGAAAATACAATTGTTTTAAAGGTTTTTGCCATATTTGAGTAATGGTCGGGTAACTTGAGCTTTGCCTCAAAACTGCCACTTGCCTCAAAAGTAGATTATTTGGATTTATATCCAAGAAACCAAACAATTAATGATAGAAAAGCAACTACAACACCACACCATAAAGACCATTTAAAATATTTATAAGTCTTTTCCAATAATTGGCCTAACAGATTATTGAGGACTTTGAATAACCCCCTGTATTTATAAAGTAAATGCAGTTTATTT